>NZ_JBEXQG010000014.1:0-155453 GCF_040612485.1 Streptomyces sp. NPDC006385
GTGCAGGACTACATCGACCGCGGGGTGCTCAAGGAGCGCCCGGACGGCACCGGGCGCGGTGGCTGGGCTGGGGCGGAGGGGGGATGGGGGCCGGAGGTGGGTGGGGCCGGGGGCGCGGGCACCCAGCACCGGCGGGCCACCGCCCCCACCCCCACCCAGGCGCACGACCCCACCCGAACGGCCGCCGGCACCCACGGCCAACCGCCCCGCCTGATCCCAACCCGAACGGCCGCAGACATCGCCGCTCAAGCCGCTGCATGCCCCCTCGGTCAAACCGCCGCACGGATCCCCGCTCAAGCCGCCACAGGCATCCCCGGCCCAACCCCCACGCACCCGCGGTCAAACCACCCGCGCACCCCCACTCAAGCCCCACCTCACTCCCCACCGGGCCAACCGCCCGCATGCCCCTCTCCCAACCGCCGCACGCACCCCCGCCCGAGCCGCCACCGGCTTCCCCGGCCCACGCACCCTCGGCAACCGCCCGCACGCACCCCCGCTCAAGCCCCACCCGGTCACCCGTGGCCGCCTCACGCATCCCCGGCCAACTGCCCACACGCACCCGTCCCAACGGCCGCACACACTCCGCTCAAGCCCCGTCCCAACGGCCGCACACACTCCACGCTCAAGCCCCACCCCAGACAGCCGTCGCACACACACCACTCAAACCGTCGCAAGCCGCCCAGCCCACCGCACGCACGCCACCAAGCCGCCGCACACCACCCCGCACGCACCCCACCTGAGCCGCCCCACCCGCTCCCCGCCAAACGCACCCACACGCCCCCGCTCAACCGCCGGAGGCCCCCGCTACCCCGCCTCCCTCTCCGCCAGGACCTGATCCCGGTCCGCCAGTCTTCGCAGCATCTCCAGGACGCGATCCCGGGACTCGTCCGCCGCGTCGATCGCCTCCATGCACTGCCAGTACGTCCTCTCGTCGTCCGCGGCGCTGGCCAGGCCGACGAGGGCGATCCCCACCTCGCCCAGGAGGCTCCCCAGGTGCATCAGCGCCTGCCGGGCATCGCCCAGCTCCGTGAGCTGCGCCGCGCGTAAGGCCCCCTCCGCCAGTTCCGGCGCGTCCAGGACACCGCAGCCACGCCCCGCCAACTCCGTCAACCCCAACGCCTCGCCCCGTAGTTCAGGCGGACCGAAGACGGCGAGCCGGCTCCCTATCGCCTGTGCCAGGGCCTGCGCCTGCCACACCTCGGTCATGATCTCCGGCGCGGCTCCGCCACCGGCCAGCGCACGCCTGCTCGTCACGATGAGTCGCACCGCGTCCATCCGCTGTCCCCGTCTGTCCGACGCGCTGCCCACGCGTCCACCCGAACTCCCGAACCCTCGAACTCCCTTATCCACTACCCAGAGTGAGGGTCCTTGAGACGAAAAGCTAGAGGAAGGCGGAAATCTCTGGACAACTTTTCAGCTACGACCCGCTGAACGAACACGGAGAGTGAAAGCGGACCAGATCCCTCCCGGTCTGCGTCCCTCCCTACGGCGCCGGGAATCTCCGCTCGTTCCGGTCGATCTTCGCGTCCAACGCCGCCAGCGGATCGACCCCGAGCACCTCGCACAGTTGGAGCAGATACGCCAGCACGTCCGCGACCTCGTCCGTCACCCGCTCCGCGGTCTCGGCGTCGTCCATGACCCGCGCCGACTCCTCCGGCGTCAACCACTGGAAGATCTCCACGAGTTCGGACGCCTCCACGCTCAGCGCCGCGACGAGGTTCTTCGGCGTGTGATACGGCTGCCAGTCGCGCGCGGCGGCGAACTCGGCCAGCCTGCGCTGCAGCTTGGCCACGTCAAGAGGTTCGGTCACGGCTCCAGGTGTACCACCGTCACCCCGCCCGCTTCCGCCACCCCAGACGCGTCACTCACCACCCCGAGCACCCGGATGTGCCCCCGCGCGCACATCCGTGCCGCCAGCCGCAGCAACTCCTGCCGCTGCCCCGGATCCAGCCCCCGGTCGAACCCGTCGGCGAGCACGGTGAGCGTCTGCATGGCCGCGGGCACCTCGCCGACCGGGTCGACCTCCAGCACGCCGGGCCCGGTCAGCAGCACCAGTGACAGCGCGAGAAAACGCAGTTCACCGTCGCCCAGCCGAGCCAGTTCCGTCAGGATCCCGTCGCCCCGGTCGAGCTCCGCCCGCACCGTCCCGTCGCCCCGCACCCGCGCGACCACATCCGCCACCGCCCCGGCGCACCCGGCCCGCACCTCGGCCACGAAACGCGCGTGCCGCCGTCCGCACTCGGCTCGCGTCCGCCACAGCACATCGGCGAGGTTGTCGCAGCCGCCGAGCAGCCGCCCGGACCCGACCGGCACCGGCCCCCGCATCCGCTCGGGGCGAGGATCGCAGGCGAACACCGAACGCAGCGCCACCACCATCTGTTCCGCGGCGGCCAGCACCCGGCGCTGCCCGTCCGTCTTCCCCGCCACCCGCAGCGGCAACAGCGTGGTACCGAGCCGGTCGTCGGGCAACGGCGCCCGCGTCACCGGCGACTGCCCGGCCGTGTGCCACGCGGCCTGCACATAGGGCCGGCTCGGATCACGCAGAGCCGTCTCCAGCAGCACCACTCCGCCCGCGCTCAACCGCTCGCCGACGATGCGCAGTTCGGGCTCTGCCTGCACGGCGACATCGAGCCGGACCGGCCCCTCGGGCCCGTCGGCGGTGCAGCCGATACGGAAGCCCCGCCGCCGCTGGGCGTCGGGCCGGGCCCGCTCGGGCACACAGGCGACCGGATCGGGGAAGACCTCACCGACCCCGGCGCCGGCGCCGAGCCGGGCCAGCGCCTCGTACGCCCGCAACGCGGTCGTCTTCCCGCTCCCGCTGGGCCCGGCCAGGAGCGTCAGCGGCCCGAGCGGAAACGCGGCCCGCCGATGCCCGGCGAACGCGGACAACCGCAGCTCGGTCACGCGAGGCCGGCCGGCGCACCCCTCGTCGCCCCCCACGGGGCGCACCCCGGACGACTCCCCCACGGGCCGCGCCGAGGACGGCCCGGAAACCCCGAGGCATCCCTGAGACGGCCTGGAGCCTTCGGGGCCTTCCGAAGACGGCCTGGATACTCCACGCCCGCCCGAAGGCGCCCCGAAGCCCCCGAGACGTTCCGTGGAGGACCCGGAGTCCCCAGGACGCTCCGAGGACGACCCGGAAACCCCGGAAACCCCGGAAACCCTCAGGTGCCCCGAAGCACCCCCAGGGCGTTCCGGAGACGGCAGGGAAGCGGCATCAGACACAGACGACACGGCCATGATCGGACCGTAGGACCCGGCGCCCCAGGCGAACCGTTCAGCCCGACGCCCTTCCTACGATCGAGGTACCGCGCCGACCGGCGCCCTCACGCGCCCGGGGCCCCCGCGCCCTCCATCAACCCGCTCACCTCGGTGCCCGGCGGCGTCAGCAGGAAGATGTTCCGGTCCACCCGATGCATCCCGCTCGCCAGTCCGAAGACGACGCCGGTGCTGAAGTCCAGGACCCGCTTGGCGACCTCGGTCTCCGCGCCGGTCAGATCCAGGAGCACCGGAATCCCGGCCATCAGTGTCTCGGCGACCTCGCGGGCGTCGGCGAAGACGTTGACCCGCAGGACGACGAACCTGCGTCGCGGCTCTGTCACGGCCTCCGGGTGGACGCGATGGTCCACCGCGGACGGCCAGGCGTCACGGCCGCGCAAAGGAACGACCTGGGCGAGCCCCTCCCACTGTTCATCGGTGACGTCGTGGCTGTTCACCGGCTCCCCCCGACCTGACTCGCCTTCAATACCTGCACCGGCCAATTCTTACGCCAAGTCACCCGTTCGGCCCAACAGCGACACGGTGCGCGACCGCGACACACCCCCTCACATCGAGCCCTCGGCGGCTGTGTGGCCGACGTAACTCCTCTTGATCAAGGGATGTGACATCGACGTAACGGGCAATTCGTACGCTCCAGGCACCACCCCGACCGCCGGAAAGGGCAGCGCGTGACCTCGACCACCTCCACGACTCAGGTCCGGACGGTCTGCACGTACTGCGGTGTGGGCTGCGGAATCCTGCTGGACGTCGGGATGGGGCCGGACGGGCGGCGTACGGTCCTGAAGGCGGCCGGTGACAAGGCCCACCCGGCGAACGCGGGCCGGCTGTGCACGAAGGGCGCGACGACGGCCGAGCTGCTCGCCGCGCCCGGGCGGCTGACCACCGCGCTGGTCAGGGACGACCGGGGCGAGGAGCCGGTGCCCTCCCCCATGGCCGACGCGATCGCCGAGACCGCGCGGCGGCTGCGCGCGATCATCGACGAGCACGGGCCGGACGCGGTCGCCTTCTACGTCTCCGGGCAGATGAGCCTGGAGGCCCAGTACCTGGCGAACAAGCTGGCCAAGGGGTTCGTGCGGACGAACCAGATCGAGTCGAACTCCCGGCTGTGCATGGCGAGCGCCGGCATGGGTTACAAGCTGTCGCTCGGCGCCGACGGGCCGCCGGGGTCGTACGAGGACTTCGACAAGGCCGACGTCTTCCTGGTCATCGGTTCGAACATGGCCGACTGTCATCCGATTCTCTTCCTGCGGATGATGGAGCGGGTCAAGGCGGGCGCGAAGCTGATCGTCGTCGATCCGCGACGCACCGCGACCGCCGCCAAGGCCGACCTGTTTCTCCAGGTCAAGCCGGGTACCGACCTCGCGCTCCTCAACGGCCTGCTGCGTCTGCTCGTCGAGAACGGCCACACCGACCCCGACTTCATCGCCGCCCACACCGAGGGCTGGGAGGCGATGCCCGGGTTCCTCGCCGACTACGCGCCGGCCGCCGTCGCGGAGATCACCGGGATCGCCGAGGACGACCTGCGCACGGCCGCCCGGCTGATCGGTGAGGCGGGCGAGTGGATGAGCTGCTGGACGATGGGGCTCAACCAGTCCACGCACGGCACCTGGAACACGAACGCCCTGGTCAACCTGCATCTGGCGACCGGGGCGATCTGCCGCCCGGGTTCCGGCCCCTTCTCGCTCACCGGGCAGCCCAACGCCATGGGCGGGCGCGAGATGGGGTACATGGGGCCGGGGCTGCCGGGGCAGCGGTCCGTCGCCGTGGACGCCGAGCGGACCTTCGTCGAGGAGCTGTGGGAGCTGCCGCCGGGCACCCTGCGCGCCGACGGGGTGGGCAAGGGCACGATCGAGATGTTCCAGAAGATGGCCGACGGGGAGATCAAGGCCTGCTGGATCATCTGCACCAATCCGGTCGCCTCCGTCGCCAACCGCCGTACCGTCATCGAAGGGCTGGAGGCCGCCGAGTTCGTCGTCACCCAGGACGTCTTCGGCGAGACCGAGACCAATGCCTACGCCGATGTCGTGCTGCCCGGCGCGATGTGGACCGAGGGCGAGGGCGTCTTCGTCAACAGCGAGCGCAACCTCACGCTGACCCGGCCGGTGGCCGACCCTCCCGGGGAGGCGATGGCGGACTGGCGGATCATCGCGGCCGTCGCGTGCGCGATGGGGTATGAGAAGGGCTTCTCCTACGACAGCGCCGAGGACGTCTTCGAGGAGATACGGCGGGCCTGGAACCCCGTGACCGGCTGGGATCTGCGCGGGGTGACGTACGAGCGGCTGCGGGCCACGCCCGTGCAGTGGCCGGCCGCCGACCCGGACGGGCCCGCGCGCAATCCGATCCGGTACGTCGACGCCGAGGGCGGGCTGCGGTTCCCCACGGCGAGCGGGCGCGGTGTCTTCCACGCGCGGCCGCACATGCCGGCCGCCGAGATGCCGGACGACGACTACCCCTTCGTGCTGAACACCGGGCGGGTGCAGCACCAGTGGCACACGCTGACGAAGACGGGACGGGTCGCCAAGCTCAACAAGCTCAACCCCGGGCCTTTCGTGGAGGTGCATCCGCAGGACGCGCGTGAGCTGGGGATCGCCGACGGGGACCGGGTGGAGGTCGCCTCGCGGCGGGGGCGGGCGGTGCTGCCGGCGGTGGTGACGGATCGGGTGCGGCCCGGGGGGTGTTTCGCCCCGTTCCATTGGAACGATCTGTTCGGGGAGTACCTGAGCGTCAACGCGGTGACGAGCGACGCGGTCGATCCGATCTCCTTCCAGCCGGAGTTCAAGGTGTGCGCCGTGTCGCTGGCCAAGGTGGCGACTCCCGTGCCGGACAGGCCGGTCGAGGCACTGACGCCGACGGCCGTCACCCCCGGCACGGCCGATCCCTTCGGGCTCGAACCCGCGCCGCCCCCCGTCCTGTCCGCCCAGGAACGTCTCTACCTCACCGGGTTCCTCGCCGGCCTCGACTCCGGCGCGCCCGGTGTCCCCGTACTCCCCGCGGACGCGCCCTTCAGCCCCGAGCACGCGCTGTGGGTGAACGGCGTCCTGGCCGGCATGTACTCGCGCACGTCGGCGCGGCCGCGTGTGCGGGACGACCGTGAGGTCGTCGTGCTGTGGGCCTCGCAGACGGGCAACGCCGAGGAGTTCGCCACCGCCACCGCCGAGCGGCTGGGCGCCGCCGGGCACCGCACCACCCTGGTGGGCATGGACGAGACCGACGTCGGCGCCCTCGCCCGCACGGCCGATCTGCTCTTCATCACCAGCACGTTCGGCGACGGCGACGCACCCGACAACGGGTCGGGCTTCTGGGACACCCTGGCCGACGAGGGGGCGCCACGGCTGGACGGAGTGCGGTACGCCGTACTCGCCTTCGGCGACTCGTCCTACGACGACTTCTGCGGGCACGGGCGGCGCCTCGACGCCCGGCTGGACGAGCTGGGCGCGGTGCGCCTGGCCCCCCGTACGGATTGCGAACCGGACTACGAGCCGTCCGCCGGTGTGTGGCTCGACCAGGTTCTCACGGCGCTGGGCGGCGGCACGGACGTACCCGCGGTCGAGAAGCCGAAGGCCCCGAAGGCTCCGAAGGCCAACCCCAAGCCCGCCCCCATCACCGCCCGCCTCGTCGGCAACCGGCTGCTCAGCCGGCCCGGCGCCGGCAAGGAGGTGCGGCGCTTCACCTTCGAAACGAGCGGGACCTCGCTGACGTACGAGGCGGGCGACGCGCTCGGCGTGCGGCCGGTCAACTCGCCCGCGCTGGTGGAGGAGTGGCTCGCGGTGACGGGTATGGACGGCTCAACCGCCGTGCGGGTGAAGGGGGTTGGCGAGGTCGCCTTCGCGGACGCCCTGCACCGGCACCTCGACATCACGAAGATCACCCCGGACCTGCTCCGCTTCGTCGCCGAACGCGTCCGTGACGACCGGGAGTTGCGTCGGCTGCTGCGGCCCGACAACAAGGACGGCCTGGCGCAGTGGAGTTGGGGGCGGCAGGCCGTGGACGTCATCGCCGAGCACCCCGTGCGGGCGGGCGCCGAGGAGTGGGCCGGGGTGCTCAGGAAGCTCCAGCCGCGCCTGTACTCCATATCGTCCAGTCCGCTCGTCGACCCGCACAGCGTCTCGCTGACGGTCTCCGTCGTGCGGTACGAGAACCTGCGCGGCCGGCCGCGCGGCGGGGTGTGCTCGCCCTTCCTGGCCGACGCCGAGCCGGGCACCGAGGTGCCGGTCTTCGTACAGCGCTCCCCGCACTTCCGGCCGCCCGCGGATTCCTCGACGCCGATGGTGATGGTGGGCCCGGGCACGGGTGTCGCGCCCTTCGTCGGCTTCCTCCAGGAGCGACGCGCCCTCGGGCACAAGGCGCCCAACTGGCTGTTCTTCGGCGAACAGCACCGGGCCAGCGACTTCTACTACGAGGAGGAGCTGACCGGGCTGCTCGACGAGGGCACCCTCGCCCGGCTCGACACCGCGTTCTCGCGCGACCAGCGCAACAAGGTGTACGTCCAGGACCGGATGCGCGAGCACGGCCCGGAGCTGTGGCGCTGGCTGCAGGACGGGGCCCACTTCTACGTCTGCGGCGACGCCTCGCGCATGGCCAAGGACGTGGACCGGGCGCTCAGGGACATCGCGGTCGCGCACGGGGGGCTGGAGGAGGCCGAGGCGTCGGCGTATGTGAAGCAGCTGGCGGCGGCGAAGCGCTACGTCCGGGACGTGTACTGACCGGCACCGGGGCTCGCGGGTGATCTTCTCACCCGCCTCACACCGGACTCTTCCCCACCGTCGGCACCGCGCTCACCAGCGGTGATTACGTTCCGGTGGCGTGCAGTCGGCAGAACAGCAAGTGGTGGCGCCCGTCCGGCGGACGCGGGTGCCGATGTCCTTCGCCCCGGAACCCCCGGCGCAGTGGCACCGCGTCCTGACGCTCCTCGCGGACATCAGCCTCTTCGTCGGCACGCGTGCGATCTGGACGCAGGCGGCCGGGCACCGTCTCGTCGTCGCCGCGGCCATCTCGGTGTGCTACGCCTCGATCCTGGTGTGCGGGGTGCTGGCGCTGGTGGTGCGGCGGGCGAGGACACTGGCGCGGCTGGACCTGTGCGTCCTGGTGACCGCGGTGACGCTGACGCTGTGCGCGTGGGCGGTGAACCACCAGGGCAGCGACGAGGCGCTCCTCACCAGCCAGGCCGCCCGTGAACTGGTCGCCGGGCACCCCGTCTACGGGCAGCCCTGGCCATGGCTGTTCGGCCACGGGGTGGCGCTCACCCCGACGGTGACGGGCGGCTACGACTTCACGTACGGCTATCCGCCCCTGGCCCCGCTGCTGACGGCCCCGCTGTTGTGGCTGGGGCACGGGGGCACGCCGGCGACGGCGGTGAGCACGGCCGCCCTCGTCGCCGGTACCGTCACGCTGTGGCGGATGCTGCCCACGCCGTGGCGGTCAGCGGCGACCATGGCGTGCCTCGGCTTCGGGTTCCTGCCGTCGTACGGCCGCCTCGGCTATCCGGCGATCGTGGCGCTGGCCCTGCTGGTGCCGGTGGTGGTGCGGTGGCCGCGGCTCGGGCGGGGCGGGCGGCTCGGGGCCGGCGGGCTGGCGCGGGCGGCGTGTCTGGGGGCGGCGTGCGCGGCGCAGCAACTGCCGTGGTTCGTCGCGCCGTTCCTGCTGGCCGGGATCTACGCCGTGCGGCGCGGGGAGCTGGGCTCACGGGCGGCGGCGCTGGTCGTGGCGCGGATCGCCGGGGCCGCGGCAGTGGTATGGCTGCTGGTCAACACGTACTTCGTCGTCAGCGAGCCCGGCACGTGGATCCGGGGCATCGCCCTGCCGTTGACGCAGGGCGCGGTGATCCACGGCCAGGGCGCGGTCGGCATCTCTCTGTACTTCACCGACGGCAGCGACCGGCTGGACTGGTACTCCCGGGCGAGCGTGCTGCTGGCGGCGGGGCTGCTCGCGCTGTTCGTGCTGTTCGTGCGGCGGCTGGGGCCCGCGGCGACCGTGCTGCCGTGGTGCGCGTTCTTTCTGGCGACCCGGTCGCAGGACGGCTACTACCTGATGATGACGCCGCTGTGGCTGGCGGCGGCGGTGACCGCGCCGGCGTCGGAGTTCGCCGCCGCCTGGCAGCCGCGTCCGCGGATGCTCTGCCGGCAGGGGGCGCGGGTCGCGGCTGCCGCGTTGCTGCTCCTCCCGGCCCTGGGGAGCGCGGCATGGGCGGCGAGCGGGACACCGCCGCTGCGGATGACGGTGACGTCGGCGCTCCGGGCGACGCCGGCTTCCGTGCGCCGGTTGACCGTTCGGGTCACCAACACGGAGGGCGTCGCCCTCGCTCCCCACTTCACCCTCACCACGGGCCAGGGCATGAAACCGTACTGGACGGTCGTACGGGGCCCGGCGACGCTGCCCGCCCACGCGACGGCGCGCTACGAGCTCCGGCCGCCCCGGGGCCGGTTCGTCCTGCCCCGTGCGGGCGTACGGATCCGGCTGCGGGCCTTCACCGCCGCGCCGCAGACGCTGTCGAGCGCCGACGTCAGGCTGCCGCGGTCCGGGTGAAGCGGAGGGTGCCGACCGCAGCCGTCCGCACCGGTAGTCCACGTGTGAACCACAGGTGGAGCTGTGCGGTGGAGGCGACGCCGGAGTGGTCGCCGGTGCGGTCGCGGGTACCCGGGCGGCGCCCGCGGTGGAACTGCTGGCGCCCGCGGGCCGGCGGGTGACCCTGCCCACCGAGCCGCTGCGCTGCGGGCTGACCTGGATCTCCCCCGGCCAACTCGGCGTCGCCGAACGGGTGTTGACCCGGACCGTCCGCCATCTGGCCGGTCATCTGCGCGCGGGCGGACTGGTGGTCGGTCTCGAAGCGAGCTGTACGGCGGTGTTCCGGTCGGACGCGGGCGAGCTGTTCCCCGGCGACCGGGATGTGCGCGGGCCGGCGGAGCTGCCGTACGCAGATCCACGAGGGGGACAGCGGCGGGCACGAGGGCGTCCACCTGGCGGAACTACTGGCCTCGGCACTGCCGGGGTCCGAGGGGCCGGCAGTGCGTACGGACTCGCCCCGGGCGCGCGGCCGACCGCCCCGGGGCACGGGGGTCGGGCTCTCGCGCTCGCTTCAGCGGGGGTCGCGGCAGGTGGGCCGGCCACGGGGGCGGTTCGGATGGCGCGGGCCGTGCGGCGGTGCGCTCACGCGGGCCGTTGACTCGGCCGCCCTGGAACGGGCGGCCGGTCATCGGCGTCAGGCGGCGGGAGTCCCGCTCAGGACCTCCACGCGGCCCGTCTCCAGCGAGTAGTAGGCGCTGACGATGGCCACGTCGCGCTTCCTCAGCAGCGGAGCGAGGTTGGTGCTCTTGCGCAGGTCGGCGGCGGTCTGCCGGGTGTGGACCCGGATCATGGCGTCCACCGGGTCGGCGTGCTTCTGCTTGGATATCTCCTCGTAGGCCGGGCGCACGGCCTCGACGATCGACTGCAGGTTGCCCGGCAGCGGCGTCTTCTCCTTGAGCGCCTTGTACGCCGCCTTGACCGCGCCGCAGCTCTGGTGCCCGAGGACGACGATCAGCGATGTCCCCGCGGTCAGGGGCCCGTACTCGACGGAGCCGGTCACGACCGGGGAGACCACCTGGCCACCCGTGCGCATCACGAACAGGTCGCCGATGCCGGTGTCGAAGACGAGCTCCGGCGGCACCCGGGAGTCGATGCACGAGAGGATCGCCGCGTAGGGCTTCTGCTCCGCGGCGAGGAGCGTGCGCCGCTCGGGGGTCTGGTCGGGGTGCTGCAGCTTCCCGTCCACCCAGCGCTTGTTGCCCTCCATCAGCCGGTCGAACGCGGTCCGCGGCGAGTCGGGCCGCGCCACCGCGGCGACGGGCGAGGCAGCCGGCGCCGCTCCCGCGGCCGCCTTCTCTGCCGGCGCGGCGGTGTCCGACTTGGACGAACAACCGGTGATCACGGCCGCGGAAGCGGCGAGTCCTCCGACGAGAAAGGCTCTGCGCTGTGGTACCGAGACACTGCCCATGTCTGTGTTCCCTTCTGGTGTCCTGCCTGGTGAGGCGGGTGATGCCACTGTTGCGAAGCGGCGGTTAACGCCCGTACAGGGCTGATGAAGGGCACGAGAAGCACCCGGCCAATTCACCGAGAGTCACCCGACGACTGCGGCAGGCAGGGCAGTTGGGGGCCGGAAGGCCGGTCGAACGTTCCCCGGGCGAGCGGCGTCATAGCGGTAGTCGTTCGTCGAAGGGAGGGCCGCCATGACCGTCGTACCTGCCGCCGCCCGTGCCGGGACCCGTGCCGCACTGATCGGAGGACTGATCTGCGCGGCCGCCGCCTGCGGCACCGGGACGGAGGGCGTGGCGGCGCAGAGCCGGGCCCCGTGGCGGGAGCCCGGCTCGTACAGCTACACGCTCCTGTCGAGCGGTGGGGAGCGGACCTTGCTCGGCACCTTCCGGATCACGGTCCGGGACGGCGCCGTGGTCGAGGCGGTGGGCCTCGACGACAGCGGCCGGGGCGTGGCCGAGCGCGTGCCCGACGCGGTGCCCACCATCGGGGAACTCCTCGACGAGCTGGACCAGGCGCTACGGGACGACGCCGACGAGGCCGAGGCGGAGTACGCGGCCGACGGGCACCCGGTTCGGATCTCCCTGGACTGGGAGGAGAACGCGATCGACGACGAGGCTCTGTACGTCATCAGCGCCTACGAGCCGGCGGAGGACTAGCGCGTCGAACTGCGCCCCTGTGGTTGCAGGAAGCGGGCCAGCAGGTCGTCCAGGCTCACCATGCCGGTGAGCCGGCCCGTGGCGTCGCGGACCACGGCGAGCGAGGCCCGGCGCCTGCGCAGCAGGTCGATCGCGTCGGCGACGGTGGCGTCCTCGGTCAGCTCGGGCACGGGGCGGGCCAGCGAGCGGGCGTCGGCGGGCCGCCCCTGGGCGCGGGCGACCAGCACGTCCCGGGCGTGCAACGAGCCGACGACGGTGCCCCGGTCGCGGACCAGGAGCCGGGTGCGGTCGCTGTCGGCGGCCAGGCGCAGGATCCCGTCGGCGTCCGCGTCCGCGTCGACCGAGGAGATGGCGGCGGCCGGCACCTTGAGGTCGCGCACCGGGGTCTCGGGCTCGGTCAGCGAACGGGTCAGCAGCTGCGAGTCCGTCTCGCTGATCAGGCCCAGCCGCTCGGACTCCGCCACGAGGTGGGTGAGCTGCTCGCGGTTGTGGACCGACGCCAGCTCGTCGCGCGGGGTGACGCGGCACAGCCGTACCAGAGCGTTGCTCATCGTGTTGAGCACCTGGATCAGCGGACGCACGGCCTTCACCACGCCCCGGAAGGAGGGAGCCAGGAGCATGGCGGAGCGCTCGGGATGGGCGATGGCCCAGGACTTGGGCGCCATCTCGCCGACCACCATGTGCAGGAACACCACGACGATCATGGCGACGGCGAACGCCACGCCGTAGCTGAGCGCGCCGGGCAGGCCCAAGTCGTGCAGCAGCGGGTCGAGTTCGTGGGAGATCGCCGGCTTGGAGACCGATCCCAGGCCCAACGTGCACACGGTGATGCCGAGCTGGGCACCGGCCAGCATCAGCGACAGCTCGCGCATCCCCGCCACGGCCGCCTTGGCTCCGCGGCGGCCCTGGGCCGCGGCCTGCTCCATGCGGTGCCGCTTCGCCGCGACCAGCGCGAACTCGGCGGCGACGAAGAACCCGCTGCCGATCAGCAGCAGCACGGTGACGAGGAGTGCCGTCGGGAAACTCATGCCTGCTCCTGCGCCTTCTCGGCCACCAGCCGCTCGACCCGTACCCGTTCGGGCACGTGCCGGTCGAGGGTACGGACGTCGATCACCACGCTGTCGCCGTCGGCGAGCGCGACCGTGAGGCGGTCACCGATGGCGGGGAAGCGGCCGAGCCGGTCGACGATCAGGCCGGCCACGGTGTCGTAGTCCTCCTCCTCGGGCAGCTCGACGCCGGTGGCGTCGGCCACCTCGTCCAGGCGGCGTCCGGCGTCCACCAGCCAGCCGTCGCCGTCCGCGACCGCGATGTCGGTGAGGATGTCGGACTCGTCGGCGATGTCGCCCACGAGTTCCTCGGCGATGTCCTCGTAGGTGACGATGCCGGCGACTCCGCCGTGCTCGTCCAGGACGACGGCGAACTCGTCGTCCCGCTCGCGCATCTGCACCACCGCGTCCGGCAGCGGCAGGGTGTCGGGCAGCAGCAGCGGCCGACGGGCCGCCGCACCGGCCGTGGTCGCCGCCAGCCGGTCCGCGGGCAGGCCCATCAGCTCCCGGACGCCGAGCACGCCCGCGATGTCGTCCGGGTGGTCGCCGAGGACGGGGTAGTTGGAGTGGCCGTGCTCGGCGATCAGGTCGATCGCCTCGGCGGCGGTGGCGTCCTTGCGCACGAAGTAGGCGTCCGCGCGGGGCACCATCACCTCGTCCAGCGTGCGGTCGGAGAACTCCATGGCGTGGTCGAGCAGCTCTGCGGTCCCGCGCGGCAGCCGGCCCTGTTCGTGGGACTCGCCGATCAGATGCCCGAGTTCCTCCAGGGTGGCGCCGTGGTGCAGTTCCTCGACCGGCTCGATGCCGATCCGGCGCAGCAGCCGGTTGGCGGCGCCGTCGAAGATCCGTACCACCGGTCCGACGACCTTCAGGTACGCCAGTGTGGAGGCGGCCAGCGACTTCGCCAGCCGTTCCGGGACGGCGAGGGCGAGGTTCTTCGGGGCCAGCTCGCCGATCACCATCTGCACGACGGTGGCCAGCACGAAGGCGAGCACGACGGAGATGCCGCTCACGGCGGCGTCGGGGACACCGAGGCCGGACAGGGCGGGCCGGAGCAGTGCGGACACTGACGGCTCGGCGATGAAGCCGACGACCAGTCCGGTCACGGTGATGCCGAGCTGGGCGCCCGAGAGCATGAAGGACAGGCGCTCGAGCACCTTCAGGGCGCGGGCTGCCCTCTTGTCGCCGGCCTCGGCCTCTCGGGCGAGGGCGAGGCGGTCGGCGGAGACGTAGGCGAACTCCTGGGCGACGAAGTAGCCGGTGCCGACGGTCAGGACGAAGACGGCCAGCAGGCCCAGCAGGGCGTTGGCGGCACTCAACGGCGTGTCAATCGTGAAGGGGCACCCCGCCGCGTGCCGTGCTCAGGAAGAACCTGGCGGGATGGTCGGGGACGGTGCCCCGGGGGGTCCGTCGGTCTGGCGGACACGTGGTGCTCCTTGGCTAGGTGTTCCTCCGTTCAACGATTCTGGCCGAATCCGCGTTCCCGGTCCCGGAAGGCATACGCCATCCGTGGCTCGGTCACCCGGCGGAAGACCCGCTGTACGGCGGGCGTGCACAGCGCGGTCATGACCGCCGCCGCGACCAGCGTGACCGTGATCTCGCCGAGGGGCTGCCGGATCCAGGTGTGGTCGTACCAGCCCAGGTACTTGGCGCCCTGGGCGACGAAACCGTGCAGCAGGAAGCCGTACAGCGTGCCGGCGCCCAGCGCGGTGAACCACGTCCGGCGGCCGGGCACCCAGGCGAGGAAGCAGGCGACCAGGACGATCGAACAGCCGAAGGCGGCCAGTGTCATCACCGGCCCGTACCAGGCGGGCGCGGCCAGTGCCTCGGCGCTCTCGCTGTGGAAGAACCAGGCGTAGTTCATCCGCGGGACCGCCCAGTACGCCGCCGTGAGGGCGCACACCCAGACCGGCAGGGCCAGGACCCGCGCCGCACGGCGGCGGACCAGCCGGACGTGCTCCGGCCTCAGCAGCAGGCCGAGCACGAAGTACGGCAGGAACTGCAGGACGCGCTGGAGGCCGAGGTCGTCGCCGATGGACGGCGAGAGCGTGGCGAGCATCGCGATGGCGAGTGCGAACGGCAACGGCCAGCGCACGAGCCGCCAGACCGGGCTGGTCAGCCGCCAGAGGAACAGCGCCGCGAGGAACCAGGTCAGGTACAGCGGGTCCAGCAGGCTGACGGGGCGATCGGGATCGTCCCCGGCCCACCGGACGAACAGGGTGTACGCCACCTCGAAGACGACGTAAGGCACGACGACGTGGCGGACGAGGCGCCCGACGCGCGCGGGGCTCGCTTCCCAGCCGCGCGAGAAGTAGCCGCACAGGACGATGAACAGCGGCATGTGGAAGGCGTACACGAGCATGTACAGCGCGGTGACGGCCCGGCTGCCCTCCCGCAGAGGCTCCCAGGCGTGGCCGGCCGCCACCAGCACGATCCCCAGGTACTTGGCGTTGTCGAAGAAGGAAACCCGCTCACCGCCCCGTCTCGGCCCCGCCCCTGCGGACGGCAGCGGCTGCTGCTGTCGCTGCGGTGCGTG
Organism: Streptomyces sp. NPDC006385; assembly: GCF_040612485.1. Classification (NCBI taxonomy): domain Bacteria; kingdom Bacillati; phylum Actinomycetota; class Actinomycetes; order Kitasatosporales; family Streptomycetaceae; genus Streptomyces; species Streptomyces sp. NPDC006385. The sequence goes on from NZ_JBEXQG010000014.1 coordinate 15,528, forward strand.
TACGCGTGTGACTGCGCGTGTGACTGCGGGTACGGGTGTGGCGTCAGCGGACATCGCAGCACCCTAAGCACACCTACGCACGCCCCCTCAACCACGCCATGTGCGAACGCACACCTTATGAGCCACCGCAGGCACGGTCACGCTCGGAGCGGCCGGGGGCTGCGGGGGGGGCCGGCCCCGGGGCTCACGCGAGCCGCCGGAGCCGGGCTCACGCGGGTCGCCGGAGCCGGGCTCACGCCGTTACCGGCCCCCGGAACTCACGCGGTGGTCGGGGACGGGCCGACCAGTTCGGACAGGACGTCCTCCATCGTCACGAAGCCGATCACCTTTCCGCCCTCGCCGAGGACGCCCGCGAGATGGCTGCCCTCGGCGCGCAGCGCGGTGAGGGTGTCGTCGAGTGGGGTGTCGATGCGGACCCGGGTGACCGGGTGCAGGGTGCCGGGTGGGAAGGGCCGGTCGCGGTCGGCGACGCCGAGGGTGTCCTTGATGTGCAGGTAGCCGAGGAGGGCGCCCGCGGGGCCGGTGACCGGGAAGCGGGAGAAGCCGGCCTCGGCGGCCACGCGTTCCAGCCGGGCCGGGGTGACGGTGTGGTCGACGGTGCGCATACGCTGCACCGGCACGAGGATCTCGCCCACCGGCCGGGTGCCCAGCTCCAGCGCGTCGCGCAGGCGCTCGCCGTCGGCGGGGGTGAGCAGTCCGGCCTCGCTGGAGTCGACGACCATGCGCACCAGTTGGTCGTCGGTGAAGACGGCGTCGACCTCGTCCTTCGGCTCGACGCGCAACAGCTTCAGCAGGGCGTTGGCGAAGGCGTTGATGCCGAACACGAACGGCCGCAGGGCCCGGGTGAGGGCCACCAGGGGCGGGCCGAGCAGCAGGGCGCTGGGGACCGGGGCGGCGAGGGCGATGTTCTTCGGGACCATCTCGCCGAACAGCATGTGCAGATACGTCGCCACGGTCAGCGCGATCACGAAGGCGACCGGGTGCACCAGGGCGTGCGGCAGATGGACCGCCTCGAAACCGGGCTCCAGCAGATGCGCGATGGCCGGTTCGGCGACCGCGCCGAGCACCAGGGAGGAGACGGTGATGCCCAGTTGGGCGGTGGCCATCATCGCGGAGAGGTGCTCCAGGGCCCACAGGGTCATCTTCGCCCGCTTGTCGCCCTCGTGGGCGCGGGGCTCGATCTGGCTGCGGCGCACGGAGACGAGGGCGAACTCGGCGCCGACGAAGAAGGCGTTGGTCAGCAGCGTCAGGGCGCCGATGGCGAGTTGGAGGGCGGTCATCGGGCGTCCTCCGCGAGCTGGACCCGGCGGGCGGCGGCCGGCCCGGTGATGCGGATGCGGTCGGCGCGGTGGTGCTCGACGTCGAGGACGTCCAGTTGCCAGCCGTCCAGGTCGAGCACGTCCCCCTTGTCGGGGATGCGGCCCAGGCGGGTCGCGATGAGTCCGGCGGCCGTCTCGTACGGGCCTTCCGGTGCGGTCAGTCCTATGCCGGCGAGTTCGTCGAGGCGTACGCCGCCGTCCGCCTCCCACACGGAACGTCCGTCCCGTGTCGCCGGGCCGGGCAGCAGGTCGGGGACCTCGACGGGGTCGTGCTCGTCGCGGACCTCGCCGACGACCTCCTCGACGATGTCCTCCATCGTGGCCACACCCGCCGTGCCGCCGTACTCGTCGATGACGACGGCCATGGTGCGGGTGGTGCGCAGCCGCTCCAGCAGCCGGTCGGCGGTGAGGCTGTCGGGGACGAGCAAGGGCGCGGTGGCCAGTTCCGTGACCGGTGTGACGAGCCGCTTCTCCGGGTCCAGGGCGAGGACGTCGCGGATGTGGACGCTGCCGATGACGTCGTCGAGGCTGTCGCGGTACACCGGGAAGCGGGACAGGCCGGTGGCGTGGGTGAGGTTGGCCGCGTCGGCGGCCGTCGCGCGTGCTTCGAGCGCCTTGACGTCGACGCGCGGGGTCATCACGTTCTCGGCGGTCAGCTCGCTCAGGTGCAGGGTGCGCACGAACAGTTCGGCGGAGTCCGGCTCCAGGGCGCCCTGGGCCGCCGAGTGCCGGGCGAGCGCGACGAGTTCCTCGGGGCTGCGGGCGGAGGCCAGTTCCTCGGCGGGCTCCAGGCCGAAGCGGCGTACGAACCGGTTCGCGGTGTTGTTCAGGTGACGGATGAACGGGCCGAAGGCGGCCGTGAAGCCGCGTTGCGGGCCCGCGACGACCTTCGCGACCGCCAGCGGCCGGGAGATCGCCCAGTTCTTCGGCACCAGTTCGCCGACCACCATCAGCACGACGGTGGAGACGACCACGCCCAGCACGGTCGCCACGGACGGGGCGGCCCCGCCCAGGCCGGCCGCCGTCAGCGGGCCGCGCAGCAGCGCGGCCAGCGACGGCTCGGCGAGCATGCCGATCACCAGGGAGGTGACGGTGATGCCGAGTTGGGCGCCGGAGAGCTGGAGGGTCAGGCGGCGTACGGCTTTCAGCGCGCCCTCGGCGCCGCGCTCACCGGACTCGGCGGCGCGCTCCAGTTCGCCGCGCTCGACGGTGGTCAGCGAGAACTCGGCCGCGACGAACAGCGCGCAGGCCAGGACGAGGAGGAGGGCCAGCAGGAGCAGCAGGATCTCGGTCACCGTGCCACCCCCGTTCCCTCATGCGCGTGGGGCGTGCGGGGCATGGCACGGCTGGTACTGGGAGGCTCACCCATCGCGGGCTCGTGTCTCCTTCTCGGTTCGGCGGGCTTCGCGGGTCGGGGCGCCGGGCGTCGACACCTTCCGCCCCATAGTAAAGGACAGGCAAAGCGCGCTGCTCGGCCCTTCGAGTGCGGCGGGCGTCCCGGGCCCCCGCCCGGCGGGAACCACCCCGCTTGCTTCTACATTACTGTAGAACAAGTGGCCGCCACCCTGGCCGGCCACCGAGCCCCGTACTCGTTTGGAGTTCTCATGGCCCTGTGGGACCGCCTCAAGGAGTCCGCGTCGACGATGCAGACCCAGTTGACGGCGAAGAAGAACGACCTCAAGAGCGGCGCCTTCCGCGACGCGAGCATGGCCATGTGCGCGCTCGTCGCCGCCGCCGACGGCACCGTCGACCCCTCCGAGCGGCAGCGTGTGGCCCAACTGATCGCCGCCAACGAGGTGCTGCAGAACTTCCCGGCCGACGACCTGCGCCGGCGCTTCGAGGAGAACCTGAACCGGCTCACCGCCGACTTCGACTTCGGCAAGGTGAGCGTGCTGCAGGAGATCGCCAAGGCGAGGAAGAAGCCCGCCGAGGCGCGGGCCGTCGTCCAGATCGGCATCGTCATCGGCGGTGCCGACGGCGACTTCGACAAGGACGAGCGGGCGGTGGTCCGCGAGGCGTGCTACGCGCTCGATCTGCCGCCGCACGAGTTCGGCCTCTGAACGACCACCGCCCCGGGTGCCGGACGGCCATGAGCGGTCCGCCCGGCGCGCCGCGTCAGCGGATGCCGTCGACGTCGAGGCCCTTGCCGACGACCAGGGTGACCACGCCCGGCGCGGCGGCCGGATCCTGCGCGGTCCGGACGCCGGGCAGGCGGGTGGCCACCGCCTTGGCCTGCTTCTCCAGGCCCGCCGGGTAGGTGACGGTCGTGGTGTCGGTGGTCTGCGGGGCGTTGCCCGTGCCGGCCACGGCGAGACCGGCCTCGCGGAGCTCGTCGGCGACGGTGGCGGCCAGCCCCGAGGTTCCGGTGCCGTTGAGGACCTGGACGCGCACGGAGGAGGCGTACAGGGGTTTCTTCGCGGCCGCGTCCAACTCCTTCTTGTCGACTTCCTTGTCCCTGGCCAGGGCGGCGAACAGGTCGGCGGCCAGCGGGTACTGCCAGACGACGTTGGCCTCGTCGGAGGGCACGTCGGCCTGGCGCGGGTAGTTGGGCACGGTGAGGAACGCCAGGCGGTCGCTCGGGATTCCCTTGAGCTCCGAGGCGAGTCCGTACAGCGGCTTGATGCCGGCCAGTTCGGGATCCGTGGTCAGGGACCCCGTGGCCGACTTCAGGAAGCCGTACAGCGCCTTCGGGCTGGTCAGTTTTGCCTGCGCCTTCTCGGCCAGGGCGTCCATGAACTCCTGCTGGCGTCCGATGCGTCCGATGTCGGAGTTGTCGCCGACGCCGTAGCGGACCCGCACATAGCCGAGGGCCTTCTCCCCGCCGACGTTCTGGCAGCCGGGCTCCATGTCCAGTCGGGCCTTCTTGGAGCGGATGGCCTGCTCGGGGCAGACCTCGATGCCGCCCAGGGCGTCGACCATGCCCTTGAAGCCCTGGAAGTCGACGGACATGAAGTGGTCGATGCGCAAGCCGGTGTTCGCCTCGACCGTCCTGATGGAGCAGGCGGCGGCCCCGGCGACCTCACCGCTGGTGCCGCCGATGGCGAACGCCTCGTTGATCTTGGCGTGATGCGGGTCGGAGGTGCCGCCGTCGCCCCGGTCGCACGCCGGTATCTCCACCCAGGAGTCACGCGGGAACGACACGACCGCGGCCCACTCACGGTTCGCGGGGACGTGCAGCACCATCAGCGTGTCCGACTGCATGGTGGTCAGATCCTTGCCGTACTCGGCGTTGGCGCCGTCGCGGCTGTCGGAGCCGACGACCAGGATGTTCTTCGAACCCGGGCTGAGGTTCTCGGGTCGGCCGCCGCCGATCTTGTCATCGACGTCGGCGGAATTGATGCTGTTGTCGAGGTCCTGGTAGACCCAGGCGCCCACCCCGGCGATGCCGAGGACGACCACCGAGGTCACCCCCGCACTCCAGGCCAGGATCCGCCCCCGCCGCGTCGGCCCGGCCTTCCTCGCACCGCCCGACGCCCGTCGCCGCTTCCCCGAACCGCTCACCCGCGCCCCCTCTGTAGACACACGGCCGGAACCGACGCCCGGCACGCCCCACCAATGAACAGACCACGATCTTCGCAACATCCGTTGCCTGGACCGAACGAGTACGCGAATTTTCTCGGGAGTCGGCGGAACGGGACCGCGACGTCCGTAGGGTCGGCGCGTGCCGCGCGTCGGCCGCTCGTGCCCGACTCCCGGACGGGCGGCCCCCGTTCAGAGCGGCGTCGCCGCGTGCAGGATGAGGACCATCGTCACCGCCGCGTTCGCCGACGACATCGCCGACGCGGCCGTCCCCGCGGCCGCGCACCACGCCGCGAGGCCGACCGACGTGAACAGCGACGGCCAGCGGCGCACCGCCGGAGCGGGCCCGAGCAGCGCGGCCACCCGGCGCGGCACCGGCCCCGGCGCCGGCGCCGCGAAGCCCGCCAGGGTCGCGAAGCCGTCGGGCCTCGCGACCGGAGCGCCCCGGGACACCAGCGCCGCCTTGCCGATCGCACCCGCCACCGTCCGACGGCTGCCGACGGTCCGGGCCGCCTCCTCGTCCGCCCAGCGTTCCGCCGTGTACGACACCGCCGTACGCAGCGGGCGCAGGAACGGGTTGGCCCGCGCGGCCAGGTGGACGGCGAGCAGGAAACGGTGGTGCCGCGCGGCCAGATGGGCCCGCTCATGGGCGAACAGCGCCCGGCGCTCGGCGGGTTCGAGACAGTGCAGCAGCCCCGTGGTCACCACCACGCGGCCCCGGCGGCCACCCGGCAGCGCGTAGGCGTACGGCGCCTCGTCGGGGAGGACGGCCACGCCGGTCCCCGGCAGCCCGGCCAGCGCCCGGTGGGCCCGGCGGCGCAGCCGACCGTGCCGCCACAATGTGCGGCCGCAGGCCACGACCACCGCGCACAGCGCCGGAATCGCCGCCTTGCCGACGACCTCGTCGTACGGCACCGCCGCCCGCACCTCGGGGTCCGACCAGCCGTCGGGCAGCGGGTTGCCGGGCAGTTGGGCGGTGCCGACCACCATCACCAGGCCCAGGCACACCGTGCTGCAGACCGCCATCACCGCGGCGACGCCGGTGAGCAGCCGCGTCGCCGTGCGGGGATGCAGGTGCCGCTCGGCCAGGCGGGCGATCGGCCATGCCGTGAGCGGCAGGACGAGCGGCAGAAGGACGAAGACCCCCATGCGGCGTCAGTCTTCCCCTTCGCTCCGGGACCGACCCAGCAGTTCGCGCAGCAGCCGCTCGTCGTCCGGCCCCAGACCGGTGACGAAACTGGCCAGCACGGCCTCCCGGTCGCTCTCGGCGTCCAGCACCTTGCGCATCCGGTGCGCCGCGAGGCCCGCCTCGTCCGACGCCGGCGTCCACGCGAAGGACCGGCCCGCGCGTTCCCGGGTCACCGCGCCCTTGGCCAGCAGCCGGGTCAGGATCGTGATCACCGTCGTATGGGCGAGGTCGCCGCCGAGCCGCTCCTGGACCCAGCCGGCCGTCGCCGGTCCCTTCGCCTCCCGCAGCGCCGACAGGACCAGCACCTCCAGCTCGCCCTGCCCTCGGCGCCGGGGACGCTGACGGTGATCCGCCATGCCCTGTCTCCCTTCCGGCCGACTCTCCCTTCCGGCCGACCGATTTCTACAGCACTGTAGACCGCAGGGATGACGCCGTCATCTCAGCCACCGCTCGGCCGTGCGATGCTGCTCTCCCCGCGACCCGGCGTCCCGAGCCCCCCGGAAGGACAGGACCCTCATGTTCGGACTGAGCGAACTCGCGATCATCCTCCTCGTCGTCATAGCCGTCCTCTGCGCCAAGAAGCTCCCCGAGCTGACCCGTTCGGCGGGCAAGTCGGCGCGCATCCTCAAGGCCGAGGCCAGGGCCATGAAGGACGAGGGCGATCCGGCGGCACCCCGGGTGATCAAGGGCGAGACCGTCACCCCGCACGAGCCCGCACCCCAGGGCACACAGCCAAACGGCCGGTGACCGGCGGAACCGGGGGCCTCGGACGAACCCGCCGGGCGGCGGGACGACTCCGCCACCCGGCGTGATCCTCGCCCCCGGCCTGCGGCCGGGCTCTGTCGGCGTCCGCCGCTAGCACTTGCCGTCCGACACCTGAAGGCCCTTGTTGGCGCCCGCCGTCCGGCTCACGATGCTCGGTACGCAACTGGCCGCGTCCAGGCTGTGGGAGTACGGGATGCCGACCGTGGTGTTGGACTGCGGGTTCGGGCCCGCCGGGTGGTTCTCGCTGCCGGGGCGGGACCAGGTCACGTTGTCGAAGATGTTGCCGCTGACCTGCCAGTATCCGGCGACGTCGGTGTAGAAGGTGCCCAGGACGTCCTTGGAGTCCTCGAAGTAGTTGTTGTCCACCTTGGCGCGCGCTCCGGCCCGGGAGTTGATGCCGGACTCGTTGAGGCGCACGTAGTGGTTGTTGTACATGTGCGCCACGCCGCCGCGCAGCAGCGGGGCGCGGGAGTCGATGTTCTCGTACCGGTTGTGGTGGTACGTGATGAAGCTGTTCGAACGGTCGCTCTCACTGTTCCCGACGAGGCCACCACGGCCGGAGTTGCGCAGAACGCTGTACGACAGGGTCACGTACTGGGTGTTGTCCTTCAGGTCGAAGAGGCCGTCGTACCCCTCCGACTCCCCGCCCGACGCCTCCAGGACGGTGTGATCGACCCAGACGTTGCGGACGTTGCGCTCCATGCCGATGGCGTCACCGCCGTTGGACGTCGGCGAGCCCGACTTCTTGACGTTGCGGACGGTGACGTTCTGGATGATGACGTTCTTGGCTTCGCGGAGGTGGATGCCCACCTGGTCGAAGAGGGCACCGCTGCCGACCCCGATGATCGTGACGTTGCTGACCTTCTTGAGCTCGATCACGCCGTCGGCGGTGTCGCAGCCGGCACCCGACACCTTCTTGGTGTTGCCGTGGTTGATGGTCCCCTGGACCTCGATGATGATCGGCGTGCTGGTGCTCGCCCGGCCGCACAGGGCCGCGTGGATGGCGGTCCCCGTGGTGGCCCGCACCGTCCGCCCGCCCGCACCGCCGGTGGTCCCCCCGTTCTGGGTCGCGTAGCCGGTGACGCCCCCGGTCGCCGCCGACGCCTCGGACGTCGGCAGTACCGCACCGGTCGCGGCGGCAAGGCCCGTCATGGCCAGCGCCGCGCAGAGTCGCAGTGCGACTGATCGCCTCATCTCGTCTCCCCATTCGCCTTCGCATGCTGGGTGTTGACCTGCCGGCGCCTTCTGTGGCGACGCTTGAGGGCGATGCGGCGGGTTCGAGAGGGTGAACGGCCCGGGTGGCCGGATGTCGCATCGCAGCCTGAAAGCGCTTTCCCGGGAAGGTAGGCTTTTGCTGTGAACGCGTCAAGGGACGCGTACTTGATTCTTATTCATCAGCATGAACGACGCGGTGGATGAGAGGGAGGCAGGAGGCGGGAGATCCGTCAGCGGCGATGCCATGGCAGGGCCGCCGGATAGGCGTCCTCCTCGTCGGCCCGCTTGAGGGCGGTGACGACGGCGCCGGTGATGGCCGCCAGTTGCTCCACCTGCTCCGGGTCGAGTGCGTCGAAGACCGCCCGGCGGACGGCCGCGACATGGCCCGGAGCCGCTCCGGTCAGCAACCGCATTCCCTGGTCCGTGAGTTCCACCAACTGCCCACGCCGGTCGGCCGGGTCGTCCTTGCGCCGCACGTAGCCGGAGTCCTCCAGGCGGATCACCGCGCGCGTGAGGCGACTGCGGGTGAACTTGAGCTGCTCGGCGAGGGACGACATCCCCTGAGTGCGGTCGGGCACGGAGGACAGCCGCGCGAGCAGCTCGTAGTCCGCGTGCGTCAGGCCCGCGTCGCGCCGCAGTTGCTGGTCGAGGTAGTCGCCCAGCAGGGTCGAGCAGTCGATGAAGTTGATCCAGGCTCGCATCTCCTCGGGAGTGAGCCATCGCGCACCGGTACCGGTCATGGTGACCATCCTAACGAAGTGTTTGCCTCATCAAACATCTCGGAGTAGCGTGGCAATTGCTTGATACTTCAAACAGATTTGCCGCTCGGTCCAGGTCGACGCCTCACGTCCTCCTGACCGCCTGTCTCTGGGAGGTCCCCATGTCCGGTTCCGTGTCCGACGCCCTGTCGTCCGCTCCGCCCGTGCGGCGCCCGCGCGCCCTGACCGTGGTCGCGGGCCTGCTCGCGGCCGCTGTCGTGGCCTCGCTCGGCAACGCGGCGATCGCGCTGCTCGCCCTGGCCGCCGGGGCGTCCGACCGGCTCGACGCGCTGCACGCGCCCGCGTATGTCCCGTTGACCGTGATCGGCACGCTTCTCGGCGCCCTCGGCTGGACGGTCGTCCGTCGCGTCGCCGACCGGCCGGAGCGGCTGTTGCGGTGGCTGGTCCCCGTGGTCGTGGTCGTCTCGTTCGTGCCCGACCTGGCCCTGCTCACCGGCGACCAGCCCGGCGCCGGGCCGCTGGCCGTCGTCGCGCTGATGGCGATGCACGTCGTGGTGGCGGCCGTCGCCGTGCCCACTTACCGGCGTGTGCTGCCGTTGCCGGTGCGCTGAGGCTGTTCAGTTCACGTCGCCGGACGACGCCGGCCGATGTTCCCGCTCCGGGGCGGGGGCTTGGGGGCCGTTTGCGCGGGTGCCCGATAGCGGGGGTGGTTCGCTCGGGCGCCCGGGGCTACGAGGTTGGTTCGCTCGGGTGCCTGCGGGTCGAGGGCGGTTCGCTCGGGGGCCGGGAAAACCAGAGCGGTTCGCGAGCGTGGTGGCACACCGAGATCTGCTCGCACGAGCGGGGAGGCGGGGGCCGCTCGCTCGGGTGCCGGGGACACCACGATCCGCCCGCACGAGTGCCGGGGACACGGGATCCACCCACACAAGTGCCCGGGACACCAGGAACCGCCCACACAAGTGCCCGGGACACCGAGATCCGTCGGCACAGTTCTGGGGGCATTCGCCGCCTGTGCCGGCCCGCTCGCAGGGGTGGCCGTACCCGGTGCCACGCCCCGGCCATCCACGGCATGGATGAAGCTGATCCGGGATTCGGATCGTGCGGAGGATGGCGGCGGGCCCCGGAACGCCTCATAGTCGTCGCTAGCCGCACGCCGCTGTCCGGATCCGCCGCCGGCGTGTGGCCTTCCCCCAGCGCTCAGCATGCCGTGCGCCGTAAGCGCCCGTGACGGCATGCGCGCACTCGTACGCCGCCACCTGGAGACGCCATGCCCGGTTCCGTGTCCCTGCCTCCGGCCGAGGTCGAGGAGACCGCCTCGCCACCCGTCGCCGTGTCGGGTCCGGCCCACCTGCTGCGCGTGACCCTGCTGATGGCGGGCAGTTGCCTGCCGATCCTCGGGGCGGTGCTGATAGCCCCGGTGCTACCGAAGATGCAGGACCACTTCGCCTCGACCCCCGGCGCCAAGGCGCTCGTCCCCCTCGCGCTGACCATTCCGGCACTGGCGCTGGCGCTGCTCGCGCCGTTCGCCGGGGTCATCGTGGACCGGCTGGGGCGCAAGCGGCTGTTGATCGTGTCGACGGTCCTGTACGCCGTGTTCGGCACGGCGCCGCTCTGGCTGGAGTCGCTCGGCGCGATCATCGCCAGCCGCGCCCTGGTCGGTGTCACCGAGGCCGCGATCATGACCTGCTGCACCACCTTGATCGGGGACTACTACTCGGGGCAGCGACGGGTGAAATACCTCGCCCTGCAGACGATGTGCGCCTCCGCGTCGGCCACCGCCTTCTTCGCGATCGGCGGGGCCGCCGGTGCCGCGGGCTGGCGCATGCCGTTCTGGATCTATGCCGTGAGTCTGCTGCTCGCGCCCCTGATGGCCGCCGCACTGCCCAGCTTGGCGGCTCGTGCGACGGCCGAGACCTCCGGGACCGCCGAGACCAAGTCGGCCACGACCCGTCGCCCGTTCCCCTGGCGTCGGTTGGCGGGCATCTGCGCCCTCACCTTCTTCGGGGCGATGGTCTTCTACACCGTTCCGGTCGAGATGTCGTATCTCCTCGACGACCTCGGCGTGGAGAACTCCGGTGTGATCGGTCTGGCCACCGCGGCGGCGAGCGCGGCCACCGTGGGCGGAGCGATCGCCTTCGCCCGGCTGAAGCGCTCACCGGACCCGATGCTGCCCGCCGTCTTCGCGCTCTGCGCGGCCGGGTTCGCGGTGATGTTCCTCGCGGGCAACGTCCCGCTGCTGGTCGTGGGAGCGGTGATCAACTGCGTGGGTACGGGCATGCTCCTGCCCGCGCTCCTCACCAGCGCCATGACCCGGCTGGAGTTCGAGGACCGCGGCCGGGGTACGGGGCTGTGGCTCGCGGCGTTCTTCGGGGGCGAGTTCGTCTGCCCGTTGGTGCTGCTCGCGATCGAGCCGGCCGTCGGTTCGCTGGCCGGCGCCGTGGGGGTGCTGGGGCTGGCCACGGCGCTCGTCGCGGCGGGGCTGTGGGCGGCCAACCGCCGTGCCGGCGCCGCGGATCCCCGGCCGCTGCCGGAGCAGTTGGCCTGAGCGGGCTGAGGGCGAAACGCCGGGCTGTGAGCCGCACGGCCCGGCGTTTCGGGTGCCCGGGCCAGTTTCGGGCACCCGGGCCAGTTGACTGCCCGGCACGTATCCGGCGTATCAAGTACCCGGGGCGCGTCTCCAGCCGCGTATCAAGTACCCGCCGAACGTCTGCCGTCGGCGCCGAGCCGCAAGTCGCGCAGCCCACGCCGACGGCGTTCCCGCCCTGCCCAACGACTCCGTTCCCGACGTCGGCCCCGAGCCGTGGGTCGGGCAGCCCGCGCCGGCACCGGCCTCCCCCAGCCGCCGAAGCAGAGTCCCCGGCGCCGACCCGAGCCGCCGCCCCGGCACCCACCCGGGCCGTCCCAGCGGGCACGACCGCGGCGGACCGGCGGATCCGGTCACGCGCTCGTGCCGTTCTCCGTCAGCGCCGCGCCCACCTCCGCCGCCTTCTGCCGCAGCCAGATGTGCGCCGCGTCCTGGGTGTGCACCGGATGCCACCACAGCGCCTGCCGCACCGGTACGGCCTCGAAGGGACAGGGCAGGACGCGGACGGCGGCGGAGCGTACGGCTCTGCGGGCCAGGCGTTCCTGGATCATCGCCACACGGCGGGTGCCCTCGACCATGTGGGGCAGCAACTGGAAGGTCTGGACGGAGACCTCCACGCGGGGGCTGATGCCGAGCATGCTGAGCTGGCGGGCGGCCGGGGCGTCGTAGGGACGCTGGTAGACGACCCAGGGCAGACGGGCCAGGTGGTCGAGGGTGAGTTCGTCGCCCACCTCCGGGTTGTCGTCGGCGACCAGGCACAGCCAGCGGTCGCGGTGCAGGTCGACGACGGGGAAGCCGTCGATGACGCCGTGCGGCATCAGCAACCCGTCGACGGTGCTCAGCACGGTGGCGGTGTTCTCCACGACGGAGGGCGTCGGATGCCGGAAGGTGAGCCGGATGCCGGGCGCCTCCTCGTGCAGGGTACGGGCCAGCTCGGCGCCGAAGACGGCCGTGCCGTAGTCGGCGGCGAGCAGCGTGAACTCGCGGGGCTCGGCGGCCGGATCGAACTCGGCCTGGCTGGAGAAGACGCGTTCCAGCAGGTCGCAGGCGGTGGCGCTGCGGTCCCGCAGGGCCAGGCCCAGGGGGGTCAACTCGTAGGCGTTGCCGGTGCGGGCCAGCAATTCGTCGTCGAAATGACGGCGCAGCCGGGACAGTGCCGCACTCATCGCGGGCTGGCTCAGGCCGATCCGTTCGCCGGCCCGGGTGACATTGCGCTCCTCCAACAGGGCGCGCAAGGCGAGGACCAGATTGAGGTCGAGTCGGGACAGGTTCACCAGGACCGCCTAGAGAGAGCCGAGGGGCATCCATGACATGGATGTGCCTTATTCAAAAGATTGATTTCCGTGATCCGTGGATCACGGGCCAGAGTAGACCGCAACTCAGCGGGAGGAAATCTCATGGCAACGCTCGCGCAACCTGCCGGCCCGTTCGCGCTCGGCACGTTCTCGGCCCCGGACGGGGAACCGTTCCCCGGACTGCTCGCCAAAGGCCGGGTGCTGGACCTGAGCCAGGTCCTGGTCCCCGCGCCGTCCGGGATACGCGGCGTGCTGGAGCGGTGGGAGGAGACCCTGCCGGTCCTGCACACCCTGGCGAACGAAGAGGCTCTCGACTGGCGTCCGTTGGAGGGTCTGCGCGTGCACGCCCCCATCGAGCCGCGCCAGGTCTTCCAGTCCGGCGCCAACTACCGGCAGCACGTGATCGACCTGGAGGTCGCCCACCGCTCCCCCGACGACCCCCGGACCGTCGAGGAGGCGCGAGCCGAGATCGCCGAGATCATGGACCGGCGGGCGGCCGAGGACCTGCCGTACGTCTTCATCGGCCTGCCGAGCGCGATCACCGGCCCGTACGACGACGTCGTCCTTCCCTCCTGGGCCGAACAGCCGGACTGGGAGCTGGAGTTGGCGGCCGTCATCGCCAAGCCGGCCCACCGGGTGTCCGTGGCGGAGGCCCTGGATCACGTGGCCGGGTACACCATCGCCAACGACCTCACCGACCGTGCCACCGTCTTCCGCCGGGACATGAAGGCCATCGGCACCGACTGGCTGCGCAGCAAGAACGCGCCCGGTTTCACCCCGCTCGGGCCGTGGATCGTCCCCGCCGAGTCCATCGCGGACCCGGGCGACCTGCGGGTCACGCTGAAGCTGAACGGCGAGACCATGCAGGACGAGTCCACCAAGGACATGATCTTCGGGGTCGCGCGCATGGTGTCGTACGCCTCGATGACGGCCCGACTCCTGCCCGGCGACCTGGTGTTGACGGGCAGCCCGGCCGGCAACGGGATGCACTGGGGGCGGCTGCTGCGCGACGGCGACGTGATGGAGGGCTCCATCACCGGGCTGGGTGTGCAGCGCACCCGCTGCGTGGCCGAGGAAGCCGCGTCATGACGCTGGACCGCCACGACCCCGAGGGCTCGATCGCGCGGGCCGCCAAGGCGTACTCGAACTGGGGCCGTTGGGGCGAGGACGACGTGCTGGGCACCCTCAACTTCCTCGACGAGGCCAAGCGGCGCGAGGGCGCCGCGCTGGTCCGGCGGGGCGTCAGCTTCTCCCTCTCCCAGCGGTTCGACATGAACGGCCCGCAGAAGGGCTGGCGGCGCCGCACCAATCCGGTGCACACCATGCTCGACACCGGCACCGACGCCGCCCTGGGCAACCAGGGCTTCCCGCACGGCCTCGGCGGCGCCGACGACGTGATCGCCATGCCGCTGCAGTGCTCCACCCAGTGGGACGGCCTCGGTCACATCTTCGATCACGGCAAGGCGTGGAACGGACGGGACGCCCAGAAGGTGGTGACCTCCGACGGCGACCTCGTCACCGGCATCGAGCACATGGCCCCGCATGTCGCCGGGCGCGGCGTGCTGCTGGACGTCGGCCGGGTCATCGGGGACGACGACGGCACGCCGGAGCTGCCGGACGGGTTCGCGATCACCGAGGAGCACCTGACGGCGACCGCCGAGGCGCACGGGGTGACCGTCGGCCGCGGTGACATCGTCGTCGTACGGACCGGGCAGCTGGCCCGGGTCCGCCGCGAGGGCTGGGGCGACTACGCCGGAGGGCCCGCGCCCGGCCTGTCCTTCACCACCGCCGGCTGGCTGCACCGCACCGAGATCGCCGGGATCGCCACCGACACCTGGGGGTTCGAGGTCCGGCCCAACGAGTTCGAGAACGCCTTCCAGCCGCTGCACCAGATCGCCATCCCCAACATCGGGCTGCTCATCGGCGAGATGTGGGACCCGGAGGCGCTCGCCGAGGACTGCGCGGCGGACGGTGTGTACGAGTTCTGGCTCACCGCCGCCCCGCTGCCCATCACCGGAGCCGTCGGCTCCCCCATCAACCCCGTCGCCGTCAAGTAGCCCGGAGAGCCACGGGGCACGCCACGCCCGGCCGCCGCCGGGTGCGCCACCGCCCGGAGGCCGACGGTGCGCCACAACCACCTCGGACACCGAGAGGGTGGGCCACACCCCGGACACCGGCGGGATACCTCACACACGACCACCGGCCGGGCGCAGCCTCCCGGCCACCGACCCCGGGCACGCTCCCCCCGACACCTGGCACGTCATCCCCCGGCACCTGCCGGCACACCGCCCAAACACCCACCCCGCCCCGGCACCTGCCGGCCACACCGCAGCCGCACACCGACCGCGCACCGCCCGGACGCCCGTGCCGCACCCGACCTGCACCCGCACACCGGCCGGACACCCCCACCGCACCGCCCCACCGCCCGCACACACACCGGACACCCCCACCGCACCGCCCCACCGCCCGCACACAGACACCCGCTCCCCCAGCCACTCCGCCCACCCCGACCCACACGCCCACCCACCCCCGACCCGCCACCCACTCGCCCCACCCGCCACCGAGTGCCCCGTGACTGACCCGGCCCGCACCCGCAGCGGACGAGACCCATCCCCGCCGCCCATGCCGTGCGGCCCAACCTCGGGAGGGACCCCGACATGACCGACAGCCCCGCTCTCCCCCAGCCTCCGGCCGGCAGGACCCGTACCGTCCTCGTCATCGGTGGGGGCGCCTCCGGCAACGCCGCCACGATCCTGCTGCGCCGGGCCGGTGTCGCCGTGGACCTGGTCGAGGCCAAACCCGACTGGAACGCGACCACCGGTTCCGGTATCACCCTCCAGGGCAACGCGCTCAGGGTGCTGCGCGAACTCGGCGTGTGGGACCAGGTGGCAGCCTCCGGGTTCGCCTTCGGCACGGTCGGCGTGACCCTGCCCGACGGCACCGTGCTGCACGTGGTGGAGGACATCCAGACCGGTGGCGCGGACCTGCCCGCCACGCTCGGCATGCAGCGGCCCCGGCTCCAGCAGATCCTCATCGAGGCGGTCCGCGCCTCCGGTGCGGGCGTACGCCTGGGCACCACCGTCACGGCACTGGAGCAGGACGCCGACGGCGTCTCGGTCCGCTTCAGCGACGGCAGCGAGGGCCGCTACGACCTGGTCATCGGCGCCGACGGCCTGGGCTCGGCCACCCGCGCCATGATCGGGGTCACCGATAAACCCGAGCCGACCGGCATGGCCATCTGGCGCATCGCCGCGCCACGCCCCGAGGGCCTGGAACGCACCGACCTGGCCTACGGCGGCCCGGCCTACATCGCGGGTTACTGCCCCACCAGCGCGCAGACCATCTACGCCTACGTCGTCGAGGACAGGCGCGACCGTGCCTCGATACCCCCGGAGTCGTACGCCGACGAGATGCGGGCGCTCGCCGAGGGCTACGGCGGCTACTGGCCCGAGATCGTGAAGCACATCGACGATCCGGCCGAGGTCAACTACACCTGGTTCGACCGGCACTTGGTGGAGGGCCCCTGGCATCGCGGCCGGGTCGTGCTCGTCGGCGACGCCGCCCACTGCTGTCCGCCCACCCTCGCCCAGGGCGCGGCGATGTCCCTGGAGGACGCCTCGGTCCTCGCCGAACTGCTGACCACCCGCAGCGACTGGGACGAGCAGCTGTTCACCGACTTCCACGCCCGTCGGCTGCCCCGCGTCCGCATGGTCGTCGACGCCTCCGTCCAGATCGGCCGGTGGCTGCTGGACGGGGTGCGCGACGCGGACGTGCCCGGGCTGATGGGACGCACGATGAGCGCGCTGAAGGAACGGCCGTGACCATGCCCCCATCCACCCCGCCCCCATCCACCCCGCCCACGGCCTCCGCGCCCACGGCCTCCGCGCCGACGATCGACGTCCACGCCCACCTCCTGCTGCCGGAGGTCGAGGACGCGGTGGCGGGCCGGCCCGGCCTGGCTCAGGCCAAGGGCCTCGACGCCCGCCGCAACGGCTCGGCGGCGCTGGCGGTCAACGGCCCCATGGTGGGCGCCCGGGTGCCGCAGCTGACGGACGTCGCCGCACGGCTGGCAGCGATGGACGCGGCCGCCGTGGACGTCCAGCTGGTGAGCCCCTCCCCGTCGCACTACCACTACTGGGCCGACACGCAACTGGCCGAGTCCGTCTGCCGGTTGGCCAACGAGGGCACCGCCGCGCACTGCGCCAAGGCCCCCGACCGGCTGCACGGCCTCGGCCTGGTCCCCCTCCAGCACCCCGACCTCGCGGCGGCACTGCTCGACCACGCCCTGGACCAGGGGCTGCGGGGCGTGGAGATCTCCTCGCACGCCCCGGGGCCGGGCGGGACTCGGGAGGTGGAGCTCTCCGACCCGCGGCTCGCGCCCTTCTGGGCGCGCGCGGAGGAGACCGGCGCGGTGGTCTTCCTGCACCCGTTCGGCTGCACCCTCGACGCCCGCCTCGACCAGTGGTACCTGTCCAACACGGTCGGCCAGCCCACCGAGAACGCCGTCGCGCTCTCCCATCTGATCTTCTCCGGCGTCCTGGACCGCCATCCGGGACTGAAGCTGGTCGCCGCGCACGGGGGCGGCTACCTCCCCACCCACATCGGCCGCTCCGACCACGCCTGGCGGGTCCGCCCCGACGCCCGGGACTGCGCCCGGGAGCCGAGCAGCTACCTGAGGCGGCTGTACTTCGACTCGCTCGTCCACGATCCGCACGTCCTGCGGGAGCTGATCCGGGTGGCCGGCGCCGACCGCGTCCTGCTCGGCTCCGACTTCCCCTTCGACATGGGCACCGACGACCCGCTGGGCGCACTGCGCGCAGCCCGCCTGCCCGACGCCGACTTCCACGCCGTACGCGGCGCGAACGCGGCCGCCCTGCTCGCCCTCACCTGAGAGGAATCCCCCCATGAGCAACCGCCTGCTCACTCACCTGCGGCACGTCGACCTTGCCGTGCCCGACTACGACAAGCAACTCGACTTCTACGCCGGCGTCTGGGGACTGACCAAGGTCGCCGAGGACTCCGGCATCTCCTTCCTGGCCGCCGAAGGCTCCCCGGAGCAGTACGTCGTACGGCTCCGCAAGGCCGACGAGAAGCGCCTCGACCTCGTCTCCTACGGGGCTTCGTCCCCCGAGGACGTGGACACGCTCGCCGAGCGACTCCTCGCGGGCGGCGTCCAGTTGGTCTCCCAGCCGGGCAAGATCGACACCCCCGGCGGCGGCTACGGCTTCCGCTTCTTCGACGTCGACGGCCGCACCATCGAGGTCTCCGCCGACGTGGAGGTACGGCGGCACCGCAAGATCGAGGAGAAGGAGTCCATCCCGGTCAAGCTGTCGCACGTCGTCCTCAACTCCCCCGACCTGGACCGGACCCGGCAGTGGTACGAGCGCCACCTCGGCTTCCGCCTGTCCGACACGCTCAGCTCGCCGCACATGGGCGAGGTCATGCACTTCATGCGGATCAGCAACCAGCACCACTCCATGGCCATCGCGAAGTGCCCGCACACCTCCTTGCACCACATCTCCTTCGAGATGCGCGGCATCGACGAGTACATGCGCGGCTCCGGGCGCGTGATGCGGGCCGGGTTCCGCAAGATCTGGGGGCCGGGCCGCCACATGGCGGGCGACAACACCTTCACGTACTTCCTCGACCCGCACGGCAACACCGTCGAGTACACCACCGAGCTGGAGGAGCTGGACGAGGACACCTGGCACCCCCATGTCTACGACTTCTCCCAGCCCGAGGTCACCGACCAGTGGGGCACGGCGAATCCGATGAACGAGCTGGTCGCCAAGGAGTCCTTCAACGACCCCGACCGCGGCTGCTTCGTCGCTCCGCCGGTCTGACCACCCCATGGTTCCCGGGGGTGCGGCGACTCCCTGTCACCGCCCTGACTGCCCGCCGCGCCCCCGGGCCGACGTACCCGCCCGCCGACAGGACGGACCCCTGACATGCGCTTCGCCACGTACGAACACCGCGACCGACACCATGTGGCCGTCGTCGACGAGGACGGCACGCTCCGCCCCGTGCCCGGTGCCCGCTCCCTGACCGACCTGCTCGCCGACGGCGCCGGCGGCCTGTCCGCACTGCTCGAAGCGGGCGCCGCCACACTCGACGTCCCCGCCGGCCCGCACGTATCCGAGGTGCGGCTGCTGCCGCCGCTCCAGCCGCCCACCGTCCGGGACTTCGTCACCTTCGAGGAGCATGTCGAAGGCGTACGGCGCTCCGTGGACGGGGCGGCGGGGGTGCCGCAGCGGTGGTACGCGGCGCCGACGTTCTACTTCACCAACCCCTACGCGATACACGGCCCGTACGACGACATCCCCGTGCCACCGGGGTCGGCCGTGCTGGACTTCGAACTCGAGGTCGCCGCCGTCATCGGCCGCGAGGGCCGCGACCTCACCCCGGAGGAGGCCCGTGACCACATCGTCGGCTACACGATCTTCAACGACTGGTCCGCCCGCGACCTTCAGTCCGCCGAGATGAAGGTCGGTCTCGGCCCCTGCAAGGGCAAGGACACCGCCACCACTCTCGGCCCCTTCCTGGTGACCGCCGACGAGCTGGCGAAGTACCGCGACGCCGACGGCTTCCTGCGTCTCGCCCTGACCGCCGAGGTCAACGGCGAGGTGGTGGGCAAGGACCTGCTGTCCAACATGAGCTGGACCTTCGAGGAGATGGTCGCCTACGCCTCGCGCGGCACCTGGGTGCGCCCCGGGGACGTCCTCGGCTCCGGCACCTGCGGCAACGGCGGCTGCCTCGCCGAGCTGTGGGGCGTACGCGGCACCCAGGACCCGCCGCCGCTGAAGCCCGGTGACACCGTCACCCTCACCGTCGAGGGCATCGGCACGGTCTCCAACACCGTGGTCGCCGGGGCGGATCCGGTGCCGTTGCCGTCGGGCCGGCGCCGCTCCCGGGAGCGGCCGTGACCGACCTGCGCCCCAAGCGGCTGCTCGGCAAGGTCGTCGTGGTCACGGGAGCGGCCCGTGGCCAGGGCGCGGCCGAGGCCGAGGCACTGACCCGGGAGGGCGCCCGCGTCATCGCCACCGACATCGAACCGGCGGACGGCTGCCGCCGGCTCGACGTCACCAGCGACGAGCAGTGGGCCGAACTCGCCGCCGAGCTGCGGGAGTCGTACGGCCGGGTCCACGGCCTGGTGAACAACGCCGGCATCACCTGGCGGGCCCGCCTCGGCGAGGTCCGCCCGGAGGACTTCGCCCGTGTGCACGCCGTCAACGTCACCGGGCCGCTGCTCGGTATCCAACATCTGGCCCCGCTGATGCCGCCCGGCTCCGCGGTCGTCAACGTCGGCTCGTCCGCCGCGCTCACCGCCCACTACCCGGTGGCGTACACCGCGAGCAAGTGGGCGCTGCGGGGCCTGTCGAAGACCGCCGCGCTGGAGCTCGGCCCGCGCGGCATCCGCGTCAACACCGTGCACCCCGGCTTCATCGAGACCGAGATGACCGCGTCCGCCCCGCCGGCCTTCCGCGAGGCGAACGTGCGCGAGACGCCGCTCGGCCGTACCGGCACGGTGGACGAGATCACCCCGCTGGTCGTCTTCCTCCTCTCCGACGAGGCGTCCTTCCTCACGGGTGCCGAGATCCCCGTCGACGGCGGCCTCACCGCCCACGGCGGTGTGAAGGCGATCTCGGACGCCCTGCGCCCGGACGCCCTGCGCTCGGACGTCTGAGCCGGCGCGGCAACAGAAGAAAGAAAGGGACCTCCTGTCATGGACAAGGTCTGCGCGAGCGCCGCCGAGGCGGTCGCCGACATCCCCGACGGCGCGTCACTCGCCGTCGGCGGCTTCGGTCTCAGCGGCATTCCGGCCGCGCTCATCGAGGCCCTGTACGACCAGGGCGCCACCGGCCTGAAGGTCGTGTCGAACAACTGCGGAGTGGACGGGAAGGGGCTGGGCGTCCTGCTGGCCGCGCACCGCATCGCCCGTGTCACCGGCTCCTACGTGGGCGAGAACAAGGAGTTCGCCCGCCAGTACCTGTCCGGGGAACTGGAGGTGGAGCTGGTCCCGCAGGGCACACTGGCGGAACGGCTGCGGGCGGGCGGCGCGGGCATCCCCGCCTTCTACACGCCCGCCGGCGTCGGCACCCAGGTCGCCCGCGGCGGCCTGCCCTGGCGGTACGCCCCCGACGGCAGCGTCGCGCTCGCGTCGCCGCCCAAGGAGACCCGCGACTTCGACGGCCGTACCCACGTCCTGGAACACGGTGTCACCACCGACTTCGCCCTGGTACGGGCCTGGCGCGGTGACCGGCACGGCAACCTGGTCTTCCGCAAGGCGTCGGCCAACTTCAACCCGCTCGCGGCGATGGCCGGGCGGATCACGGTCGCCGAGGTCGAAACACTCGTCGAACCGGGCGAGTTGGACCCCGACGCGGTGCATCTTCCGGGTGTGTTCGTCCAGCGGGTGGTGGAGCTGACCGGCGAACAGGCCGCGGACAAGCACATCGAACGCCTTTCCGTTTCCGCGTCTTCTTCCGCGTCTTCTTCCGCAGCTTCTTCCGCAGCTCCTTCCGCAGCTTCTTCCGCGTCTTCGACACGAGGGACCGTACGCGCATGACCACCCCGACCGGCTGGAGCCGGGACCAGATGGCCGCCCGCGCCGCCGCCGAACTCACCGACGGCTCCTACGTCAACCTCGGCATCGGCCTGCCCACGCTCATCCCCGGGCATCTGCCGCCCGGTGTGCACGTGGTGCTGCACTCCGAGAACGGCATCCTGGGCACCGGACCGTATCCGCACGAGGACGAGGTCGACGCGGACCTGATCAACGCGGGCAAGGAGACGGTCACCGTGCTGCCCGGCGCCTCCTTCTTCGACTCCGCTCTGTCCTTCGGCATGATCCGCGGCGGCCACATCGACATCGCCGTCCTCGGCGCCATGCAGGTCTCCGAGCACGGCGACCTCGCCAACTGGACGATCCCCGGCAAGATGATCAAGGGCATGGGCGGCGCCATGGACCTCGTGCACGGCGCGCGTCGGGTCATCGTCCTCATGGAGCACTCCGCGAAGGACGGCACCCCGAAGATCGTCAAGGAGTGCACCCTGCCGCTCACCGGGGAGCGGTGCGTCCACCGGATCATCACCGACCTCGGTGTCCTCGACGTCACCGAGGACGGCCTCACCCTGGTCGAGACGGCCCCCGGCGTCACCGCCGAGGACATCGCGGCCCGCACCGACGCGCCCCTGCGCGCGGGCCCCGTCCGGGCGGCCCGCTGAACTCCCGCGCCTCCAGGGTCCGTCGCGGCAACCCTTCCGGTCGCCGGCTGCGACAACAGGCCGGGACAACCGAGCCTGGAGCCGGGAAGCCGGCCTCCGGCAACCGGCAACCGGCAACCGGCAGGAAGAGGCCTCATGTCACGCACGTGGAGGAACACCCTGGCGATGGTCGCCCTCGTCGCCGTGTCGGGTCCGCTGACGCCGAGTGCGGCCGGGGGCGCCGCGGAGGCGGTCGCGGCGGGTGGTGCGGCCGCCGCGCCTGCCGCGTTTCCCGGGGCGGAGGGGTTCGGGGCGCGGGCGACCGGGGGGCGGGGCGGCGAGGTGTATCACGTCACCAACCTCGACGACTCCGGTTCCGGCTCCTTCCGTGACGCGGTGAGCCGCGGTCCCCGTATCGTCGTCTTCGACGTCGGGGGCTACATCACGCTCAAGTCGCCGCTCCACGTCGCGAGCGACATCACCATCGCCGGGCAGACCGCTCCGGGCGACGGGGTGGCCACCCGGGGATACCAGGTCTCCTTCTCGAACTCCGACAACGTCATCGTCCGCTACATGCGGTTCCGCCACGGCCTGACGCCCAACCAGAACCGCGACGCCGTCGGTATCGACAAGGGCAGCAACATGATCTTCGATCACGTCTCCACCTCGTGGGGCCGTGACGAGACGTTCTCCATCAACTCGAGCACCGGCATCACCGTGCAGTACTCGATCATCGCCGAGGGCCTGTCACCGCACTCCTGCGGCGGCCTCGTGCAGAGCGACGGAGTGACGCTCAGCCGCAACCTGTACATCCACAACAAGACCCGCAACCCCAAGTCGAAGGGGCGACTCCAGCACGTCAACAACGTGGTCTACAACTGGGGGTCGGACGCCTACATCCTGGGTGACTCGGCGGGCATCAGCAACGCCAACTCGATGGGGAACTACTTCGTCAAGGGCCCCTCGTCCAGCGGCGGCCCGTACTCCCGCGCCAACGCCAACTACCACATCCACGCGGCCGGCAACTTCTACGACCCCGACGTCGACGGCCGCCTGGACGGCCGGGAGACCACGGCAGCCGACCTCGGCCCCGCCACCGTCGAGGACAAGCCCTTCGCGTTCCCGCCGATCACCGTGGAGACGGCCCAACAGGCGTACGCCACCGTGCTCTCCGAGGCCGGCGCCTCACGTACCCGCGACGCCATCGACACCCGCCTGGTGAACGACGTGACCCGCCAGACCGGAGCCATCATCAGCGACCCACAGAGCGTCGGCGGGTTCGGCACCCTCCGCGGCGGCACCCCACCCCCGGACACCGACCGCGACGGCATGCCGGACACCTGGGAGCGCGCGCGAGGCCTCGACCCCGACGACGCGTCCGACGCCGACGACACCCACGCGAGCGGCTACACCAACATCGAGAGGTACGTCAACGAACGTGCGGGTGACGCCGCCTGACACGCCCTCCCGCACAGGCTCTACAGCGGACCGGACGAGGTGACCGAGCCGCGGTGACACCGCGGTCGGCAGACGGCGCGGGGCCTCTCCTCTCGCCGACCGCCGACCGCCGACCGCCGACCGGCCTGGATGCGGGTTGGTTTTCGCGGTGTGGCCCGCACAGGCGCATTCATTTCGCCGAACTCGATCGAGTCAGGCCCGCGTAGCGGTGTGCGACCCCGCCGGGAAGCAGGTATTCGGCCAGCAGGTTGCCGACGCGTCGGGACGGCAATCCCATGTCGTGCAGGAGTTCGTCCGCGCAGTGGATGTCGTAGGGGCCGAAATCGTAGCCACCGGAGCCCGGCAGCACCTGCTCCTGCCAGGCCAGGCGAGCGTCGACGGCCTCCCGCATCTCCTGCTCGCTCGGGGTGGTGCGCAGCGCCGCCCGGAAGTAACCGGTCAGCCAATGCGCGGTGAGTTCCACGCCCATGATGTTGTTGAAGACCTGCCGGAAACCGACGAACCCCAGCCGGTCGGCGCCAGGTGGCACGATGCCTCGGTAGAGCCGTAGCCGCCCGGCGGAATCGTGCACGCGCACGCTCGGATCCAGGAACGGAAAGACTTTGTGGTGCCCCGTGGCGAACACGAGGACATCCGCCGCCACTTGCTCACCGGTCGCCAGTCGCAGCCCCTTGTCGGTATACGCCTCGACAGCGCTGACCTTGGGGGCGATCAGACCGCGGCGGACGGCCCGCACGTAGCCGCGTGGCATCACTCCCGCGTGGGCCAGATGGAAGGGGAGCGCGTGAGCGGGCCGCAGTTCCCTCGGCAGCCGGTACAGCCCGGTGGACAGCAGCATGTCGCGGGTGATGAGCCACCACAGGGCTCGCTTGACCCGGTCGTCGATGCGGTCGATCGGACGGACGCAGGCCGGATCGTGGTAGCGGGGCAGGAGCGCCTCACCGAGCCGGGTGAACAGGATCCACTTGTAGCCGACCAGACCGAGCAGGAACCGCTCGGGGACCATCCAGTTCACCTTGCGCTGCACGAGGGTGGCCGAGGTCGCCTCGTGTGCGGCGCGGGTGACCAGGTCCAGTGCGGACTTGCCGCCGCCCACGACGACCACCCGTCGGCCGGCGAACGTGCCGGCCCGCACCTCGTTGGAGTGCAGCACGGTCCCACGGAACAACTCGCGCCCGGGTAACTCGGGTACCTGGACGTGATGATGAGCCCCACTGGCGACCACGACGTAGTCGAACGCCTCGCGATGAACCTCCGCCGTCTCCTCCCCAGTGGGCCGGGAGTCGACCAACCAGCCGGCGGCGCCGACCCGCCCAGGCCCGTCCACCGGCCGGACGGAGACCACCTCGGTGCCGAGTCGTACCCGGTCCAACACACCGAAGGCCTGGGCGTAGTTCTCCAGGTAGCGTTGCGTGTCCGCCGCGCCGGCGAAGTGCAGGCGGTTGGGCAGGTCCGCGAACTCGAAGATGCGGAGCGCGGACTGGTTGGCCAGCCCGTCGTAGCAGCCTCCCGATGCCCAGATCCCGCCGACCTGCCGGTACTTGTCGAGGACCGTGACGTCGAAGCCGTTCTCCAGCAGCACCTTGGCGGTGACGATTCCCCCGGGGCCGGCCCCGACAACACACGCTCGCATCAGCTGCCACTCTCCTTGCGGGATCGGCGAATCCGGCTCGCTCATCATCCCGGTTGCGGGCCCCCATGCCCAGCGCGCATGCCCGGGTGGACCACGGTCGCCTTCACGACCTTGTGCCCGTCCGGTTGGAGGTGTCGCGTTGCGCTGGGTGGTCTGAAAGCCGGCACGTTGCTCTGCACATGCTCGCCACACGCATCCCCTTCAAGACCGCCTCTTGCCTCCTTCAAGAAAGGGCGATCAAAAAATGCACCTTGTGTCTTAATTCAAGCGAATCTAGCGTTAATAACGCTTATGCGCTTCACTTAAGGACACTTCCATGCCTCAGGACCCGCAGGCGCCTCAGTGGGGCGAGGCCGCCTCTTCCGCACCAAAGAAAATGCATCGCTTCACCAAGATCCTCTTTTGGATCGGCGCGGCACTCATCCTCATCATCATTGCCGCAGCAATCGGGTCTTCCGGCGGAGGCGGTGGAGACGCCAAGCCGCCTCCGGTCAGCGAGGCCCCCGAGGAGACCTCTCCGCCGAACGAACCAGCCCCGCAGGGGGAAGGGACGGACAGGGAAGAAATCGAGACAGAGACCCCGAGCGACACTCCTCCAGTCCCAGGCGACACCCCTCCACCCACGGACAGTCCGATCACCTCGGGCAACGTGGTCGATCGCATTGTCGACGGTGACACCATCGAAGTCCGCGGCGACGGCGAAATCCTCCCAGCGGGCCAGACCTCCACAGTGCGCCTCCTGCAAATCGACGCTCCCGAGGTCGGGACGTGCTACAGCGATGAATCGACAGCGCGTATCGCGGAACTACTGCCCGTCGGCTCCAGCGTGCGCGTCGAACGCGACAAGGACCTCAAAGACCCGTACGACCGCTACCTGCTGTACGTCTGGAACGACCAAGAGGAGTTCGTGAACCACTCCCTGGTGAGTACGGGGCATGCCGAGGCTGTTCTCTACCAGCCCAACGACAAGTACTGGCAGACGATCTCCCAGGCCGGCAGTGAAGCCGAGGGCACTGGCGCAGGGCTGTGGACCGCCTGCGACCAGGAGACAGCGACTCCGGCACCCCCCGCCGTTCCGGAGCCGACCGCTCCGCAGGACTCCTATCTCCCAGCGCCTCCACCCGACCTGGACTGCTCCGACCTTGACGGACCTGTCCTGGTCGGCCCCGGCGACCCCCACCGTCTCGACCGCGACGGTGACGGCATCGGCTGCGAGAGCAACTAGAACCCGGAAGGCTGAACCACGAGCCTTTCCATCAAGATCGCACCTGGTCTTCCCGTGAGCGCCTCCTCGCGGAATCCGCACGATCGAGCGCATTCCGCGATGGAAAGCGCGGGACCGATCCACTCGCCAGAGGGCACAAAATTACTCAGTCCACAAATCCACCAGAGGGCATATATTCCGCTCGGCCGCAACAGTCTTGGCAAGAAAATTCTAAGCTTGACGGCGTGGTGGAGTTTACTTATGGTCCAGTCGTTCAGGTCCCGCCGATCGATATCCGAAGGTGTTCATGACCGCGCCTCCAATGTTGCCGAAGCCCGGCGGCAAATACGTCGTCGCCCCTCGCGGCTACCCCTCGGTGACCACCGATAGCCAACCCGCATATGGGGGCCAAGCCACGTACCTCCTCGACCGCCATATGTTCGCCCTATGGACGTGGTCCTGCCGCGCGGTGGGAGCCGCCCCGCCCGTTGGTGACGTCCAGACGGTTGCCTTGGTTGTCCCGACGCCGGACCTTTCCAAGTTCGAGGTGTCCGACGTCGACTGCGCGCTGATCGAGCCGGACAAGCTCGCTGGCGCGCTCCTCGACTCGCCCGGTCCGTCGGTCGAGGCTTGGCGGGCGCGGATTGCGGGCGGCGATGCGGCCCTCCCGATCGCCGGGCATGCCGTTCCCGATGCCACTGGTGTCGCCGTGACATCGGCGGAGCATGCCGTGGCCGTCTTTCGTCACACCAGTGCTGTTGCGGCCGAACTGCGCACAGCACTGGCCGCCGAGCTGCGGCCGTATCAGGTCCGCGGTGTGAGCTGGCTGCGCGAGGCTGTCGACGCACACGGCGGAGCGGTACTTGCCGACGAGATGGGACTCGGTAAGACGCTGCAGGCAATCGGCTATCTCGTCGGGCGCGCCGACGAGGGGCCACAGGTGGTGGTATGTCCCACGTCGCTGGTCGGGAACTGGGCACACGAGATCGCGCGGTTTGCACCTGATCTACGGACGATGATCTGGCGTGGCGGGCCGCTGGAGGCGATGGATGACAGGACGGTATTACTCACCGGCTATCCGACGCTACGCATACATAGCCCAGTCCTGATGGAGCACCATTGGGCCACTGCGGTTTTCGACGAGGCGCAGGCGCTGAAGAACCCCCGCACACAAGTATCGAAGGCCGCGCGGACCATAGCGGCCGACGCGAGAATCGCGTTGACCGGAACGCCCGTCGAGAATCACCTTGAGGAACTCTGGTCACTGCTCAATCTGGTCGCACCGCAGCTGTTCGGCCATAAGGCGCAGTTCCGTCGTCGCTTTATCCGGCCGATCGCGGACGGTTCCCTCGCCGCCGCTACCCGACTGCGCGGGGCGATCGACCCAGTTGTGTTGATGCGGAAGAAGTCCCAGGTCGCGGGATCACTCCCGCCCAAGATCCACGCCAACCTGATCTGCGACCTCACCGTAGAACAGCAGCGACTGTACGACCAAGTGCTGGAGCAGGCGATCAACGACGGCTTCGGCAGCGGCGCACAGCGCCAGGCCCGGGTGCTGGCGGCTTTGACCGCGCTCAAGCAGGTCTGCAACCACCCGAGACTGGTCACCGACGACTCCGACGACTCCGACGAACTATCGGGGAGGTCGGGAAAGCTCGACCTGTGCACCGACATTGTGGCCAATAACCTCGAAACCGATTCGCCGACACTGGTTTTCACCCAATACCGGAAGACCGGTGAGCTGCTCGTGCGGCATTTCGGCGAGCAGTTCCGTGTGTCTGTCCCGTTCTTCCACGGCGGCTTGAACCAGAAACAGCGGGCCGACATCGTCCGCCGCTTCCAGACCGACCATGGTCCGAAAGTGCTGGTGCTCAGCCTGAAAGCCGGGGGCACCGGGCTCACCCTCACCCGCGCAGCCGACGTCATTCACTTCGACCGATGGTGGAACCCGGCCGTGGAAGCGCAGGCCTCCGATCGAGTCCATCGGATCGGTCAAACCCGCACCGTGACCGTCACCACCCTGACCACCAATACCACCGTTGAGGAGCACATCGCGGCCATGCATTCACGCAAATCCGCGCTATCCGATATCACCGATATGTCCGGCGTCACCGAATTGGCTCGATTGGATGACGACCGCCTCATTGCGACCCTGCGCCGGAAGCGAGCCAGTTGATATGGCCGACGACGACTTCGGATGCACGGCGTGGGGGCGGGACTGGGTTCGGCTCGCCCAGCCGTTACGCCAGACCCGACCCGACCCGCTGTTGCCGCGCGCCCGCAAGCTGGCGCGCGCGGAAGGAGTGCAGGTCACGATCGACGGCCGCATCGTGCGCGGCGTTGTCCAGCGTGGCCGCAACACATCGGTGGCCTGCATCGAGGTGGCGCCGATGTCCCGGGAGACGATCGTGGGGATCACCGGCCAGTTGTACGGTGCTCGGCCCATCCTCACCGATGAGGTGCACCGCGCGATCACCGAGGCGGGCCACCCGCCCGCACCGATACTCGCAGACGTCGACTGCTCCTGCTCGGATGGCACCGGGCGTTGTATCCACGTGCTGGCCGTCTATTACGAAATGGCACGACGTGTCGATGACGATCCTCGAATCGCGCTCGATGTCCAGGACTTCTTCCGCGTCACATCGGATAGCACTCGAGTATCCACCCCGGCATTACCGCAGCGATGGATCGCGCTCAATGCCCTTGATCCGGCCGACTACTTCACGGTGTCGAAGTAGTCGTACTCACACGACATATCGACGACTGTTGTACGGCTCGGTACTCGACGAACGGTTCATACGGTTCCGGCAGATGCCGCCTCCGTACGCCAGGGCTCCGCTCCCCAGCCAGGACCACGCTCAGCTTGATCACCGCGACCACCGCTGTCCAACACGGCCAACTCGAGGACGAACCGGAGGATCTGGAGGGCGTCGCCCGGCGCAGGGAGACGGTGGTGGTGCCGATCTGGCATCAAGAAACGGCAGCGCCGGCGGCACGGCCGGCGGCCCACCCGGCGCCGCGGGTGGCGACCCTGCTGGCGCTCGCCCCTCCCGCGCCGGACGTCACCCACGTCATGACACCGGAGCACGGATTCCCGGTCCGGCTGGTGGTACCTCCGCTGTACGGCTGGAAGGGCCCCAAGTGGGCCCGGGGCATCGAGTACATGACGCGTGACCGCCGGGGGTTCTGGGAGGAGCGCGGCTACCACAACATCGGCGAGGTCCGGCGCGAGCAGCGCTACAGCTATCAGGAGGAGCCGGGTGAAGGGCCGGTCCCATAAGGGCGCCTCACCCCACCGTCAGCACCGCGTTCCCCCGCACTCCTCAGCACACCGGCGCTCGTGGGCAGGTTCAGTAATTGCCCCTCGTACGAGGTCCCGACGCGCCTCGATCGATGCCCCTTCCCCTATGTTGGCGACCCGTCGGGTGGTGCTGGAGTGGTGAAATACGCAGTGTCCGCACCGCAGGCCGACTGGCTGCGCGAGATCGCGGCGGCTTCCGATGCCGCGCATATCCCACCCGCCCATACACTCGTAATCGCGCACGCGCTGGTCGACCGTCTCGCGCAGGTCACAGGCGAGGGCGTTGATGTTGACCATGGCGGCCAAAGAGACCGGCAGCGGGCCCTGTCCGATCTCGACGGCCTGGACAGCCTCTGCGCCGGCCTGCCTCAGTCCGGAGCCGAGCTTCACCGGTGAGACCGCCACATGCACGGCGTCGACGAGGTCGGCGTCGAGGAACTGCCGGATGGTGGTGACCCCGCCGCCGAGTCGGACGTCCTCGCCCTGAGCCGCCTCTCGCGCCTGCTCAAGGACCGTGGCCGGGTCGCCGGCGGCGAAGTGGAACGTGGTGTCGGAGAGCCTGAACGAAGGACGCTTGTGGTGGGTCATGACGAACACCGGAGTGACGAACACCGGAGTGCGGAACGGGGGCTTGTCACCCCACCAGCCGCACCACTCATGGTCCTGCCAGGGCCCGCGCTGGGGCCCGAACTTGTTGCGGCCCATGATCTCGGCGCCGATGTTGCGTGCGTAGTCCCGCGCAAAGTAGTCGTCGCGGCCCCGGCTGCCCCCGGGGGTCGGTACGCATGGGCCAGCTGGCCGTGGCACCGGCCCACGCGAACAGCCTCGCGGGATCGACGCCGCCCATGACGGCCAGGATTCCGCCGTCCGGCCACCCGGCCACCCGGCAGCCCGGCAGCCCGGCAGCCCGGCAGCCCGGCAGCCCAGCTTGGCCCTGATACTCCTCAACCGCCCGTCGGTCTCATCGACCGCATAGTCCACCCGCCGAGCTATTCACGGCCTCCCTGACCGCCGGGTGGAGCCAGATCAACTTCTTACGCCGCGGAGCCAATTCCGATCCGTGTGGTGGAGCCCAATCAGGTGCCCATAGACACCCCTCCGCCTCACTGCCACTTGCAGAAGACCGCGACGCCGAAGCCTCCGAGCGCGAGCCGGTGTCATCTACCCACAACACAAGGGGATCTCCGTGGACCCCCTCCCTCCAGGAAACCGCACATAGGGGGACGACAAACCCTACGCAGACCCTGGACTGACGAACCGACACACCGCGGACGCCCCCTGGATCGGCCGCCGCGGCGAGAACGGGCCGCCCTCCACTTCGTTACCAGCCCGTTACATCCCCGCCTCTTGTCACTCCCTGGCCCCTGCCGTTGAGTACTAACGCGCATTGGTAACGCGCATTAGCGGTGCCGTGAGTCACTCCCGTCATGCACACGCACACCGCTCACCCCGAAGGCGAGGTCACCATGGCGCTCACTCCCCCTGAACCGCCGCCGGCCGGCGGACCACTCCTCGACAGCGCCCGCACGACCGCCGGTGAGCCGGCCGCGGCGGCGGGCTCGGGTGACCTGCCGGAGGTGAAGGGCTCCTTCATCTGGCTGCTGGTCATGGCGATCTTCGGCGTCTACGTCGCGTTCGTGACGCCGATCGCGATCTCCCTGGCGATCCGGGTCGAGCAGTTGGCCCCCGGGCACGAGGAGTACCTCGGTTACATCACCGGCGCGGGCGGTCTCGCCGCCCTGCTGACGACGCCGGTGTGCGGGATGCTCAGCGACCGCACCCGCAGCCGGCTGGGCCGCCGCAGTCCGTTCCTGCTGGCCGGGACGGTCGTCGGCATCGTCGCCCTGCTGGTGATGGCGGCGGCGCCCGGCACCCTGGTCCTGGGTCTCGGATGGGTGCTGGCGCAGATGGGCTGGGGAACGGTCGTGTCGCTCCTGATCGCCCTGCAGGCCGACCGCCTGCCCGAGTCGCAGCGCGGCAAAGTCTCGGGGCTCTCCGGCGTCGTCCAGCAGGTCGCGCCCATCGCCGGCGTCCTCATGGCGGGTGGCCTCACCGGGAACAACCTCCTGCTGTTCCTCGTCCCGGGGGTGTTCGGGGCGGTGGCCGTGATCCTGTTCGTCTGCCTCATGCGCGAGCCGGACAGCCGCGGGATGGCCGTGACAGCCGAGACGCTGGACCTGAAGGCCCTGGCCCGCACCTACGTCTTCGATCCGCGTCGCTGCCCCGACTTCGCCTGGAACTGGCTCGGCAAATTCCTGTTCATGTTCGGCGTCATCTTCAACACGACGTTCACCGCGTTCTTCCTGGCCGCCAGGTTGGACATGACCGTCAAGGAAGTGTCGGGCACGGTCGCGGTCCTGGCAGGCGGCGGCGTCGTGGCCACGATGCTCGGCGCCGTCGGCGGCGGTCTCCTGTCCGACCGGCTGCGCCGCCGCCGGGTCTTCGTGCTGACCGGTGGCTGCGTGTACGCCTTCGGTGCCGTCGTCATGGCGCTGGCACCCGGACTGCCACTGATCATCGTCGGCGCGGCGCTGGCCAACCTCGGCCTCGGCCTGTTCGCCGCCGTGGACCAGGCGGTCATGCTCGACGTGCTGCCCGAGCGGGAGACCGACGCCGGCCGCTTCACCGCCATCTACGGCTTCTCCACCTCGCTCCCGCAAGGGCTCGCCCCTCTCGTCGCGCCGGTCTTCCTGGCGATCGGCACGACCGCGGGTGAGAAGAACTACACGCTCCTGTACTTCATCGCGGCGGCCTTCAGCCTGCTCGGCGGCCTGGCGGTCGCGCTGCGGGTCAAGTCCGTCCGCTGAAGGGGCCCGCGACCATGACTGACAGCACCACCGAGGCCCGCGGTGGCAAGCGACGCCAGAACGGCGAGGACCGCGCGGCCGGTGAAGTGCGCACGGAGGGCAAGGCCATGGACATTCCCAGCACCCTTGCCGCCCTCACTCCGGAGGAGAAGGCCGCGCTGCTCTCCGGCGGGGGCTCGTGGGAGACGACAGAGGTCGAACGTCTCGGCATCTCCTCGATGGTGCTGACCGACGGCCCACACGGTCTGCGCCTGCAGGACCCGTCCGCCGAACACTTCGGCTTCGAAGCGAGCCTCCCGGCCACGTGCTTCCCCACGGCGGCGGCTCTCGCGTCGTCCTGGGACACCGAACTGCTCACCGAGGTCGGGCAGGTGCTCGGGGCGGAGAGCCGGGCGGCCGGTGTGGCGGTGCTGCTCGGTCCGGGGATCAACATCAAACGATCGCCCCTGTGCGGGCGCGACTTCGAGTACCTCTCCGAAGACCCGCATCTCAGCGGCCGCCTGGGAGCGGCACTGGTGCGCGGCATGCAGAGCAGGGGCGTGGGCGCCTCGGTCAAGCACTTCGCCGCCACCAACCAGGAGACCGAGCGCATGCGGGTCAGCGCCCAGGTCGACGAGCGCACCCTGCGCGAAATCTGCTTGGCCGCCTTCGAGCACGTCGTGACCGCCGCCGAGCCGTGGACGGTGATGGCCGCCTACAAAAGGATCAACGGCGTCCACGCCGCGCAGGATCCCTGGCTGCTGACCGAGGTGCTGCGTGAGGAGTGGGGTTTCGCCGGGCTGGTGGTGTCGGACCGGGGCGCCGTTTCCGACCCGGTGGCCGCCCTCGCCGCGGGCCTGGACCTGGAGATGCCGTCCACGAACGGCGCCGGCGCGGCACGGCTCGTCGAGGCCGTCAGGGCCAGGCGTGCCGCCACCGAGTCGGCGGTCCTGCTGCAGAACGAGGGCGCGCTGCTTCCGCTGGACCCCGACGCCCCTGCGACCGTGGCGGTGATCGGAGAGTTCACCCGCACACCGAGGTTCCAGGGGGCCGGCAGCTCCCGGGTCGAGCCCGGCCGGGTCGACAACGCCTGGGAGGCCCTGAACGCAGGGGCAGGCGAGCACCTACCCCTGTCGTTCTCGCCCGGCTTCACCCTCACCGGTGAAGAGAACGAGACACTGCTGTCCGAAGCGGTCGAAGCCGCCACGGCAGCCGATGTGTCTGTCATGTTCCTGGGGCTGCCCGAAGGTGAGGAATCGGAGGGCTTCGACCGCACGCACCTCGACCTGCCGGACGTCCAGCACGACCTGCTGGAGGCAGTGGCACAGGTCAACGACAACGTGGTGGTCGTCCTGGGCGACGGCCCAGTGGTCCGGACCTCCCCCTGGGAGCACAACTGCCGGGCCGCCCTCGAAGGATGGCTGACCGGACAGGCCGGCGGCGGCGCCATCGCCGACCTCCTGCCGGGACGGACCAACCCGTGCGGCCGACTGGCCGAGACGATCCCCCTGCCGCTGGAGGACAACCCCTCCTACCTCGACTTCTCCGGCGCCGAGGGCGTCGTCCCCTACGGCGAGCGCCTCTACGTCGGCTACCGCTCCTACGACGCCAGGGACATGGAGGTCGGCCACCCCTTCGGGCACGGCCTGTCCTACACCACCTTCGCCTACTCCGACCTGCACACCGAGGTGGAACGACAGGGCGAGAACGTCGCCGTACGGCTGCGGCTCAGCCCCCTCCATGGCCGCTGGGTGCTGGAGAGCGGCGACGAGTCGCTGCCGCTGAACCGGCTGGTGGCGATGAGCGGCGACCGCCTGGACACCACGCGCCTCGGCCCGCTCCTCGACCCAACCCCTTGAGCAGCGGCTCACCCCTCACAGAGAGAAAGCCTCGTGATCCGAGTTACCTTCAACGACGGCTGGCGGTACCGGCCCAAGGTCAACCCGTTCGCCGAACTGTCCGGCCCTGCTGCCCCGTACACGGACGTGACACTCCCCCACGACGCGATGATCGGGCAGGACCGCGTCGCGCCGCACGGCGAGGCCACCAGGGAGGGCGGCGCCGGGGCCTACTTCCCCGGCGGCGTCTTCGAGTACCGCAAGACGTTCTTCGTCCCCGAGGAGCATCGTGGCCGGCGGATCCTCATCGAGTTCGAGGGCGTCTACCGCGACGCGACCGTGCACATCAACGGCGACTACGCCGGCCAACGCCCCTACGGGTACTCGCGCTTCCGCGTCGACGCCGACCGTTTCCTGCGCTACGGCCAGGACAACGAGATCCGCGTCGAGGCCCGGGCGCACGAGGACTCCCGCTGGTACACCGGCGCGGGCATCTACCGCGACACCTGGATGCTGACCGGCGAGGTGGTCCGCATCGCGCCCGACGGCGTCCGTGTCACCACCCCGGACATCGATGCCGAACGGGCGGTGGTCGAGGTCGCCACGACCGTGGAGAACGACTCGATCGCGATCCGCACGGTCGATGTCGTGACCGAGGTCCGTGACGCCGCCGGGACGGTGCTCGCCTCCGCCACGTCGAAGGTGACGGTGATGCCGGGCGAGCCCGCGACCGCCCGGCCGCGCCTGTACGTGCGCGATCCGGCGCTGTGGAGCACCGCCTCCCCCGCTCTGCACACCGCCGAGGTGGCCCTGAGGGAAGCAGGCGCCGAGGTGGACACCGAGACTGTCACCTTCGGCATCCGCTCCCTGCGGCTCGATCCACGGCACGGTCTGCGCGTGAACGGCGAGACCGTCAAGCTGCGCGGCGCCTGCGTGCACCACGACAACGGCCCCCTGGGAGCGGCCACTTTCGCCCGCGCGGAGGAACGCCGGGTGCAACTCCTCAAGGACGCCGGCTTCAACGCGATCCGCATGTCCCACCACCCGATGAGCAAGGCGATGCTGGACGCCTGCGACCGCGTCGGCATGCTCGTCGTGGACGAGGCGTTCGACATGTGGACGTCCGCCAAGAGCGGCTTCGACTACAGCCTGCACTTCCCGGAGTGGTGGGAGCGCGACATCGAGGCCATGGTCGCCAAGGATTTCAACCACCCCAGCGTGATCATGTACTCGATCGGCAACGAGATCCCCGAGGCCGGTACGGCCGTCGGGGCTGTGTGGGGGCGCAGGCTCGCCGAGAAGGTCCGTTCGCTGGACGGCACCCGCTACGTCACCAACGCCGTCAACAACATGCTGGCCGTCATGTCCGAACTCCCCGCCCTCATGCGGAAGGCGCGGGAGGCCAGCGGCGAGGCCACTGGTGGGGCCACCGGCGAGGGCGCCGGTATCAACACGCTCATGGCCGACGTGGGCGAGGCGATGAACGCCATCAGCGCCTCCCAGCTGGTCACCCACCGCACGGCAGAGTCGTACGGCGTGCTGGACGTCGCCGGCATGAACTACTCCGACAGCCGCTACGCCCTGGACCGCGACCTGTTCCCGGACCGGATCATCCTCGGCACCGAGACCTTCCCCACCCGCATCGACACCTACTGGCGTCTGGTCCGCCAACACGACCATGTCATCGGAGACTTCACCTGGACCGGCTGGGACTACCTGGGCGAGGTCGGCATCGGCCGCCCCCAGTACCTCACCCCCGAGAACCCCAAGCCCGCCCACGTGGCGGACCACCCCCACCTGACGGCCGACTGCGGCGACCTCGACATCACCGGCCACCGCCGCCCCGCCTCCTACTACCGGGAGATCGTCTTCGGCCTGCGTACGCAGCCCTACCTGGCCGTTCAGCGACCCCAGCACCACGGCAAGACCTTCGCGGGCATGCCGTGGGCCTGGACCGACAGCGTCGCCGGCTGGACCTGGCCCGGCCACGAGGGCCAACCGGTCACCGTCGAGGTCTACAGCGCCGCCGACGAGGTCGAACTGCTCGTCAACGGCCGCTCCGCGGGCCGGCTTCCAGTGGGTGAGGAGCACCGGTACCGTGCCGAGTTCGACACCGTCTACGAGCCGGGCGAACTGCTCGCGATCGCCTACCGCGGCGGCGTCGAGACCGGCCGCCACCTCCTGCGGTCCGCGACCGGCCCGGTGCAGCTGCGCGCACAGGCCGACCGGCCGGTCATCACCCCCGCCCACGGCGACCTGGCGTACGTCGCCCTCACCCTGACGGACGCGGACGGTACCCCGCACACCTCGGCCGACCGGGAAGTGACGGTGGAAGTCACGGGCGACGGCGTCCTGCAGGGCTTCGGCAGCGCCGCCCCCGCCACCGAGGAGCGGTTCGACACGACCGTACGCCGCACCTACCAGGGTCGCGCCCTGGCTGTTCTCCGTCCGACCGGTATCGGCAAGATCCACCTTCGTGCCACCGCCCCGGGCTGCGAACCGGTCGAGACAGTGATCGGCGTCGAGTGAAACCCCACCGGAACACCCCGCGCAAGGGCGACAGGAGCAACAACCGATGATCGACCGAAAGTCCGTGGTCCGGCGCCACACCGTCGAACTGACCCGCCCCGACCCTTCGCACGCCCTGACGGTCGGCAACGGCGACTTCGCCTACACCGCCGACATCACCGGCATGCAGACCTTCACCGCCTACCACGACCAGGCCACCGCCCGGTCCGAGGGCCGGCTGGCCGTCAACACCGCGACGATGTCGACATGGGGCTGGCACGCGATGCCCAACCCCGAGGGCTTCGAGCTCGCCGACGCGATGTCCACCTACGACACGGCCCGCGGGCCCGTCCAGTACCCCGACAAGTTCGACATGATGGCCGCGTTCGGCGGTCAGGTGGCCGACGAGTACCGGGCCGGCACCTGGCTCAACGGCAACCCCCACCGTCTCGATCTCGGCAGCATCGGGCTTCTCCTCCGCCCGAGCGCGGACGCCGCCGCAGAGACCGACCCCGCCGTGCTCACGAACCCCCGACAGCGTCTCGACCTGTGGACGGGCGTGCTCACCAGCGTCTTCGAGTACGCCGGACACGAGGTGCGGGTCACCACGGTCGCCGACCCGCACCACTCCCGGGTCGCCTTCCGCATCGAGTCCGACCTGCTCACGGACGGCCGGGCGGCCGTCGCCATCCGCTTCCCCTACGCCAGCGACGGCTTCTTCCAGACCTCCGACTGGACCGCACCCGACCGGCACCGCACGACCCTGGACGTCCTAGACGAGCGGACCTGCACCTTCCACCGAGCACTCGACGACACGTCGTACGGCATACGGCTCGACTGGTCGACGCGCGGCCGGGTGGTGGCGACCGGTGCACCGCACGAGTACGTCCTGTCGGCCCCCGTCGGCACCCTGGAACTCGTGGCCGGCTTCTCTCCGGGCGACGCAGGAGAGTGCGGACGGGGCTCATTCGACTCGATCCGCGCCGCGGCGGAGGTGTGGTGGCGCTCCTTGTGGACCTCGGGCGCGGCGATCGACCTCTCGGGCAGCACGGATGTGAGGGCGCAGGAGCTGGAACGCCGGGTAGTGCTCTCGCAGTACCTGACCGCGGTGAACTGCTCCGGCACGCTGCCGCCCCAGGAAACGGGTCTGGTCACCAACTCCTGGCACGGCAAGTTCCACTTGGAGATGCATTTCTGGCACGCCGCGCACTTCGCCGTGTGGGGGCGCCCCGAACTCCTCGAACGCAGCCTGGAGTGGTACCTGTCCGTCCTCGACACGGCACGTGACACCGCGCGGCGGCAGCAGTACGAGGGGGCCCGCTGGCCCAAGCAGGTCGGGCCGGACGGCCGCGAGAGCCCGTCCGAGATCGGATCCCTGCTCGTCTGGCAACAGCCGCACCCCCTCTACCTGCTCGAACTCCTCCACCGTGGCCGTGACGAAGAATCGCGCGAGGAACTGGTCGAGCGCTTCGCCGAGCTGGTCGAGGAGACTGCCCGCTTCATGGCCTCGTTCGTCGAGGACCGCGGCGGCAGCTACCACCTGCCCGCCCCGCTCGTGCCGGCGCAGGAGTTCTACGACGCCAAGTCCACGGAGGACCCCACGTTCGAGCTGGCCTACTGGTGGTGGGGCCTGGAGATCGCCCAGCGGTGGCGCGAACGCCTGGGGCTGCCGCGGCACGACGAGTGGGGACGCGTTCAGGACCACTTGGCGCGGCCTCACACGTCTGACGGTGTCTACACGGCGATCGCGACGCAGCCGTACCTCCGGCGCGATGACCATCCCTCGATGCTGTGCGCTCTCGGCGTCGTCCCTGCGAACCCGCTCATCGATGCGGCGACCATGGAGCGGACTCTTCTCGACGTCCGCGAGGACTGGGACTGGAACAGCGCCTGGGGCTGGGACTTCCCCGTCATGGCGATGACCGCGACCCGACTCGGCCGTCCCGACCTGGCCGTCGACATGTTGCTCATGAACATGCCGAAAAACCAGTACGCACCGACCGGCCACACGCCGCAGCTCGGCAGCCTCCTGCCCATCTACCTTCCCTCCAACGGCGCCCTCCTCGCCGCCGTGTCCCTCATGGTCGCGGGCTGGGACGGCGCCGAGGACGACGTGCCCGGCTTCCCGAGGGACGGCAGCTGGACGATCCGGCACGAGGGCTTCACCGCCTGGCCGTGACCGGAGCAGAGTCCCACTCACGAACACCCTCATGGTGTAGCCGGCTCCACCATGAGGGCGGTGGCCTGCTCTCCCGTATGTCCGGAAAGGGCCGCCTAGGGTGAGTGGCATGTGCAAGACGTCGGCCAGAGCTGCCCTGGCCACCGTGCAGCTGGCCAGGTCGGTGGCCATGACCTTCGGGCTGTATCTCTTCGTCTGCGTGCTGCAGATCGCGGTGATCGGCACGCTGGTGGTGGTCGGTGCCTGGCTGTTGCCCGAGACCGTGCTGCTGATCCGCCGGATCGCCGGCGCCAAGCGCAAGCAGGCCGCCCGCTGGAGCGGCCGGGAGATCCCGGAGGCGTACCGGCCCATCACCGGCAGCCTGCGCGAGCGCCTGCGGGCCGCGGTGCGCGACCCCGGCACGCTGGTCGACCTGCGCTGGATGGCCGCTTGTTACGTCTACGGCTGGCTCGGCCTGCTGGCCGTGCCACTGTGGGCGGTCGGTGTCGTCGTCGACGGCGTCTGGTGCGGCCTGCTGCGCCGGGAGGCGGTCGTACTGCCGCTGATCGTGCGGCTGGCCGACCTGGACGCACGGTGGTCGGCGGCACTGCTCCGGCCCGCCCCCAACGCGCTGCTCGCGGCACGGGTCGAGGAGCTGACCCAGACCCGGGCGGGTGCCATCGCGGCACACGAGGCGGAACTGCGCCGCATCGAGCGGGACCTGCACGACGGCGCGCAGGCCCGCCTGGTCGCTCTGTCCATGCGGATCGGCCTCGCCAAACGGGCCTACGACCAGCGGCCCGAGGTCGCCCGCGGACTCCTCGACGACGCGCAGGAGCAGGCCGAGGCCGCACTGACCGAGCTGCGGCAGGTGGTGCGCGGCATCCACCCGCCGATCCTGTCCGACCGCGGCCTGGTCGGTGCCGTCCGGGCTCTCGCGGCCGGCAGCGGTCTCGATGTGACGGTACGGGTGGACGGACTGGATGACGGTGGGCCCAGGGCCCCGGCCGCGGTCGAGTCCGCCGCGTACTTCGCCGTCGCCGAGGCCCTGACCAACGCCGCCAAACACAGCGGTTCACCGCGGGCGACCGTCCGCCTCGAACGTCTGCGCACCGGCCTGCGGGCCGTCGTCCAGGACGAGGGGCTGGGCGGCGCTGGGGGCACCGCCCAGGCATTCGGCTCTGGGGGAGATGCCGGCGGCACTGGACTGCTCGGCATCCGCCGCCGGGTCGCCGCACTGGACGGCACGGTGACGGTGACCAGCCCTGTGGGGGGACCTACCATGATCGTCGTGGAGTTGCCGTGCGTGTGGTGATCGCTGAAGACAATGCCCTGTTGCGCGAGGGTCTCGTGCTGCTGCTCACTTCGTCGGGCCACGACGTCGTGGCCGTGGCCGCCGCGGAGCCGGAGATCCTGCCCGCGCTCCTTGAGCACCGCCCGGACGTGGCCGTACTCGATGTGCGCATGCCGCCTGGGTTCCGCGACGAGGGCCTGCGTGCCGCCCTCGCCGCCCGTGAACGGATCCCCGGGCTGCCGGTGCTGGTGCTGTCGCAGTACGTCGAGGAGTCCTACGCGGCCGAGCTGCTGAGCGGTGGCGGCAGCGGAATCGGCTATCTGCTCAAGGACCGGGTGGGCCGGGTGGAGGAGTTCCTCGACGCGCTGGAGCGGGTGGCGGCCGGTGGCACGGCCCTCGATCCCGAGGTGGTGACCGAACTGCTCACCAAGCGCCGGAACTCGCCGCTCGACTCGCTCACCCCCCGGGAACGCGAGGTGCTGAAGCTCATGGCCGAGGGGCACGACAACACGACCATCGCCGAGACGCTCGTGGTGACGGAACGGTCCGTCAGCAAGCACATCGGCAACGTCTTCCTCAAACTGGGCCTGCCACCCAGCGACATTGGTCACCGCCGGGTCCTGGCCGTCCTGACGTACCTGAAAGCCCTGCCGACCGTCGACTGAACACTCCTCCCCACGCACGACCGCCGCCTGCCGCACCCCGGCAGGCGGCGGTCGTGCGCTGCGCCACCGGCGCGGCTCAGCTGGTGTAGCGGGCTACACCATCGATTCGGGAGTGCACTCCCTCGTGAGGACCGGCCGCGAACGGGATCGTGGAACACATCGAGGCACGCCTCCGGATCCGCCCGCGGCGGAACGGAGAGACGCCTCGCGTCCCCCGTGTTCCGCACCTCTATGTGGAGGCTCTCTCCCGCCATGGCAACTTTCCTGTACAACCTGGGCCGCGCGGCCTTCCGGTGGCGAAAGCTCGTCACCCTCGCGTGGATCGCGATCATGGTCGCCGTCGGCCTGGCCGCGGCCAAGGCGCCGGCGGCACCCGACGACGGGTTCGCCATGCCGGGCATCGAGTCGCAGAAGGCGCTCGACCTGCTGGAGGAGCGGTTCCCCGACTCCGGTGCCGACGGTGCCACCGCTCGCGTCGTGTTCGTCGCCCCGAACGGCGACAAGGTCACGGCGAGCGAGAACAAGAAGACGATCGAAGCGTTCGTCCACGAGGCGGCCGACGGCTCACAGATAGCTTCCGTCGCGGACCCCTTCACGACGAAGGCGGTCAGCGAGGACGGCTCCGTCGCCTACGCGACCGTGACCTTCACCGCGGACTCCGGCGACCTCACCGACGCCGGCAAGAAGCACCTGGAAACGGCGATCGACCACGCCAAGGACGGCTCGCTGACGGTCGAGGTCGGCGGAAACGCGCTGGAGACCCAGCCGTCCGCGGGCGGCTCGGCCGAGGCGATCGGCATCGGCATCGCCGCCGTCGTGCTGCTGATCACCTTCGGCTCCCTCGCCGCCGCCGGGCTGCCCCTGCTGACCGCGATCATCGGCGTCGGCATCAGCATGGCCGCCATCATCGCGCTGGGCAGCACGTTCGGCCTGTCCCTCACCTCCGGCACCCTCGCCTCGATGCTGGGGCTGGCCTGCGGTATCGACTACGCCCTGTTCGTCGTCTCCCGCTTCCGGGAGGAACGCGCCAAGGGCCACACCCCCGCCGAGGCCGCCGGGCTCGCCGTCGGCACCGCCGGGTCGGCCGTCGTCTTCGCCGGCCTGACCGTCGTCATCGCCCTGGCCGGCCTGTCGGTGGTGGGCATCCCGATGCTGGCCAAGATGGGACTGACCGCGGCCGGCGCGGTGCTCATCGCCGTCCTCATCTGCCTGACCCTGGTACCCGCCCTCCTCGGGTTCTGGCCCAACGCCGTCCTCTCCCGCGCCTTCCGCAAGAACACCCGCAAGGCCAAGCGCACCGACGCAACAACCACCGAGGACAACCACGGCACCCGCTGGGCCCGGCTCGTCGTACGCCGCCCCCTGCCTGTGCTCCTGCTGGGCGTAGTGGGCCTGGGAGCGCTCGCGGTCCCGGCGGCGGACCTCCAACTGGGCATGCCCGGCGCCGAGTCCAAGCCCACCTCGACGACCGAGCGGCGCGCCTACGACGCCCTCGCCGACGGCTTCGGCCCCGGCTTCAACGGCCCCCTGACCATTGTGGTCGACACCAAGGGATCCGCCGATCCCAAGGCCGCCGTGGCCACCGTCACCAAGGAAATCGCCGCGACCGACGGCATCGTGTCCGTCTCCCCGGCCAACTTCAACCAGGCCGGCGACACCGCGGTGCTGTCCGCCACTCCGGCCACCAGCCCCACCGACGCAGCCACGATGGACCTCGTCCAGACCATCCGCGACGAACGCCCCGCCGTCGAGCGGCAGGCCGGGGCGAGCTACGAGGTCACCGGCAGCACCGCGATGAACATCGACGTCGCCGAGAAGTTCCAGTCCGCCCTCGTCCCCTACCTGATCACCGTGGTCGGCCTGGCCATCGTGCTGCTGATGCTGGTGTTCCGCTCGATCCTGGTGCCGCTGAAGGCGGCCCTCGGCTACCTGCTGTCGGTCCTCGCCGCCCTCGGCACCGTCGTCCTGGTCTTCCAGCACGGCTACGGCGCCGAACTGCTCGGCCTGGAGACCACCGGCCCCATCATGAGCATGATGCCGATCTTCCTGGTGGGCATCGTCTTCGGACTCGCCATGGACTACGAGGTCTTCCTCGTCTCCCGCATCCGCGAGGCTTACGTCCACGGCGACCGGCCCGGACAGGCGGTGGTCTCCGGCTTCCGCACCAGCGCCCGTGTCGTGGTCGCCGCCGCCCTCATCATGATCGCCGTCTTCTCCGGCTTCATCGGCTCCGGCGAGTCCATGATCAAGACGATCGGTTTCGGACTGGCCGCCGCGGTCCTCTTCGATGCCTTCATCGTCCGCATGGCGATCGTCCCGGCCGTCCTCGCCCTGCTCGGCGACCGCGCCTGGCACCTGCCGGCCTGGCTGGACCGACTGCTGCCGAACGTCGACGTCGAGGGAGAGGCGCTCACCCGCAAGCACACCGCTCCCGCGACGGAGACCCGGCACGAGGCGGCCACGTCGCTCAGTCGGTAACCGTACGACCCGGTGGCCGCCTCTCCTGGCGGCCACCGGGTGCGGGGCGCTGAAGCGGCAGCGCCCCGCACCCGTCG
The DNA here is from genome assembly GCF_040612485.1 of Streptomyces sp. NPDC006385. Classification (NCBI taxonomy): domain Bacteria; kingdom Bacillati; phylum Actinomycetota; class Actinomycetes; order Kitasatosporales; family Streptomycetaceae; genus Streptomyces; species Streptomyces sp. NPDC006385. The sequence goes on from NZ_JBEXQG010000014.1 coordinate 58,737, forward strand.
TACCCGTGGGGACGGGGAGCGGCGGGTCCCGGGTCCGGCGGCACCCGCCTTGTCCGCCGCCGGACCCGGCAGTCCTCGAACGTCCGCCCGTTGCTTGATCGTGATGAGGCGGCGTCTTGCATGGGGCGGCTATCTTCGGTTGGCTGCTAACGCGCATCAGTAACGCGCATTATCACTCTTAGAAGCAGGAGGGCCGCATGGCCACCGGACTCACCGGAAGCAGCGTCGTGGTGACGGGTGCGGCCTCGGGCATCGGGCGAGCCACCGCGCTGCGCTTCGCGCACGAAGGCGCGAACGTGCTCGTGGCCGACCTGAACGCCGACGGCGCCGAAGAGGTCGCCAAGCGAATCGAGGACGTTGGGGGCAAGGCACGGGTGGTGGCGGGCGACCTCAGCGACCCGCGGGTGGTGGACGCGGTCGTGAACGCGGCCGTCGAGAGCTTCGGCTCGCTCGACGTCCTGGTGAACAACGCCGGGGTCATGGACCGGATGTCGGCCCTGGGCGAGACGGACGACGCCGAGTGGGAGCGGGTCATCCGGATCAACCTCACCGCGCCGTTCCTCCTCACGCGCGCCGCGCTCCCCCACATGCTCGGCGCCGGGCGCGGCTCGATCGTCTTCACCGCCTCCGGGGCGAGCCTGCGCGGCGGCGCGGCCGGGGCCGCCTACACCGCGTCCAAGCACGGGGTCGTGGGCCTGGTGAAGAGCCTGGCCGTGATGTACCGCAAGCAGGGCATCCGCGCCAACGCCGTCGCGCCCGGCCCCACCACGACCGGTATCCAGGTCGACGCCCGCCCCGACGCGCACGGTCCGGCAGTGGTGGGTCAGCTGATCGGCGCGAACATCGGGCGGCTGGGCTCCGCGGAGGAGCAGGCGGCCGCCATCGTGTTCCTCGCCTCGGACGACGCGGCCTTCGTCAACGGCGCCGTCCTGCCGGCCGACGACGGCTGGTCCGCCGTCTGATCCGGCCACCCCCACCCGGCCCTTCCGCGCCGACACCGCCCCGCCCACGCCTTCTTCGAACAGGAGCCGCACCGATGACGACCCTCCCCGACCCGGACGCCATCAAGTCCCTCGTCTCGCGTCTGACCGTCGAGCAGAAGATCGCTCAGGTCACAGGATTCGCCGTCACCGACCTCTTCGTCCCCGGCGGGGACGCGGGCTTCCAGCTTGCTCCGAGCCGGCTGTCCGAACTGCGGCCGCACGGCGTGGGCCACCTGTCCCTGAGCTGGTACCTCGGCCGGGACGCGGACGGTCTGAAGTCCGCGCTGGACGGCATCCAGCAGGCCGTGCGGGAGGTGAGCCCCTTCGGCATGGGCGCGCTCGTGCACAACGAGGCCATCAACGGCTTCCTGCACCCCTGCGCCGAGCAGTTCCCCACCGCCTGGGCGCAGGCAGCGACCTGGAACCCCGCCCTGACCGAGCGGATCGCCGCCGGCGCGGCGGCCGACATGCGCCGCACCGGCGTCCACCTCGCGTTCGCTCCCGTCATGGACCTGAACCGGGACCCGCGCTGGGGCCGGGTCCACGAGACCTACGGCGAGGACCCGGAACTCGCCGCGCGGTTCTCCGTGGCGTTCGTGCGCGGCATCCAGGACGAGGACGGCGGGGCGAGCACCCTCGCGGTGGGCAAGCACTTCCTCGGGTACGGGGCCTCGGAGGGCGGCCTCAACCAGGCCACCACCCAGCTGGGCCGCCGCGCCCTGGTCGACGACTACGCCGAGCCCTTCCGACGCGCCATCGCCGAGGCCGGCCTGTACGGCGTCATGAACTCCTACAACGACATCGACGGCCTGCCCGTGGCCGCCAACCGCTGGGTGCTGACCGAACTGCTGCGTGAGCAGCTCGGGTTCGAGGGGCTGGCCGTCAGCGACTACGACTCCGTCAACCTGCTGCGGCACGTCTTCCACACGGCCACGACCCCCGGCCGGGCCGGTGCCCAGGCCATCGCGGCGGGTCTGGACGTCGAACTGCCGGGCGACACCAACTACTCCCACCTGGCCGAGGAGATCGAGGCCGGACGCCTCGACGAGAGCCTGCTCGACCAGGCCGTGACCCGGGTCCTCACGGTCAAGGCCCGTCTGGGCCTCATCCCGGACGTCCGGACGCAGCGGCCGGCACAGCCCGCCGGGCCCGAGCCGACCGAGGCCGCACAGGTGCGCCGTACCGTCGCGGCCGAAAGCCTGGTACTGCTCCAGAACGACGGAACCCTGCCGTTGCCGCCGCAGGGCCTGACCATCGCCGTCGTCGGACCAGCCGCCGACGACCTCCGCGTCCACTTCGGCGCCTACACCTCGGTGGCCCACGACGAGGTGCCGACGGGCATGCGCGCCCTGAAGGAGGGCCGGGTGCCCGGCGTGGACCCCGCCACCTTCGTCTTCACCGACATCTTCCAGGCACGCTTCCCCAGCGACGACTCCGTCTTCGCGGGCATCACCCGGAGCCTGCACCCCGACGCCCCCACCGTCCTCGACGCGCTGCGAGACCGTACTGACTCCGTCATCCACGTGCCGCTGGGCTCCTTCGAGGACGGCGGACCGCTCGAAGCGGAGGCCGTGGCCGCCGCCGTGGCCGACGCCGACGCGGTCGTCGCCATGGTGGGTGAACGCACCGGGTGGGTCGGCAACAACACCGCCGGCGAAGGCCAGTCGACGGCCCACCCGAGGCTGCCCGGCAACCAGGAGCAGCTCCTGGAACTGCTCGGCCGGACCGGCAAGCCGCTGGTGACGGTCGTGGTGTCCGGCCGCCCGCTGGTGCTCACGCAGGCGGCTCGGGTCTCCCGCGCCGTCCTGCTCGCGCCCCTGCTGGGAGAAGCGGCCGCCGAGGCCGTCGCGGACTGTCTGCTCGGCGGCATCAACCCGAGCGGCAAACTGCCCAGCACCTTCCCCCGCGACATCGGCCAGCTCCCCCTGTACCACGGCCACCTGTTCGGCAGCGGCTACGCCCACCCGACCGGCACCCGGCACGGCTACAACGACCTTTCCGACGTCACCCCTCTGTACGCCTTCGGCCACGGCCTGTCCTACAGCACGTTCGACGTGACCTTCGACGACACGGACGGGCCGGCCGTCGAGCAACACAGGGACCGCATCCGCGCCCGGTTCCGGGTGACCAACACCAGTGACGTGGCCGGCACGGCCGTGCTCCAGATGTACGCCCGTGACGAGGACGCGAGCGTCGTACGGCCCGTGCGCCGCCTGCTCGCCTTCGCCCGCGTCCCACTGGCGGGCGGGAGGAGCACGAGCCTGCTGCTGGAGGCACCAGTGGAGCGACTCTTCTACACCCTGCCCGACGGACGTCGCGGGCTGGAATCCGGTGACGTCACGATCATGGGCGCCTTCGCGAGCGACGACATCCGGTGTGCCGCCACCATTGTCGTGACGGGAACGGACCGGCCCGGGACGGACGCGTCGCTGCCGTACGACAGTTGAGGCATCGGCAGGCTCACCCCCACCCCAGAAGGAGATGAGGACACCTTGCCCACCCCCCACGACCCGGTCCGCCCCGAGGCGCTCGGCATCGACCTGGACGCGCTGCGCGCCCGCTACCGGGCAGAGCGCGACCGCCGCATCCGGCCGGACGGCCGCGGCCAGTACCGCAGCACCACAGGAGAGTTCGGCTACTACGACGAAGACCCCTACGCCGACCGGGACCACACCCGCGAACCACTGACCGACCGGGTCGAGGTCGTCATCGTCGGCGGCGGTCTGGGCGGCCTCATCGCCGGCGCCCGGCTGCGGCAGGCCGGCGTGGCGTCGATCCGCGTGATCGAGAAGGGCGGGGACTTCGGCGGCACCTGGTACTGGAACCGCTACCCCGGCATCCACTGCGACATCGAGTCGTACGTCTACATGCCCCTGCTGGAAGAGGTCGGCTACGTCCCGCGGTGGAAGTACGCCCCCGGCGAGGAGATCCGCGAGCACGCGCGCGCCGTCGGACGGCACTTCGACCTCTACCGCGACGCCTGCTTCCAGACCTCGGCGACCGAACTGCGCTGGGACGAGGCCGAGTCGGAGTGGATCGTCGCCACCGACCGCGGCGACCGCATCCGGTCCCGCTACGTGATCGCCTCCACCGGCACCCTCAGCCAGGCCAAGCTGCCCGGCATCCCGGGCATCGAGACGTTCCGGGGCCATACCTTCCACACCAGCCGCTGGGACTACGCCTACACCGGCGGCGACGCGAACGGGAACCTGCACGAACTCGCCGACAAACGCGTGGCCCTCATCGGAACCGGCGCCACCGCCATCCAGGTCGTCCCGCACCTCGGCGCCGACGCGCAGCACCTGTACGTGTTCCAGCGCACGCCGTCCTCCGTCGACGTACGCGCCAACCGGCCCACCGACCCCGACTGGGCCGGCTCGCTGCAGCCCGGCTGGCAGCGGCACCGCATGGAGAACTTCCTCAAGGTGGTCACGGGCGTCCCGGCGGACGAGGACCTCGTGAGCGACGGCTGGACCAGCAGCGCCCGACTCTTCGAGAAGCTCATCCCGACCAACAGCTACGCGGACGTCCCGGCCGAGGATCGCGAACGGGCCTACGAGCTCGCCGACGCCCAGAAGATGCACGAGATCCGCGCCCGCGTGGACGCCCTCGTCGACGATCCCCACACAGCTGAGCTCCTCAAGCCGTGGTACCGCTACATGTGCAAGCGGCCCACCTTCAGCGACCACTACCTCCAGACGTTCAACCGGCCCAACGTCACCCTCGTCGACACGGCGGACACGCACGGCGTGGAGCGCATCACGCACAACGCGGTCGTCGTCGGTGACCGGGCGTACGAGGTCGACTGCATCATCTTCGCCACCGGCTTCGACGTCGGCGTCTCCGGCATCCTCTCCGGGCGGCTGCCGGTGTACGGCCGTGACGGCCTCGCCCTCATGGACGCCTGGAAGCAGGGCCCGAAGACCCTCCACGGCTTCTACAGCCACGGCTTCCCCAACTTGTTCCAGCTCGGCCCCATGCAGAACGCCAGCGCCGTCAACTACGTGCACATCCTGGAGGAACAGGCCGCCCACGTCACCGAGGTCATCGCGGCGGCCCGCACACGGCAGGCACGGTACGTCGAACCCACACCCGAGGCCGTGGAGGAATGGGTCGCCGCGATCCGCGAGAAGTCGGCGGACCTGCACGCGTTCCAGGCCGAGTGCACACCCGGCTACTACAACAACGAGGGCATGCCGAGGGAACGCAACGAGTCCTTCGGGGACGGGCCGGTCGCCTTCCACGCCCTGCTGCGCGACTGGCGTGCGCAAGGCGGGATGGACGACGTCCTCGTAGAGCCCGGCACCGCGCGGGAGGCCGGCTCGTGACGCGACAGCACCCCAGCCGCTTCGGCCCGGCCGGTACCGAGCCACCCCGCAGTACCCGCTGGGACATCACCCGGCTCACCTCACCGAGCCCGCTGTGGGGGTCGAACGGCGTCGCGTTCGGCCCCGACGGGCGGCTGTACGTGGCACAGTTCCTCGCCGGGCAGATCAGCGCCGTGGACATCGCCACCGGCGACATCGAGGTGGTCGTCCCGATGGGCGGGCCCGTGCAGTCGCCGGACGACCTGGCCTTCGGCGCGGACGGGTCCATGTACATCGCCGACCTGGTTCCCGGCCGGGTCTGGCGGCGCAGCCCCCAGGGCGCGTACACGCTCGTCTCCGACCAGGTGCGGGTACCCAACGGCATCACATGCCTGGGTGACCGCCTCTTCGTCAACGAGATGCGGATGAACGGCCGGCTGCTGGAGATCTTCCCCGACGGCCGCGACCCCGTCGTTCTCACCGAGGGGCTCGCCCTGGGCAACGCCATGCAGATCGGCCCCGACGGCTGCCTGTACTACCCGCACATGGTGACGAACGACGTATGGCGCATCCCGCCCGACGGCGGCGTGCCGGAACAGGTCGCGGAGGGGGTCCACGAACCCGTGGCGGTCCGTTTCGACCGGGAGGGAGTCCTGACGGTCCTCTCGCGCGGCGAGGCCGGCATCGTCACCCGCATCGACCTGCACGGCACGGGCGCCCGCTCCCTCGTCACCAGCGGCGTCACGGGCCTGGACAACGCCGCTTTCGACGCCGAGAACCGCATGTTCGTCTCCAGCTTCGCCACCGGCGGCGTCACCGAGATGCACCCCGACGGCCGGATCCGGGACATCGTGCCGCGCGGGCTCGACGGCCCGTACGGCATCACCGTCGACCTCGGCGGCAGGGTGTACGCGGCCGACCACTACCGCCTGGCGGAAGTCGACCCAGGCAGCGGTCCCGCCCACGGGCGCACCCTCAGGCATCTGCGGCTGGTGCACGGAGTCACCGCCGACGACGGGCTCCTGCACACCACCTCGCAGTACGGAGAGGTCACGACGTACGACCCCGGCACCGGAACCACACGGACCCGGGCGACAGGGCTGGACCAGCCCATGGGCGTCACGGTGGGCCCCGGCGGCCGTGTCGTGGTCGCCGAGGCGGGCGCCGGGCGGGTCCTGGCCGTCGACGCACAGGACACCGTCACCGTTCTCGCCGAAGGACTCCTCCACCCGGTCGACGTGACGTACGACGCCGACGGCCACTGTTACGTGAGCGACGACGTCCTCGGTGCCGTGCTCAGGCTCGACGCCGAGGAGACGGTGACCGTGGCGGACGGGCTGGATGCCCCGCAGGGGCTGGCGGTGCTGGGCGAGGAACTGTTCGTCGTCGAGACGGCCGCCCGCCGTCTGAGCGCCGTCTCCTTGCACACCGGGGCACAGCGGGTGGAGGCCGAGGACCTCGCGGTCGGCCCGCCGCCGGGCGTGACCCGCGCCGACCCCGCCCTGTTCGCCCACGGCATGCCCGGCGCCCCGCGCCTCTTCGCCGGGCTGACCGCGGCCCCGGACGGCACGCTGCTGCTGTCGGCCAACGGCGAGGGCACGGTCCTGCGGCTGCGACCGCGGGTGCCTGACGAGCAGGAGTAACGCGCCTCAGCAGGGGACAGCACCGGCCACGGCCGACAAGGTACCGTCACAGGTGACGACTACCGCTGCCCCGAGTGATGAGAGGCCATGAGGCAGGTTGCCAAGCGCGTCACCAGTGCGGACGTGGCGAAGGAAGCCGGTGTGTCCCGCACGACCGTGAGTTTCGTGCTGAACGACCGCCCCGGGCACGCGATCCCAGAGGAGACCAGGGAGCGTGTCCTCGAAGCGGCACGCCGACTCAAGTACCGGCCGCACGCCTCCGCGCGGGCTTTGGCCGCGGGGCACAGTGACATCGTGCTGCTGGCGCTGCCCGACATGCCGATCGGTGACGGTGTCAGCCGGTTCGCCGAGGAGTTGGCCGCCGCTCTGGCCGATCGCGGCCTGACCCTGGTCGCCCACGCGGGCGCGGACGACCGCTCGCTCCAGGACGTCTGCGCGGCCGTCGACGCCTCGGCCGTCATCGGACTCGGCGCCTTCGACCAGGCGACCGTCCAGGCCCTGCGCGCTGCGGGTGTCAAGGTGGTCATCCCCAGTGACGGCAACGCCCCGTCCATGCGGCACGTCGGCCGGCTCCAGGCCGAGCACCTCATCGCACGCGGGCACCGGCGCCTCGGCTACGCCATGCCCACCCACCCCAGCCACCTCCCCATGGCGCGGCACCGGCTCCAGGGCGTCACCGACGCGTGCGCGGCCGCCTCGCTGCGGCATCCCGTGGTCATCGACGTGGAACTGGAGGTGGTGGCGGCGGAGCGGGCCGTGCGGCAGTGGACGTCCCACTCGGTGACCGGCGTGTGCGCGTTCAACGACGAGACGGCACTGGCCGTCCTGGCGGGCGCCCGGGTAGCGGGTGTCGAGGTACCGCGGGGCCTCGCCGTCGTGGGTGCCGACGACATACCGACCGCCGCGCTGTCGCTGCCGCCGCTCACTACCGTCTCCTTCGACCTGCGGGAAGCCGGACGCCAGCGGGCGGAGGCGGTGGCGTCCACGCTCGCCGGACGCGCCCCCGCGCCCGGCGCCGCCCCGGTGGGGCCCGAGCTGATCGGGCGCGCGTCGAGTTGACGCGGCGGGGCCGCCACCGGTGGCGCGAGGCCCGGCTTCGCCGCGGCGGCGGGCACAGACCGCTCAGGCGGACCGGCGTACCAGGAGATGAGGACCGGCCGTGAGCGGGTTCAACTCCGCGTCCTCGCCGTCGAGTCCGGCAGCCACCACTTCCGCCAGTCGGCCTCCCGCCGCACCGAGGTCGAAGGCGATGGTGGTGAGGGGTGGGGCGGCCAGCCGGGCGACGGGAATGTCGTCCACACCCACGACCGCGAGATCATCAGGTGCGGTCAGACCGTGCGCGTGGAGGCCGGCCAGGACAGCGATCGCGATCTCGTCGTTGTAGGCGCACACGCCCGTGACGGACTGCCGACGCCATACGTCGACGGCCCGCGCCGCCCCCACGCGGTCGAGCCCGGTGGGCTGTGCGACGGCCGGGTCGGCACCACGCTCCGCGCACACCTCCAGGACCCCGCGGAGCCGCTCCTCGGCCGACCACCGAAGCGCCTGCCGCTCGGGCAGGGCGTAACCGATGTGTCGATGGCCCTGGTCGAGGAGGTGACGGGCCTGGAGTCGCCCGATCTCCTTCTGGGGCGGGGAGAGGTCCGCACCGACGGCGAGGACAAGGTCCACCCCTACGTGGTGGAGGGCCTCGGCGGTCTGCTCGTCGAACGGCTCCAGACCGACCACCGCGGACGCGTCCACCGCGGCACTCACGTCCTCCAGCGGTCGGGCGTCCGATGCGGCGAGGTGGGTCACCAGGGTCAGGCCCCGAGTGGCGAGTGAGGAGCCGAAGTGCTCGATGAAGCTCGACACGCTGGGACTGATGGGCATTCCGGACAGGGCGAGGAGCACCACGTTGCTGCGGCCGGCCGCGAGAGTTCGGGCCGACCCGCGCAGCCGGTAGTTGAGCTGCCTGGCCGCTTCGAGGACCCGGCGCCGGGTGTCCGTGGGGATGCGCTGACCGGGTTTGTCGTTCAGTACGAGGCTCACCGTCGTCTGGGACACACCGGCAGCGCGCGCCACGTCGGTGCTCGTGATCCGCTTGGCAGGGGGCTTCATCGGTCCTCGTCGTGATGGACGGCGCCGCTTTACCGATTCGTCACCATCGATGCGCTTGCCGTAGTCGTCCTGTCGGCTGCCAGGTTACTCAGGACTGCGACAATGCGCGTTACTAACGCGCATGGCCGGGCCGCCCGACCCCCGAGCCGGCCTCGAATCCGAGCGGACTCATCTCGACCGCTAGGTGGTCAAAAGGCGGCAGCTGAGCCGCTCACTGCGTGGGCTCGCGGTTGTAGAGCTTCCTGGCCCACAGGTAGCCGCCCAGGGCGATCAGGGCGCACCAACCGAGGGCGAGATTCGCGTTGTTGCCGATCGGGGTGCCCATCAGCAGCCCGCGCAGGGTCTCGATGAACGGGGTGAACGGCTGGTAGTCGGCGAACCATTGGAGCCCGGCGGGCATCGAGTCGGTGGGGACGAATCCGCTGCCCATCATCGGCAGGATCATCAGTGGCGTCAGCATGTTGCTCGCGGCCGCGACGCTCTTGGCCATGATGGCCAGCGCGACCGACAGCCAGGTGAGCGCGAAGATGATCAGCACGAGCACGCCGATCACGCCGAGCCATTCACCGAAGTCCGCGGTGGGCTCGAAGCCCACCAGCAGGGCGACGCCGGTGACGATGGTCATGCTCAGCAGGGTCTGGGTCAGGCTGCCGAGCACGTGGCCGGTGAGCACCGAGACCCGGGCGATGGCCATGGTGCGGAACCGGGCGACGATGCCCTCGGTCATGTCGATGGCCACCGAGATCGCGGTGCCCTGGGCCGCGGTGGCCGCGGTCATCAGGATGACGCCGGGGACGACGTAGTTCACGTAGGTGTCCCGGCCGCCCGACGGCCCGCCGAGGCCGCTGCCGAGGATGCCGCCGAGGACGTAGACGAACAGCAGCAGGAAGACCACCGGGACCCCGGCGGCGGTGAGGGTGAGCGTCGGGTAGCGCAGCATGTGCCGTAACTGGCGGCGCAGCATGGTCGCCGAGTCGCTGAAGGCGTGGGTGGCGGTGCTCATCGGGCGGGCTCCTGTTCCGCGACGGGGTTGCCCGTCAGTGCGAAGAAGACGTCGTCGAGATCGGGGGTGTGGACCTGGAGTTCGTCCACGGTGAGCGAGGCGCGGTCGAGCCGGTCGAGGAGTGCGCGGAGCGACGGGACGTCGCCCCGGCCGGCGACCTGCAGGGTCAGGGCCTGATCGTCGCGGGACATCACGTCCAGCGTCCGTGCCGCGTAGTCGAGGTCGCGCGCGTCGGTGAACCGCAGGGTGATGTGGCCGCCGCCGACCTGCCGCTTGAGCTCCTCCGCCGTGCCCTGTGCGACGAGCTTTCCCTGGTGCAGCACCGCGATCCGGTCGGCAAGCTGGTCGGCCTCCTCCAGATACTGCGTGGTGAGGAAGACAGTGACCCCTTCGTCGGCCACCAGACGGCGGATGATCTCCCACATGGTCCGCCTGCTGCGCGGGTCGAGGCCGGTGGTCGGTTCGTCCAGGAAGATCACTCGGGGTCGGCCGACCAGCGTCATCGCCAGGTCCAGGCGGCGACGCATCCCGCCGGAGTACGTCATCGCGGGCTTGCGGGCCGCGTCCACCAGGTCGAACCGCGCCAGCAGGTCGGTGGCACACCGCCGCCGTTCCCGGCGGGGCAGGTGGTGCAGGTCGGCCATCAGCAGCAGGTTCTCCTCGCCGGTGAGAAAGCCGTCAACCGCGGAGAACTGGCCGGTGACGCCGATCGCAGCACGGACCGCATCCGGATCACGGACCACGTCGTGGCCGGCGACCCGCATCTCCCCGGCGTCGGCCCGGATCAGCGTCGAAAGGATCTGCACCATCGTGGTCTTACCCGCGCCGTTCGGGCCGAGCAGCGCGAAGACCGATCCTGCGGGGATGTCGAGGTCGATGCCGTTCAGCACCACGTGGTCGCCGTACGCCTTGCGTACAGCGGTCGCCGAGAGGGCGGGGGGACCGAGGTCGGTGGTCATGGGGGTTCGCTTCCGTCGATGAGCTGTCAGCCAGCCTTCATGGCTCAGTAATAGTTGCGTTGCATACAGAGATTCGTCAAATGCATTTACGTGAAGCAACGACATAAGCACAGGTAAGCGAAGCAAATCGTTGCATGACGGTTGCCGGGTAATGCAACGGTAGGGCGTTGCATTAAGCTGGTTCGGACGTCGAACAGTGGAGGACGCCCCGATGCCCGGCGACCGACTCACGCTCCAGGACCGGCAGCAGATCGCCGCGGGGCTGCGCGAGGGACTGACCTACGCCGCCATCGGCCGCCGCATCGGGCGGCCGACCTCGACCGTCACCCGCGAGGTGATGCGCAATGGCGGGCCGCGCGGCTACCACGCCGAGGCGGCGCACCACGTGGGCGGCGCCGGGCACGCGCGTCAGCGCAGGGCCCCCTCGCCGACGCCCTCACCGGGAAGGGCCGACCTCGGCGGGCGCGATCCGCGGATCGCGGACGAGGTGGGCGCGCAGAGCGTGGAGCTGATGATTCAGGCCGGGCTCCCGCAGATGATGGCCAAGGTGCTCGCCGCGATCTTCACCACCGACAGCGGCAGCCTCACCTCCGCGGAACTCGTGCGACGCCTGCAGGTCAGTCCCGCCTCCATCTCCAAGGCCATCGGCTACCTGGAGAACCAGGCACTCATCAAACGCGAACGCGACCCCCACAGCCGCGCCGAGCGCTACGTCATCGAAGACGACGCGGTGTTCACATCCATCATGGCCGGCGCGCGCAACCAGACCCGGATCGCCGAAGCCTGCGCGGCCGGAGCCCGGAAGCTCGGCGTCACCACCCCTGCCGGTGCCCGACTGGAGAACACGAGCCAGTTCCTCCGCCACGTCATCGACGACCTGGTCCGCTCGGCCGAGCACTGGCACAAGGTCTACTCCACCCGCCCTCGACAGACACCGGAAACCGATTGAGCGGGTCACGCCGGCCGCAGGTCTCGCCGCATGCTTCCGTCACGATATCCACCGTCACGCTTGACGGCCCCGTTCTCTTATAACTCCGGCCAGGTGGCGCGTAGCGCTGCATATGCTCAGTGGCGGGCCGCAATGGAGGAAAGTTGCTCACGGGCGGTGACTTTGCTCCGGAGTATCGGTCTTCCTCACGAACCGCCCGTGCCGGATGCCCAGACCGGCCGGGTGGGACGTTGGAGTACGCCCCCGTGACAGGAGATTCTCCGTATGACTGATCCGGCAGTGACAGTGGCCCGCGGCCGCAGGACCGGGGTCTGGCCCTTGATTCACGCTGAGCGAGCAGCGTTGGCGGTCGATCTCGCAGACATGGCTGACGAGCAGTGGGAAACTCCCTCGTTGTGCACCGGTTTGACGGTGCGTGAGGTGCTTGCGCACCTCACCGCGGGCGCGAGCCTCAACGCCGTGCGCTGGATGGCAGGGGTGATCCGTTGCCGGTTCGACTTCGACAAGCAGGTGGCCATGCGGCTGGCCGAGCAGTTGGGCACGACCCCGGCCGAGACTCTTGAGCGGTTCCGGCGCGTCGTCCCGAGCACCACCAAGCCGCCCTTGCCTGGCATAGCCATGCTGGGCGAGACGATCGTGCACGCAGAAGACATCCGGCGTCCGCTGGGCGTCCGCCGCGACTACCCGAGCGAGGTAGTCACCCGGGTGGCCGAGTACTACCAAGGTTCGGACCTTGTGGTCGTTGCCAAGGGACGCATCGACGGGCTGAAGCTCGTCGCGGATGACGGTCCTTTCACGACCGGTTCGGGGCTGCTCGTGTCCGGCCCCACCGTGGCCTTGGTGATGGCCATGACCGGACGTGCGGCGTACTGGGAAGAACTCGAAGGCGACGGTGTGGAACTCCTTCGCAGTCGCTGCGGGACAGTGTGACCTCGCGGCCGTTCGGGTCAGTGGCGGCTGGTGTCCCGTGCCCCCATGGGCAGTGGCTCATCCACCTGCGGAGCCGGGCCAGCGGGCGCCGTGGCGTTGCTCGCGATGAGTGTGGCGACGCCTTCGGGGTTGCCGAGCCGATACTCGATCTGTGCGGCTGTCCGAGCTCCGTCCAGCAGACCGGCGCCGTCAGCGAACACCTCCACCAGACGATCAGCGACGTCAGGGCGGTGCACCCGCGGATGCCGGCAGCCGGCCAGCCACCGCACGTTCGCCATCAGCACCGCGTCCGGCGTCCCGAACCGCGCAAAGTCCCAGCCCACCGACCGGCAGGCCGCCGCAGTCACCGCGAACTTCGCCGCGTCCCCCGGCGCGGTCAGCTCATCGGGGCGCACGTCCCGGGGTGCGGCCGGCGGGGCGGGTCGGAAGTCGTTCCACAGATAACGCCCCATTGTCTGTGGCATCGCCGGAGCCGGCCTGCGGCGACGTCGCCGCGCCGCTGCGCGAAGCAACCCCGTTATCTGTGGCAAGGGGGAAGCGGTGCCCGCCGTCATCCAGCTCCGGTCCGGGAAGGCGCTGACCGTCCGGTCGGCGGCCGACGTCTTCCTCCGCTCGCTCGCCAATCCGAACACCGCCCGCGGCTACGGCACCGGTGTCGGGAAGACCGCCGAACGGCCCGGCGGTGCCGGCCTGGGTGAAGCGGATGACGCCGCCGGACTCTGAGATCCGGCCCGGCCGAAGCTGGCCGTCGACCGGCTGATCGCCCGCCGGGAGGTTCCGCTGCGGGAGAAGACGCTGTGGCGGATGCTCTACGAGACCTGCGCGCGGACGGAGGAGATCCTCGGGGTGAACGCGGACGGAGGAGATCTTCGGGGTGAACATCGAGGAGCTGGACCTGCCGGGGCGCCGGGCGCTGGCGAAGGCCAAGGGCGCCGCCGCCCCGGCGCCGGGGCGGGCGGGAGCGGGAGGACTTCGTGCTGGAGACGGTCTACTGGGACGCCGGCACCGCGCGGCTGCTGCCCCGTCTGCTGCGCGGCCGCGCCCGCGGCCCGGTCTTCGTCACCCACCGCCGCCCCGGCCCGGGGAAGGTGATCGCACCGCGCGACGTGTGCCCGGACACCGGGCTGGCTCGGCTGTCGTACGGGCAGGCCCGTGCCCTGCTGGATGCCCACACCTCGGTCGGCGGGGCGCGGGCACGGGCACGGGCTGGGACCTGCTCGCGCCGGGGGACAGCAGACGGTGAGGCTCTACAGGCCGGGGACGCCGTGGGAACTCGGCCGCTGTCTCAAGGCCCGGATTCGCTGCTTTGCCCACGGCGTAGGCCATGACCGTACCCACCAAGGGCAGGCCCGTCAGCCCAGCAGCCCGAGCAGCCGCTCCAGCGCCTCCACGACGGGCCTGCCCACCTCGCCCACGCTCGCCGCGATCTGCGCGACGGATGCCAGGATCATGCCGCGCTCACGCAGGGCGGCCCGGTCGGGGGTGAGCGCGGGCAACGCGTTCTCCACGGTCTGAGCTTGGTCCGGGGTGAGCTCCGGGCGCAGGTCCTTGAGGAGGCGGGTGAGGTCTCTCACGGCGGCCCGCAGCTCGGTGTCCTGAGCGGTGCCGTCGTTGTGGACGACGGTGCCGTGGTTGATCCCCGTGTTTCCCCTGCCGCCGTTCATGTTGACAATGGAACCGAAGTTGTTCGATGTGTCGCTCATAGTTTGATCCCCGTGTTTCCCCTGCCGCCGTTCATGTTGACGACGGAACCGAAGTTGTTCGTGGTGTTGTACTGCTCGAGGACGGTGGAGAACTCGTATTCCGGGTGGTCGATCGCGTACACGATCTGCCCGGCGATCGCCCGCAGTTCGTCCATGGTCGGCAGGGTCAAAACCACCCTGGAACCGCTGTTCAGCTCGACGACCAGCACCGGCTTCCTCGGCCAGAGCAGGACGGCCCAGATAACGGCCAGGGTGAACAGGGTCAGAACGCCCGGGGCAGGGCCGCCGCCCCTGTCCGTGGAGTCGAGCCGGGCGGAGACCAAGAAGGCGACGACCACTAACAGCAGGGCGTAGACGCCAACCTTGCCCCAGGCGGGCTTCAGCCTGAACACTTCGACCCAGCTGACATTGCGCAACGGAGCCGCCGCCGACCCCACCCACAGGATGTGCCGCTGGACCCGGAGTTCCAGCCGCTTTCCCCTGCGGGGAGGCAGCGGCATCGGCGGTATCTGAGGAGGCGGCTGCGGCGGCTGAGACGGGGGCCGGGGCGGAAGCTGTGGCGGAGGCCCGGGAGGTGGTACGCCGATGCCGCCTGTGTGATCCATGGTCCCCCCGTGCTGTCGTCACGACCACCCGCGCAGTGCGTGGCGCGGGAGCATCATTAAGCCTGTGTGGGGTCGTGGGACGGCAGACGAGATACGGCCAATATCATTGGCACTCGTCGGCGGCGTCCGGGTCCCGCAGCGGCCTCAGACCGCCGGGCAGGTCGGGAAGCTGGAACGAGTACCGGCCCAGCATGTTGATGTGGTGCCGCACGAACGGCGACAGCCGCGCGACGTCCTGCTCCCGCACCTCGAACCCGTCGGCCCGCAGTTGGTCGAGGGCGGCGTTCATGTAGCCAGCACAAGCACCCCAGAACAGACGTCACGCCAGACCCCGGACCTGCTTTCAAGATGGCGGCAGCTCAGTGTTGAGCCTCTCGGCAGGCCGCGCTCGATGCGGGTCCAGCCACTCCAGCCACGCTCCTTCAGAATCGCCAGCACCAGTTCGGCGCCCGGTGCGGACTCAAGCATGGTTGAGTCCATCAGGGCGACGAACTGATCGTCGAAGCCGTCGGCACCCACCTCGCCAGCCTCCACGGCGCGAATCATCAGGCGCTCCAGGATGTCGGCGACCTCGACGATCCGTGGATCGCCGGCCCGCCAGTCGGGCTCCCCGGTGAAGAAGCTGTAGAGCCTCACCATGTCGGGGTGGTCCAGTTCCTCGTGCTTCTTGGCAATCACGGAGTCGATCAGGTCCGGCACCTGCGCGGCGATCATGATCCAGGCATCCCGCTCCAGCTCGATGTACCGCTCCCCGACGCCGAGACCACGCAGCCGGTCGAGGTAGCCCACAACACTCTGCGGAAGCGCCAGGTGCTCTCCGGCGGCGAGCCGGGCGAGTCGGCTGCGGGTGTCCTGCAGCCGCCGGATCTCGGCGCGCAGATCCTTGTCGATCTCCTGGACGCCGCCGGCGAACTCCTCCGGGCCGGCGTCGAGGAGTTCCTGCACCCTGGCCAGCGGCACGCCTGCATCAGCCAGGGTGCGGATCCGGATCAGTCGCACGACCGCGGCGGCATCGTAGGTCCGGTACCCGGACCGGTCGCGCTCGGGCTCGGGCAGCAGCCCAACCTTGTGGTAATGGCGTACCGCCCGCACCGTCACCCCGGCGTACGCCGCAAGCTGGCTGATGGTGAGCATGGGTCTCAGCCTGCCTCAGGCGATCTTCCGGCGATAGGCGATCACCGCGAAGACGTACGCCACGACGAGGATGCCGACGCACCAGGTGAGGGCGGTCCAGATGTCGTCGCCTACCGGCTGCCCTGTGAACAGAGCACGCAGCGTGTTGACGATCGACGTCACCGGCTGATGTTCGGCGAACCAGCGCACCGGGCCGGGCATCGTCTTTGTGGGCACGAACGCCGAGCTGACGAACGGCAGGAAGATGAGCGGGTAGGCGAACGCGCCCGCTCCCTCGACCGACGACGCGGAGAGCCCAGGGATCACGGCGAGCCAGGTCAGCGCCAGAGTGAACAAGAGCAGGATGCCGGCGACCGCGAGCCATGCCGACACTCCTGCCCCTGAGCGGAATCCCATGAGCACAGCGACGCCCACGACGAGCACGAGCGCGATCAGGTTGGCGACCAGAGAGGTGACGACATGGGCCCACAGCACCCGACCGCGCGATCGGCATGGACTGGAACCGCTCGAAGATTCCGCTCTTCACATCGGTGAACAGCCGGTACGCGGTGTAGGAGATGCCCGATGCGATGGTCATGAGCAGGATGCCGGGCAGCATGTAGTTCACGTACGAAACCGGCCCGGTATCGATGGCGCCGCCGAATACGTAGACGAACATCAGCATCATGGCGACCGGCGTGATGGCGGTCGTGATGATGGTGTCCATGCTGCGTGTGACGTGGCGTAGGGTCCGCCCCGTGAGCGCGGCCGTGTCGCTGAAGAAGTACGCGGTCATCGTTGTCCCCCCAGTTGTCGTGCCGGTGGCGTCGCTCTTGTCGCCACCGCCGATAACTGCGAGGAAGATCTCCTCCAGAGTCGGCTGCTTCTCGACGTACTCGACCTTGGCCGGCGGGAAGAGTTGCTTGAGCTCGGCGAGGGTGCCGTTCACGATGATCCGGCCCTGGTGGAGGATCGCGATCCGGTCGGCCAGCTGATCGGCCTCGTCCAGATACTGCGTGGTGAGCAGCACCGTCGTTCCGTGGCCGGCGAGCTCCTGACCAGGTGAGGGCCGGTACAGGGAGGCGACCTGGCAGGAGGTAAAACCCTCCGGGCGACGACCGGTGCGTTCATCTGCTTCGAGGACGAAGCGGGCGTGACCGGTAGGCCGCCCAAGGGCCGCACCTGGGGCCGGCGCGGCATCACCCCGAGGGCCAAGGTGTCCGGCCGCAGCCGCGGACGGCTCTCGGTGACCGGGCTGGGATGCTGTGCTTCCGGCCGGGCCTGCCCGCCCGTCTGTGCTACCGGCTGCGTCGGCATACCGGCCGCAAGGGCGAGCGTCGCTCGCTGGGCGAGACGGACTACATCCGCCTGCTGGATGGCGCCCACCAACTGCTCAAGACCCCGCTGATCGTGGTGTGGGACCGGCTGAGCACCCACATCTCCAAGACGATGAAGGCACTCGTGGCCGAGCGGGACTGGCTGACGGTGATCCTGCTGCCCGGGTACGCGCCCGCCCTCAACCCGGTGGAGGGCCTGTGGGCGCACATCAAACGGAGCCTGGCCAACCTGGCCGCCCGCACCCTCAGCGAGCTGGAGACTCTGCTCCGCAAGCGGCTCAAGGCGCTGCAGTACCGGCACCGCCTCCTCGGCGGATTCCCAGCCGGAACAGGGCTCGCTCTCGACAGACCGGACGGACCCTGATGCCGAAGTCGGTAAAACATTCGCGGGTTCCGCCGTCCGGATGATGAGGTGGCACGGTGACCAACCACGATGAGGCGGCGGCGGTCCGACCTTTGACACTGGCTTGGGTGAACCGGCACCTGGAGGTCGGCGAACGGATCATCAGAACCGAGGCGCTGCACGGCGGCATCACTGCCGAAATGCGGAGGCTGACCATCGGCACGCGGGCCGGAGGCACCCGTGACCTGGTGCTGCGGACCTACGTCAACCCGTTCTACGTGGAGCACGCCGAGGACGGGCTGAACAGGGAGGCCGGCGCCCTGACCCTGCTCCCGGGGACCGGCGTGCCGGCTCCTGAACTGGTCGCGGTTGATTTGACCGCCGCGCGGTGCGAGTATCCATCGCTCCTTATGACACATCTGGCGGGCCGACCGGTCCTCGACGATGAGGGACTGGAGACGCGAGTCCCTTTGCTGGCCCGTCAACTCGTGGCGATCCACGCGTTGCGACCCGCCGAGCGGCCCCGAAAGTATGTGACGTTGACGACCGCCGACACCGTCGTGACTCCGAAGGGTGCCGACGCGACGGTATGGGCCGCGGCGATCGACGTGATCCGCAAGCCCGCGCCGCCCTATGAAGGGCGATTCCTGCACCGGGACTTCCAACCCGGCAACGTGCTGTTCGACGTGCCACCCTCAAGGCCGGCAGGTGCCCGGATCACCGGAGTCGTCGACTGGGCAGCGACCTCCTGGGGCCCGGCGGATCTCGATGTAGCGCACTGCTCCGTCAATCTCGCACTGCTGCACGGACCGGAGTGGGGCCTGCGGTTCCCCGAGGCGTATGAGGAGGCCGGTGGGGTGCTGGCCACGGCCGCGAGCGAGCGACTGTACTGGCTGGTACGGGACGGGATGGCCGCCTCAGAAGAAGTGCAGTCGGTGTCGCAGCCATGGCGGGAGGCAGGGCGGACAGAGCTGACGACGCGAGCCGTGGAGGAGCGACTGGATGCCTACGTCACCGCCCTGATGGACACGCTGGGCTGAGCCAAGACGGTCCGGGCCGACCCGGCCTCATCGTCCAGCGCTCAACCGACACCACACCACACCCGCTCGCATTGTGCTGCACAAGACCTCGGCCTTCACAGGCGAGGAGACAGGCGGCTTCCAGGATGCCCGATCGGCATCAAACCCGTCACTCCCGCCCGGGACCCGCGCGAACTGGCGGCCGAAGTCCTTGCCCTGACCAAGACGAACTGGCACCAGACCCGCCTGGACGGACGGCTCCCCGTAACCCTGCGCACCGCTAACCAGGTCAAGTCCGTCCTGCGCTTCTGCCCGCCCGACCAGGCTGTCGCCACCCGCTACGCCCACTACATGTGAAGCAAACGGCCGGGCGGCTGCGGATGCGAGCGGTGCTTCGGCCGCAAGCGGTAACTGGCGGACGTCAGATCTTGATGACGGTGGCGCGCCTGCCGCACAGCATGGTGAGGTCCTCCGGGTCAAAGGTCAGGATCGTGACGGGTCCGGGGGCGGCGAGGGCGGTGGCACTGAGCATGGCGTCGATGGCGCACTTGCGGCCGTGCAGGGTGGCATCGGCGAGGAGGGCGGCAGCGTGACGGGCGAGGGGTTCGGTGACCCGTAAGTGATCGTTGTGTAGCCGGCGAAACTTCGGCCGGGTTGTTCCGGTTGTGGCTCGGCCGGCCCGTCAGGAGTCGTCGGTGGTCGCGAGGTGCACCAGCTGTCGCCGCCACGGCGGGGTGGGGCCGGGGACCGAGCAGGTCAGGGCTGCGACTCGGGGGGCGAATCGGCAGGCTTCCGTGACGTCGCCGAGTCCGAGACCGATCAGCCGTCCGCCGAGGAATCCGGAGGATGTCCGCGAGGCCGCACCGGTGGGCCAGCCGGTCGTGTAGACCTGCAAATTGACCAGCAGCGGTCGGACGTTGGGGTCGATGCTGATGGTGGCCTGCGGAGCGACCGTCGTCAGGAATTCCTCGACGACCGCCGCGCCGGGCTCACGGACCAGCACCAAGGAGCCGGTGTGCACACAGGTCGTCTCGGACAGGTCCACCTTCGCCAGTTCTTCCGGGGTCCACTGCCAGTCGGCCGTGCTCTGTGCGTGGAAGGAGAACGTTGCCTGTCCCGTGGCGTCCAGCTCCGCCACGGCCGGCGTGCTGGGCTCGGTGGCCGCTATGGCATCCGACAGGTCGACGCCGGACGCCTCCAGATCGGCCCGGAAACAGGTGGCAGATGGGCCCGGAACAGGTGGCCGAACACGTCGCCGGACAGCCGCGCGAGGAAGCGTGCCGGGGTACCGAGACGGGCCAGGGCGACCGTAGTGTTCGCGGGTCCGCCTCCGGGCAGTACCCGCAGCGCGAGTTCGTTCGCGGCCCCTGAGGGTTCGGTGAAGGCGTCGGCGACGCACTCTCCCAGGACGGTGATGTGACGTGGGCTCATGGGGTGCTCGTCTTGCGGAACAGGTGAAGGGGCTTCTCGGTCTCGCCGCTGATCGGCTACGCCGGCAAGGCGGTTACGGAAGTGCCGACGTCAATGGGCCCCACACGGGACGCCCCGCCGAAATCGCTGTGCGTCGGCGGAGCATCCGTGTCGGTGTCAGGTGTCGGCGGGCCGGCCACTGTGTGGTTCGGGCGGTGTCAGGTCCCATGCTCCGACCGTGTACGCGGCGGAGCCGGCGCCCGTGGCGCCCATCTGCACGCGCCAAGGCCCGTCGCCGACGGGGTAGAAGCGCAGGGTGAGTGTTCGGCCGGACGCGGTGAAGATCTCCGCGACCGAGTGGTCCAGCAGGATCCGCAGGGTCGCGGTGGGCCCCTCGGAAGGAAGGCGCCAAGTGCCGCCTTTCGCACGGGGGTCGAGCGAGGCGTGCTCGCGGTCGACGACCAGTTCGCCGGTGACCGGGTGGTGGACGATGTCGAGGTACTCGGTCCCGTCCGGTGAGGTGAGCAGCCGGAGGCGTCCGCCGCGATCGAGGGTCACGGTCAGGTCGGTGGCCCGGGCCACTTCGCCGAGGTCCACCGGCTGCTCGGCGCTCGCCTTGCCTGCGGCGGCGATACGGCGTTCGCCGCGCAGGGCGAGCAGCTCGCGGACCGGCCGCTGGACCAGCTCGCCGTCCGTACCCGGTGCCAGTTCGCGGGGCAGGGAGAGCATTCCGGCCCAGCCGGCCTCGTCGGTCCAGGTGCTGGGGGCGCCGACGCGTTCCTCGTCCCGGGCTTCCCAGATCCAGGCCCACATCAACCAGCGGCCATCGGGAGCACGGAGCAGGGCGGGGGCGTAGAAGTCCGGCCCGTGGTCGAGGAGCCGGGGCGCCGTGGCTCGGAATACGCCGTCCTCCTCGCGGCCCGGCCAGTAGACCGTGCAGCTGGCACCCTCCTGGGGGTCCCAGGCGCTGGCGAGGACGGCCCCCGTGCCGTCGGGGAAGGCGGCGTACTGCGCGCACTCCCAGCCTTCTCCGGTGTTGCGCCCGTCGGGCAGGGGCTGGGCTGGGCGGGCGAGGAAAACGCCCTGGTACGACCACTCGTCGAGGTCGTCGGAGGTGTACTCCACGGCCGCTCCCCGGCCGTCGGCGAGGGCGGCGCCGACGAGCATCCGCCACCTGTCGCCGTCCCGCCACACATAGGGGTCGCGGAACATCGTCGTACCCTCAGGCGCTTCTGGGGTCAGCAGCCGGCCGCGTTTGGTGAAGGTCGTACCGCCGTCGTACGACACCGCCGAGGTCACCGGCTGGTGCCAACGGCCGGGATGGCGAGCCGAGTAGAAGGCGGTCAGGTGGCCGTCGTGCGATACGGCGTTGCCCGACCAGACGCCGCCCTCGTCGTCACCGCCAGGGGTGGGCGCCAGGGCCACCGGCAGGAGCTCCCAGTGGATGAGGTCCGGGCTGCGGAAGTGGCCCCAGTGCATGTCGGCATGGCGGGCGCTGTGCGGGTTGTACTGGAAGAACACGTGGTAGTGGCCGTCGTGGAAGACCAGGCCGTTGGGATCGTTGATCCAGTGCGCCGGCGGTCGGAGATGGACGGCCGGGAAGTGCGTGTCGAGCGATACCGCCGCCTGGGTCTCAGTCATCGGCGCGCTCGTCATAACGGCGGCGCACGGCCGCGGCCTGCTTGATGTTGGCCTCGGACTCCTGGAGCGAGCGCTCGCCACGCTGCCGGGTCCGCTCGGCGAGGTGCTCCATGTGGCGCTCGAAGCGGGCCTGGTACCGCTCGCGCATCACCGCTATCTCCTCGGCGACGGCTCCGGAACGAGAGGCCGGAACCGGCATCGGCTGTCCGGCGGGGCGGACGGGCAGGCGCTGCTCCAGCGGCAGGATGGTGGCCTTGGGGGACGGCAGTGTCTGGTACCAGTAGGCGGTCGAGGCCCAGTCGTCGGCGAGGTGGTTGCCGTGGCCGTGCTCGATCGAAACCTTGATCCGCTCCTCGAAGCGGACCGGATCAGCCACGTGGAAGCGGTAGTTGACCGAGTAGCCGGGGACGTCGGCCTCGTGGAGGACAGCGCCGTGGTAGAGGTAGGCGTTCTTCTGCATCCCCCACGCGTGGTTGAAGTAGTCCTCGGTGCCGGTCCCGTGCAGGGAGGGCGGCCAGCTGGTGGAGCCGTCGGGCAGGAAGTCGTCGTCGATCCAGATCATGTCGTTGCCCTCGCCCCACCAGCTGCCCTGGCGGTGGTGGACGGAGAGGTTGCAGCCGACGTAGTGGCCCTTGCCCTCGGTGTCGAGGATGACGTAATTGTCCTCGCCCGTCACGTCGACGATGTTGACCTCGGGGCTGTTGGTCTGGATGTCGGGGGCCCAGCCGTTGCAGGGGTTGTTGCGGTTCCAGCGGGCGTGGAAGTAGAGGGTGTCCTCGGGCAGGTCATCGGGGAACAGCTCATAGTCGATGTAGAAGTACTGCTGGATCGGCAGGTCGTTCTCGTTGACCAGCTCGATGCGGGCTCGCTTGTTGAACGGCATCGGCGCCCAGCAGTTCAGAGCCGCGCTGCCGCCGAAGATCAACGACTCCTCGGGCTTTGCGGAGACGGTGAACAGGGCCGACTGGTAGCTGTTGGGCATGCAGTGGCCGATGCCGAAGAAGTCGCCGAGCGGGACGAGGACGGCGGGCTCCTCCTCGTCGTCCCAGGTGATGCGGATCAGGACCTTGCGGTAGTAGTCCGGGTCCGGCTCCTCCCAGTTCACCCCGAGCGCGTTGTGGATCTCCATCACCGGGGCCACGGTGTCGGCCTCCAGCGGGTCGATCAGGCCGGGGCCGAGGGTCTTGCGGCAGAACTGGGTCATCCAGATGTGGGTGATGCGCCCGGGGCCTTCGAGGTCGGCCAGGACGCGGCTGGAGTGGGCGGGGGTCGTCCAGTAGTCCTGGTTGCGGCCACGCTGGTCCCAGCTGGAGACACGGGCCGTGCGGGCCCGCGTGGGACGGGTGAGGTGTTCGAGAGAGTGCGAGGACATGGGAAACTGACCCCTTCAGTGATGGTTCGCTGAACTCGGGCGGCGAGAGACTGGACCTCTCTCGCCGCCCCCTTGCTGGTGTGGAGGTGGTTCAGGCCGGGCAGCCGCAGGACTCCCGGTAGGTGATCTCCGGGTCCAGGCGGACGGTGCGCGGGCGGGACGTGAGACTGCCGTCGATACGACTGAGCAGCAGCTCCATCGCCGTGGCTCCGATCTCGTGGGCGGGCTGGACGACCGCGGTGATACCGGGGCGGAACAGATCGGTATGCGGGAAGCCGTCGAAGGTGGCGAAGGCGAAGTCCTCAGGCGTGGTAAGGCCCAGTTCCTTCGCCGCCGCCAGTACGCCCACCGCTGTCTCGGTGCCGGCGGCGACCACCGCCGACGGCCGCTGCTGCCGTAGGACACTCGTCATGCGCTCGCCCGTGTCGTCCGCCCGTCCGCTGCCGGTGACGATCAGGGTTTCGTCGACGTCGATGCCCGCCTCGTAGAGCGCCTCGAGGTAGCCGCGCCGCCGCTCGGAGATGGTGGACACAGCGGTGTCGCCCGCGGCCAGGGCGATCCGCCGGTGGCCGTGCCGTTCCACCAGGTGCAGCACCAACTCCCGCATGGGTGCGGTGTTCTCGACGCCCACCTGATCGGCCTTGACTCCGTAGAGGCGGTCGATGAGGACGACCGGAGTGCCCTGGTCGATGACTGCGGTGATGGCCTCCAGGCGGGACCGGGCGACGGGCGCGATGAGCAGGCCGTCGACCCGGCGCTCGGCCAGGACCTCCAGCGCCCGGGCCTCCAACTCCGCGTCCTCGCCCGAGTTGGCCAGCAGCACGGTCAGGCCGGCGCCCATGGCCTCCCGCTCGACACCGCGGGCCATCGCCGCGAACGCCGGTTCGGACACGTCCGTCAGGATCAGCCCGATGGAGTCGGTGCGTGAGCGGCGCAGGGCGCGGGCCAGGCTGTCGCGCCGGTAGCCCGTGACCCGGATCGCGTCCTCGATCCGGGTGCGGGTCTCGTCGCGGACCGGCCGGGTGCCGTTGATGACGTGGGACACGGTGGACGTGGAAACGCCGGCCATCCGTGCAACGTCGGAGATCGTGGCCACTGCTGCTTCGCCGCCTCCTCGCGTCGTCGGACCCGATCCGTGATCCAGTCCGTAACTGCATAACTCCATCCGGTCCACCGGTCTATGTGGTTGACCGGTTCGCCGTCCACTCGTTTCGCTCACCGAGAGGCTCATCGAAACGATTGCGCAGACCTTCGCACGCCGCAACGCGGACCGTCAATGGCTCTGGCCAGCGCGACTAGTGCACTCCCGGAAACTTCTCAGTCACACGGTATTGACACGCCGGGACTCGCGAGGCACCTTTCATCGAAACGTTTGCGTCAACGGCCGCAGAGCCGCCCCGATGCCGAACATTCGAGCGTACCGGACATCCATGCCGGAGCAGACGGCCTGCACCAACACCGAACATCTCCTCGGAGCCCTGCCACCCCCACGCCGGTTCCGCCTCCCCACCCAGTTCCCGGAAGGCATCAGCACCATGGCGACCTCCCCTCAGCCCGCGACCCCGACGTCGAGACGGCCGTCCGGCATCTCACGCCGACTCCTGCTCACCGCCACCGCGAGCGCCCTGTTCGTCACCGCCACGGCCTGCGGTTCCGCGGTGAACACGGCGGACGGATCCTCGTCGGACGGCCTGATCACGCTGTCCATGCACAACCCGGACAGCAAGACCCAGGACCCGGCGACCTGGCAGATGGTGCAGGAGTTCAACAAGAAGCACCCCGACATGAAGATCAAGCTGGAGGGCCAGCCGGTCGACCAGCACGGGCAGCGGATGACCATCGCCGCGCAGAGCGGCACGCTGCCGGAGATCTTCTGGGTCTACGACTCGCTCGCGAAGACCATGGTCAAGAGCGACGACCTGCTGGACCTGAGCCCGATCCTCGCCGAGAACGACCTCAAGTCGAAGTTCGCCCCGAGCATGCTCGCCGGCTTCCAGCAGGACGGCGTCCAGTACGGCCTGCCGTACCAGGCGCTGGTCACGGGCTTCTACTACAACAAGGCCATCCTGGACGAGCACAAGATCGCCGTCCCGGAGACCTTCGAGGACCTGCTCGCCGCGGTGAAGAAGCTCAAGGCGGCCGGCGTGGTGCCGATCGCGCAGGGTGCGAACAACTCGTCGTTCAGCGTCTGGGCGTTCCTGACCATGCTCGACCGCTTCGGCTACGAGGCGAAGTACCAGGACATCCTGTCCGGCAAGGCGAGCTACGACAACGCCGACTTCCTGCGTCTGTACAAGCACGTGGAGGAGCTCGCGAAGGCCGGCGCCTTCCCGTCGAACATGAACACGCAGACGTACGCCCAGGCTGTCGCCTCCTACACGGACGGCAAGGCGGCCTTCCTGGACGCGGGCGTCTGGGAGGCGGCGAAGATACAGGAGAGCACCGTGGGCAAGGACACCGGCTTCTGGGCCGGGCCGACCTTCTCCGACGGTGTCGGCGAGCAGAAGCTCGTCATGAACGTGCCGTCGGCGCCGTTCGTGGTGAGTGCCAAGGTCAAGGACGACAAGAAGAAGTACGCCGCGGTGAAGGCGTTCATCCAGTTCTACTACAGCGACGCGGGCCAGAAGATCCTCGTCGACAACGCCCAGCCGCCGGTGACCACGTACGAGCCGGACGTCGACGCCGCGAAGAACTCGGTGTTCGCCGCCGTCCTGGCCGAAGCCTCCAAGCCCGGCTGGAAGAGCCCGAAGGCCCAGCCCGATCTGGTCGTCTCCGCGGCCACCGCGAGCGCCATGTACGACAGCTTCTACGGCGTGATGGGCGGCAGCCTCAGCCCCGAAGAGGCCGTGAAGAACGTCCAGAAGACCATCAAGTAGTCACGCTGCCGGCGCCCGCGTGCCGCACGGGGCGGCGCGCGGGCCCGGACGACGGGAACAGCATGAACTGGCTCACCACGCGCCGGCACTTCACCCTCATGGTCGCGCCGGCCCTGATCATCTACAGCCTGTACATGATCTATCCGATCCTGTACTCGCTCTACTACAGCTTCACCAACTTCGACGGCGTCTCTGCCAACGGCTTCGCGGGCCTCGACAACTACCGGCAGATGGGCCAGGACGACGCGTTCTGGACCTCGATGCGCAACACCGGGATCGTCCTCGGCATTGCCCTGTTCCTGCTGATCCCCCTGGGCTTCCTGCTCGCGATCCTGCTCAGCGGCCGGGTGAAGGGCAGTGGTGCGATGCGGGCGCTCGTCTTCGCCCCCGCGATCATCGCGCCGATCCTCGTCGGACTGATCTGGATCTTCATCCTGGACCCGGAGATCGGCTTGGTGAACGCCTTCCTGCTGGCGATCGGGGTGCCCGCGCACCCGCAGTGGATCGGCGGCCCCACCCTCAGCCCGTACTCGATCGGCTTCGTCTACCTGTGGCAGCAGATCGGGTTCGTCCTGACCATCTTCTACGCCGGCCTGCGCATGCTGCCCCGTGACGTGATGGAGGCCAGCAGCCTGGACGGGGCGAGCCGCTGGCAGCAGCTGCGGCACATCCAGATTCCGATGATGCGCGAGACGTTCGGCATCGTCACCGCGCTCGTCGTCACCGGCGTCTTCAAGGTCTTCGAGCTCGTCTACGCCCTCACCGGCGGCGGTCCCGTCCACCTCTCCGAGGTCATGGTCAGCTACATGTACCACATCACCTTCACCACGCAGCAGTACGGCTACGGCATGGCCCTGGCGGTGGTGGTGTTCGTGGTGGGCGCGCTCGCCTCCGCGGCCACGTTCTTCGGCAACCGCCGTAAGGGAGAAGTCCGTTGAGCATCGATACCGAGGTCAAGATGGAGCTCGCGTCCCCGGCGGCTACCGGCGAGACCCCGAGCGGGCCGCGACGCCGCAGCCGCGGCAGGATCGTGGTCTCGGTGGTCGCCTACCTGATCACCTTCGTGATCCTGTTCCCGCTGCTGTGGATCGTGCTGTTGTCGTTCCAGACCAACGACACCATCCTCAACGACCCGTTCTCGCTGGGCAATCTCACCCTGGCCAACTACCAGCAGGCCCTGGAGACCCTGAACCTGCTGGTGATGTACAAGAACACCCTGATCCTGGCCGTCGTCTCGGTCACGGTCGGGCTGGTCATCTCCTACATGGCCGCGTTCGCCCTCACCCGCATGGTCTTCCGCAGCGGCCGGCGCCGCACGCAGAACACCCTGCGCTTCTACTTCCTGGCCGGGCTCGCCATCCCCGTGTACGTCCTGCTGTTCCCGGTGTACCGGCTGGACATCGCCTTCGGTATGTTCGGCACCTACTTCGCGCTGATCCTGCCGTACATCGCCGTCACGATCCCCTTCAACATCCTGCTGCTGACCGGCTTCCTGCGGGACTTCCCCGAAGAGATCGAACAGGCCGCGGTGATGGACGGGGTCGGGCTGTGGCGCATGGCCTGGAAGGTCGTCTTCCCGCTGATGCGGCCGGTCATCGCCACTCTCGCGATCCTCAACGTCATTTACGTCTGGAACGAGTTCCCCTTCGCCGTCACCCTCATCAACGACCCGAACATGACCACCGTCTCCCTCGGCGTCTCTCAGTTCCAGGGCGTCTACAGCGTCAACTACGGCGCCATGATGGCGTCCGCCACCCTCGTCCTGCTGCCGCAGCTGGCGATCTACGCGGCCTTCCAGAAGCAGGTCATCGCGGGTATGACCGCGGGCGCCGTCCGCTGAAGCCTTCTTGTGCCCGTCCCCTTTCCGAAGGAGCCGCCATGCACCCTGCCCAACCACCGGCCCCCTCCCGCCGCACCCTGCTCACAGGAGCCGCGGTGACGGCCCTGACCACCGTGGCGTTCCTGTCCGCCGCACCGCCTCAACCGGCCGCCGCTGCCGTCCCGGAAAAGCCCACGCCCGGCAAGCGCGACGCCAAGGCCCACCCGTATGCCGCGATCGTCGGCCTCCTTTGACCCGACCACCGACCGGAAGGACACCCGTGGCCAACACCGTCTATGACGTCACCACCTTCAACGGCAGCGTCTCCCCGCACACCGACATCGGCAAGGTGATCAACGAGATCATCGCCGACATCAAGTCCAAGCAGACCACCCAGAACACCAGACCCGGCGCCGTCATCTACATCCCGCCGGGTCACTACGACCTGCTCACCCGCGTCGTCATCGACATCAGCTTCCTGACGATCAAGGGCTCCGGACACGGCTTCCTGTCCCGGGCCATCCACGACGACACCTCCGACACCAGCAAGTGGATCGAGGTGCAGCCCGGCTCCAGCCACATCCGGGTCAAGCACACCGACGGCAACAACGAGGCGTTCCTCGTCCAGCGTTCCGGCGCGCCCGCCGAGGTCGGCCGGCTCAACGGCGTCGTCTTCCAGGACTTCTGCATCGACGGCGTAGCCTCCTCCAAGCCGTACGCGGAGGGCAACCACAAGATCGGCATCTCGGTCCAGTCGGACAACGACTCGTTCCGCTTCGAGGGAATGGGCTTCGTCTACCTCACCCAGGCCATGGTCGTCCGGGGCGCGGACGCCTGCAGCTTCACCAACAACTTCGTCGCCGAGTGCGGCACCTCGATCTCCCTCACCGGTGCCTCACAGGTCGCGAAGATCACCAACAACTACCTGATCAGCGCCTGGGCGGGCTACTCCGTCTTCGCGGAGAACGCCGAGGGCATCCTCATCTCCGGCAACACCATCCTGTGGGCCTGCAACATCACCCTCATCAACTCCAACCGCTGCACCATCTCCGCCAACAAGCTGCTGAGCAACTTCCCCAGCATGATCGCCCTGACAAACGGCAGCTCGGAGAACCTGATCTCAGGCAACCACTTCCGTCGCGTCTACGGCGACGGCACCAGCACCCGCTACGACGACCTCTTCGGCCTCGTCCACGTCAACGGCAGCGACAACGCGGTGACCGGCAATCAGTTCTCCTTCTCCGTACCGGCCGGGAACATCAGTCCGTCCGGAGCCGACCCGACGATCATCCTCGTCGCCGGCGGCGACCGTAACTACCTGGCCACCAACAACATCAAGGCCAACCTCGACGTCAAGATCGTGCTCGACGGATCCTCCACCAAGACGAAACTCCTCTACACCGCCCAGAGCGCCCAATTGCAGGCGTACACAGACGACTACGCCCTCGTGGCCACCCCCTGAACAAGCCACACGAGCGCGGGCATGGACTGCACCAGCAGAGTCTCCGTGCCCGCGCACGTGTTTGCGCGAGCCCTCACGGGGCCTTTGGCCGCTGTGGAGCCTGATTGCCGGTGAAGCCGGCCAAGAGGGCGGAGATGACGCGGTCCGTGGATGCGGCCATGTCGACCGAGTCGGGGGCGAGCAGCCACTGAACCTGGAGGCCGTCCATGACGGCGATGATCGCGTTGGCCGCGTCTTCGAGGTTCAGATCCGCCCGGGTCTCGCCGAGTTCGTGCGCTTCGGCGAGGGCTTCGCAGACCATGGCACGCAGTCCCGCGTAGCGGTCACGGAAGTAGTCCTGCGCGGGGTGGCCTTCGGTGACGCTCTCCGCCGACAGGACGGAGTACAGCCGGACGATGCCCTCCCGTTCGGTGTTGCGGCGGGCCGTGTCGACCAGGTGGCGCAGGAAGGCCAGACCGCGGGGGCGCTCGCTGCCGAGCTGTTCGATGTCGGTCGCGTCGCGCAGGTCGAGGACGCTGGTGAGCAGCTGGGCCTTGGAGCGGAAGTAGTGCAGGACGCCGGCCTGGGTGACACCCGCGCGGTCGGCGATCTCCTGCAGGGAGGCGTTGTTGTAGCCGCGGGCGGCGAAGGTGTCCATGGCGATCTGCAGGATCTCCTGCCGTCGCTGTTGGGCTTTGAGGCTCTTCCCCGTGCGGGGCTGCCGCTCGCCGGTCGGCCTGCTCTCGC
This sequence comes from Streptomyces sp. NPDC006385, assembly GCF_040612485.1. NCBI lineage: Bacteria > Bacillati > Actinomycetota > Actinomycetes > Kitasatosporales > Streptomycetaceae > Streptomyces > Streptomyces sp. NPDC006385. The sequence continues at coordinate 89,037 of NZ_JBEXQG010000014.1, forward strand.
TCACCGTGCGGAGTCTACGGGGCTGTCGATCAGTGGTCACCTTTCGATCAAACCCGAGAAAGAACTTACGCACAAGCACTTACCAAGTACTTAGTAAGTGTGCTTTCCTGCTCTCCGTTCCGCCCGCTTCGTGCCGCACCGCGGCCTGGAAGGACGAGCATGAGCCGCCCTGCCCTCCCCGATGACACCGAACTCCGTGACCGCGTCCGCGGCCTGGACCTGGACTCCAAGATCCGCCTGCTGACCGGCGCCGACCTGTGGAGACTCCCGGCCGAGCCCCGACTCGGTCTGTCGGCGGTGACGATGTCCGACGGCCCGCAGGGGGTACGGGGAACCGGCGAGGATCCCGCCGAGACCGGCCTCCTGGCTCCCGCGCCGAGTGCGCTGGCGGCGGCCTGGGACACCGACCTCGCCGAGCGCCTGGGGGAGCTGTTCGCCATCGAGGCCCGCCGCAAGGGCGTCGACGTGGTGCTGGCGCCGGTGGTCAACCTCCAGCGCACCCCGGTCGCCGGGCGCCACTTCGAGTACTTCTCCGAGGACCCGCTGCTCACCGGCACCCTGGCCGCCGCCGTCGTGCGCGGCCTGCAGAGCCGGGGCGTGGGCGCGTGCCTGAAGCACTTCGTGGCCAACGACTCCGAGACCGACCGCACCCGCTACCGCGCCCGGCTGGACGAGCGGACACTGCGGGAGGTCTACCTGGCCCCCTTCGAGCAGGTCCTCGCCGAGGCCCCGCCGTGGAGTGTGATGGCCGCCTACTCGGGCCTCGACGACGGCGCCGAGTCGGCCCCGATGACCGAGAACACGCGGCTGCTGCGCGAGGTGCTGAAGGGCGAGTGGGGTTTCTCCGGGCCCGTGGTAAGCGACTGGGCCGCGACCCGGTCCACCGTGGCCTCGGCGGTGGGTGGTCTGGATCTGGTGATGCCCGGCCCCCACGGCCCGTGGGGTGACGCCCTCGCGGCGGCTGTGCGCGCGGGCGAGGTGGACGAGGAGGTCGTCGACGACAAGGTGCTGAGGCTGCTGCGTCTGGCCCGGTACGTCGGCCGGCTCGACGAACCGGGGCCGGCCCCCGTCCCGGCAGAACCCGAACCGGAGGAGTTCCGTCTGCTGCGTGAGGTCGCCGCCCGGGGCACGGTGCTGCTCCGTGACGAGGCGGATCTGCTGCCGCTGGCGTTTGGTGGGATCCGCAGCGTCGCGTTGATCGGCCCCAATGCTGTCGAACCGTACCTCCAGGGCGGCGGCAGTGCCTTCGTCCCTGCGGTGCGCACGGTGTCGTACGAGGAAGGACTGCGCGCCGCACTCCCCGAGGACGTACAGCTGACCGTGCACCGGGGCGGCGACGCCCGCCTGCGTCTGCCCTACGCCTTCGCCGAACTGCTCGCTGCCCCCGACACCGGCGAGACCGGTGTGCGCGCCGACCACCTGGACGCTGACGGCCACTGCATCGGCGGCGAGGTCCGCGTCACCGGGGACTGGACCACGTACGACGGCTTCGACCCGGCGACCCATCGGGTGGTGCTGCGCACGGTGCTGACCCTCACCGAGCCGGGGACGCACCGTCTGGAGTTCGGCTGCGCGGGCCGCTTCAGCGTGAGCCTTGACGGCGAGAACGTCCTGGCCGGGGCTGATGACCGCGGAGTCGAGCTGGTGCTGGAGTCCAGCCACAACCACCCGCCCCTGCGGGGGATCGACGTCGAGGTGGGACCGGAGGGCCGCAGGCTCGCGCTCGCCCTGGACCTCACCGTCGTCGACGCCGGTGGCTACGGCCGCTTCGTCACCGGCCAGGTCCGGCACGCACCGCCCGGTCCGACGCCGTACGAGGAGATAGCCGAAGCCGCCGCCGCAGCCGCCGCGGCCGATGTTGCCGTGGTTGTGGTGGGCACCAACGAGGAGGTGGAGTCCGAGGGCTGGGACCGCACCGGGCTCGATCTGCCCGGCCACCAGAACGACCTGGTGCGCAAGGTGATCGCCGCCAATCCGCGCACGATCGTGGTCGTCAATGCCGGCGCCCCGGTGCTGCTGCCCTGGGCCGACGAGGCTCCCGCCCTGCTGTGGGCATGGCTGCCGGGCCAGGAGGCCGGACACGCCCTGGCCGACGTCCTGCTCGGCCGGGCCGAGCCGTCGGGCCGGCTGCCGTGGACGCTGCCCGCCCGCGCCGAGGACGTCCCCGTCCCCGACGCCCGCCCCCGCGACGGCATCGTGGACTACACCGAGGGCGTTCACGTCGGCCACCGGGCCTGGGACCGGGACGGGCTCACCCCGGCCTTCCCGTTCGGCCACGGTCTGGGCTGGACCCGATGGACCTACGAGTCCGTGACCCTCTCCACGACTCCCGTCTCCGCCACTCTGCCCTGCCCCGCGGGCGGAGACGGGCTCAACCTGACCGTGGAACTGACCAACAGCGGCCCCCGGGCCGGCCGTGAGGTCGTCCAGGTCTACCTGGAGCCGCCGCAGGACGGCTCCGACAGGCCGGTGCGTCTGCTCGCCGGGTTCGCCACGGTACAAGCGGAACCGGGCGCACGCGTCACCGCCGAGGTGTACGTGCCCGCCCGCGTCTTCCGGATCTGGGACGGCGAGGCGAGCGCCTGGCGTACCCCGCCCGGCCGCTACCGCCTGCATGTCGGACGCTCCAGCCGTGATCCGCATCTCACCGCAGAGGTGAACGTCGACGGCGGGCGCCTGCACCCCGCAGTCTGAGCCTCCCGCTCGCCCGTCCCTTTTGCCCCACTCCCCGCGCCCCGTCAGCACGACCGCAAGGAGCCGCAACCATGCGCACCCCTCGTCCCAGCACCAGAACCCTCCAGATCGCCTGCGCCACCGTCGCGGCGGCCCTGCTGGCCACCGGCTGCGGCCGCAGCGACGACTCCTCGGCCGCCGACAACGCCCCGGCGAAGATCAGCAGCGGCAAGGCCGAGGGCAAGCTGGTCATGTGGTCCATGGGCGACAAGGCCGACAAGGACCTTGAGAGCCTGGCGAAGAAGTTCGAGCAGCAGAACCCGGACGTGACCGTCCAGATCACGGCGGTGCCGTGGGACGCCGCGCACGAGAAGCTGACCACCGCGATCGCCGGCGGCAACACCCCGGACATGTCCCTGATCGGCTCCACCTGGATGGCCGAGATGGCCGCCATGAACGGCTTCCAGGCCACCCCGGACTCGTTCAAGTCGTCCGCGTTCTTCCCCGGCCAGTGGGACACCACCAAGTACAAGGACACCTCCTACGGCGTCCCGTTCATCGCCGACACCTCGGTGATCTACTACCGCACCGACATCACCACCAAGGCCGGCATCAAGGGCGCTCCCGCCGGTGACTGGGACGGCTACCTGAAGGACCTCAAGACCATCCAGGCCACGGTCGGCAAGCAGAACCCCAAGCTGCGCAACGCCACCCAGCTGCAGGTCGGCTTCAACTCCTGGCTGTTCTGGCTGCCGATGGTGTGGCAGCAGGGCGGTGACATCTACGACGCCGACGCGAAGAAGTTCACGTTCGACTCGCCCGAGGTCACCAAGGCCCTGGAGTACTACAGCGGCTTCTTCAAGGACAAGCTGTCGCCGAACGACAAGACCGACGCCCGCCAGAACCTCCAGAACGGGCTGATCGGCACCGTGCAGCAGGGCCCCAGCACAGGCGGCGACCTGCACAAGCACGCGCCCGAGCTGGACAGCAAGTGGCAGACCATGCCGCTGCCGAAGGGCACGCAGTCGGCCGGCCTGGCCGGCGGCAGTGACCTGGCGGTCTTCAAGGACGCCGACAACGCCGACGCGGCCTGGAAGTTCGTCCAGTTCCTGACCGAGCCGAGGAACCTGGCCGAGTACGCGGACGCCTCCGGCAACCTTCCCGCCGCCGTGCAGTCCTGGTCGGAGGGCGACCTCGCCGAGAACCCGAAGATGGCCGCCTTCGAGACCCAGCTGAAGGTCACCAAGGCGCCCCCGGCGATCACCACCTGGCAGCAGATCGCCGACGCCATCGACTCCGAGTTGGAGAAGCTCGCCTACGGCAAGGCCACCGTCGCCGACGTGCAGAAGACCCTGCAGTCCAAGGCCACCAGCATCGGCACCGGCCGCTGACGCGCCGCTGCATCCCTCGTACGGACGGATGACAACCATGCCCACCAGCACCATTACCGGGCAGGGCACCCGGAAGCGGGCCGCCGCCGGCAAGCGGCCCGCGGCCGCTCCTTCGCCGCGACGGAGCACCGCACGGGGTCGGCAGGCCCGCGCCGCGTCGGTTCTCGCCGCCCCGTTCCTCGCCCTGTTCCTCGCCTTCATGCTGCTGCCGGTCGTCTGGTCGACGCTGATGAGCCTGACCGACACCAAGAGCGCCGACCTGCGCACCCCGCTGAACGTGTCGTTCGTCGGCCTCGACAACTACGTACGACTCTTCCAGGACCCGCAGTTCTTCACCGCCCTGCGCAACACGGCCGTGTTCGTCCTGGCGGCCCTCCCCCTGACGCTGGCCGCCGGGCTCGCCGCGGCGGTCGCCCTCGACAGTGGCATCCGCCGCTTCCGGGCCGCCTTCCGGGTCGGCTTCTACCTGCCGGTGATCACCAGCATCGTGGCCGTCGCCGTGGTGTGGAAGACGCTCCTCGAACCCCACACGGGCCTGGTGAACACCGTCCTCGCCTGGTTCGGGATCGACGGCCCGGCCTGGCTGGCCGACACCCGCTTCGCCCTGCCCGTCATGACCCTCATGGCCGTGTGGCGCAACCTCGGAACCGTCATGATCATCATGCTGGCGGGTCTGCAGTCGGTGCCCCACTCCCTGATGGAGGCCGCCGAACTCGACGGCGCCGGCCCCTGGCAGCGGTTCTGGCGGGTCACCTTCCCGCTCCTGCGCCCGGCCCTGCTCCTCACCGCCGTCACCACCGGCATCGGCTACCTGCAGTTCTTCGACGAGCCGTTCGTCATGACCGACGGCGGACCGCTGGACTCCACCCTGTCGGCCACGTTGTACGCCTACAAGCAGTTCGGCAACGGCAACTACGACATCGCCTCGGCGGCCGGCTACGTCGTCTTCGTTCTCATCATCGCGCTGACCGTGCTGCAGTTCCGCATGCTGCGCGACAAGGACTGATGCCCCCATGACCACGACAACGATCGACCCCGCTGTACAGAAGTCCGTACGGCGCCGCCGCATCCGCCAGGAGTGGGGCCGCCCCTGGCTGTACCTACCGCTCAGTGGCCTCCTGCTGCTGATGGTCACGCCGTTCCTGTGGATGCTGTCCGGGGCGTTCAAGCCCGAGGCCGACATTCGCAAGATCCCGCCCGACCTGATCCCCACCCGCCCCACGCTCACGAACTTCCAGGAACTGTTCAGCAGCCTGGACTTCACGAGGATGTTCGCCAACTCCGTGATCGTGGCCCTGGCCGTCACCGCCGGGAACCTGATCTTCTGCTCGATGCTCGGCTACGCCCTGGCCAAGCTGGAGTTCCGGGGACAGCGGGCCGTGTTCACGGTGGTTATCGCGACCCTCATGGTCCCGGGCCTGGTCACCTTCGTACCGCTGTACGTCCTGGTGGCCAACATGCAGCTGACCGGCTCCCTGCTCGGGCTGATCCTGCCGTTCCTCGCCACCCCCTTCGGGGTGTTCCTGATGCGGCAGTTCATCTCCACCCTGCCGGACGAGCTCATCGACGCCGCCCGCGTCGACGGCTGCCGCGAACTGGCCATCTTCTGGAAGATCATCCTCCCGCTGACCAAACCGGCCCTCGCGACCCTGGGAATCATCACCTTCCTCGGCTCCTGGAACAACTTCCTGTGGCCCCTGGTCGTGGCCCAGAACGAGAGCCAGTACACCCTCCCCGTCGGCCTCGCCCTGGCCAGCAGCGGACAGGACTTCACCCGCTTCGGCATCCTGCTCGCCGGCGCCGTCGTCGTCCTGCTCCCGGTGACGATCGTCTTCCTTCTCTTCCAACGCCACTTCGTCGCCGGTATCGCCACCACCGGCCTGAAGTGACCCCAGCTCCGGCGCCCTTACCCGGCCCCCACGCGCCGGTCTCGCCACACCCACGTCCTGCACGCGCGCCGCCGTGCAAGGCCGTCATGCCCGCAAGGAGCCGCACCATGAGAACCACCACCCGGCAATGGCGCCGGACCTCCCTGGCAGCCGCCGCGACCCTGCTCGCCACGCTTCCGGTCCTCCCGGCAGCCACACCCGCCTCGGCCGAAGCCGCGCCCGGCACCAAGGCATCGGTCTGGGTCACCAACCCGTCCACCAAGACGTACCTGGCCAAGCAGCCGGCGGTGACGTGGCGGACCGGCCCGGCCCCCTCCGGCACCGAGGATTCGACCATCACGGTCGACACCACCCGCAAGTACCAGCCGATGACCGGCTTCGGAGCCTCCTTCACCGACTCCTCCGCCTGGCTGGTCGGCACCAAGCTCAACTCCAGCCAACGGAACGCGCTGATGCGCGACCTGTTCAGCCGTCGTGACGGCATCGGCCTGAGCGCTCTGCGCCAGCCCATGGGCGCCACCGACTTCACGGTGAACGGCAACTACTCCTACGACGACATGCCCGCCGGCCAGGAAGACCCCACGCTGGCCAACTTCACGATCGCCCACGACCGTTCGTACACCATCCCCCTGCTGAAGCAAGCCCGACAGATCAACCCGCGGCTGAGCCTCATGGCCACCCCGTGGAGCCCGCCCGGGTGGATGAAGACCAGTGACTCGATGAACGGCGGCCGGCTCAAACCTGACGCCTACCAGCCGCTCGCCGACTACTTCGCGAAGTTCCTCAAGGCGTACGCGGCGGCCGGAGTCCCGGTGCGCTACATCACCCCGCAGAACGAGCCGCTGCACGAGCCGTCGACCTACCCGGGCATGTACCTGCCCGCCGACCAGGCCAAGACTTTCGTCACCGACTACCTGGCCCCGACGCTGCGCAAGCAGGGCCTGTCCACCGGCATCCTGGGCTACGACCACAACTGGGACGTCACCAGCTACCCCGAATCCTTCTACGCCGACCCGGCAACCGCCCAGCAGGTCACCGGCACGGCCTGGCACTGCTACGCGGGCGGCCCCGAGGCCGTGGTGGCGCAGACCGTCGTCCACAACGACTACCCCAACAAGCCCGCCTTCCAGACCGAGTGCTCCGGCGGCAACTGGGAGGGCGACGAGCAGGGCGCCTTCGCCGGCGTCATGGACAACGTCATCAACGGTCCACGGAACTGGGCCCAGAGCATCATCCGCTGGAACATCGCCCTGGACGCCGGCGACGGACCCACCAACAACGGATGCCAGGGCTGCCGGCCCGTCGTGACCGTCTCCCCGAACACCGACGGCAAGTGGACCTACACGCCGACGGCCGACTACTGGGGCCTCGCACACGCCAGCAAGTTCGTCCAGCCCGGCGCCCGCCGGGTCGCCTCCAACACCCTGGGCAAGGGCAGCATCGAGGACGTCGCCTTCACCAACCCCGACGGTTCCACCGCGCTGGTCACCTACAACTCCGGCAGCACGGCACGCACCTTCACCGTGGGCTGGGGCGACCACCACTTCACCTACACCCTGGCCGCCGGAGCAGCAGCGACCTTCACCTGGACGGGAACCCGGCACGGCACCACCGACCCGGCCGCCATCGGCTCCGTCGACATCCCCTTCCGCAACCCCGACGGCAGCCAGGCCCTGATCACCTACGACAGCAGCCTGCTCACCCAGCAGCCTCAGGTGCGTGTCGGCGACCAGTGGCTCGGCTACACCCTGCCCACCGGCGCCGCCCTCACCACACCCACCGGCGAGACGGCCCTGTCCCGAGACGGCTGGCAGGCAACAGCCTCCGCGAGCAGCTCGGACGACCCGCCCTCCAAGGCCATCGACGGTGACACGTCCACCCGCTGGAGCTCGGGCCACGGGATGCAGCCCGGAGACTGGTTCCAGCTGGACCTTGGCTCCACAGAGACCTTTGACCAGCTCGTCCTCGACTCCACCGCCTCATCCGGCGACTTCGCCCGCCACTACGAGGTGTACACCTCCGACGACGGCACCACCTGGGGCAAGCCCATCGCCACCGGCCCCGGCAGCACCGTGACCCGGATCCTGCTTCCCAAGACCACCGCCCGCTACATCCGAGTGGTCAACAAGTCCAACTCCGGCAGCTGGTGGTCCATCCACGACGTCTCCGTCTTCGCCCCCGACGGCAAGACCACCTCTGCCGCCGGCTCGAACCACGGCCTCCTGCGCAAGAACGCGACCCTGCCCGACGGCACACAACTCTCGGTGATGTACAACTCCGGCAGCGGCTTCACCACCTTCGACGTTCCGTGGGGCAGCACGATGTACAGATACCGGCTCCCGGCAGGCGCCGCCGCGATCCTCACCACGCGGCCTGCCTGAGCGCACGCCTGGAGAAAATGCCTGTAAGCCCACACAGCGAGGGCCCGCGCAAAGTACGCCGCGCGGGCCCTCGCCGTCTTTCGCCCTCTTTCGCCCGTGTCCAGGAACTCGGGGTCAACGCCCCAGTACAAGCCGAATGAGTGGATGCGGCCACTGGGAGTGCCCCTGCGGCTCCTCTGGGGCTTCCGGCTGCATCGACAGGCAAGAGCGTGAAAGAGCCGCAAGCCCATTCGTACAGATCAGCAGCTCACCATCGCCCATCGCGGCAGGTCACAGCATCCACCGGTTCCGCGGCACCTGCCCAGCAGGAACCAGTAGCTCGGCGCAGAGCGTCGGCTGCCCTCGGCGCCCCAGCGATAATCGACACCTTGGCAGGTCCTGACCCGCCCCATCGCCCGTAACGCCCACACGGCACATAATGCGCACCGTCAAAACCGCAGGTCAGGAGCCCTTGGCCACCGGCTCAAGGATGGCCACACACTCCACATGGTGCGTCATCGGAAAGATGTCGGATTGAGCAGGTCTCGGACCAGGTCAGAGGCCATTTCTCGGCTCGTTGTCCCGCCTGCGGGAGCCCAGAGCGTCAAACGAGCGTCATGACGCACAGCACGTCCCTCCCCTCCTGGACGGAACAGGCTGCCACGACCAACTGCCCCGGCACGGCCCGTTGACTCGGCAGGCACGCCTGTGGGCTTCGGGCTGACCGGCCGGCGCACCCGATGAAGCCGTGCCTTCTGCACTCCATCGAGAACGCCAGGGCCTCGGTTCTTCCAGGCTGACGGCTGCTTGCAGAGGGACGGCTGGTTTCAAGCGAGCCGAAGGCGTTGGTCGGGAGCGTCTCGGCGCAGAGGGTCGGGGGATTCGTTGATGCGCATCAGCCAGTCGTAGGTGCGTACCTGGATGTGGGAGCGCCGGGCATGCAGTTCCCGGATTTCGGCGGCTGCGTCGTCGTAAGTCTCGCGGGCCATGATGATCAAGCCTGGGACTTCGGCCGTGATACCTGGCAGGCCCAGCCCGTCGGCGTCGCGCGCGGAGCGGGCGTAGTGCAGATTGGTGGACAGCCACCTGCGCCAGTCCTCGATCTGGTCGACCGCGTGCCGCAGGGTGGCCGTCGCCCGCCTATTGCCGGGGTTGGTCAGGCGACTGACCGGGCTCTCCAGCTCAACCAGCGTCCACCGAACTCCGAGTGAGGTCTGACCGGCGATCATGAAGTCGGCCATGTAGTGGTTGCCGAGCTGGACCTGGGGCCGGATCCAGGTGTCGTGGGTGCCCACTACGGTACCGGCCAGCAGCGCCGGGTGCTTCTCCAAGAGCCGCTGCATCGCGGCCTCGTCGTCCGCTGTCTCCAGTGCGTTGCGCAGTGCCTCGATCGCCGCCGGGGTCGCTGGAAAGTTGATCCGCCAGCGTTCCAGCTGCGCCTCCTGGGCTCGGGTAATCCGAGCCGGGTTGCTCTGAACCGCAGCAGCGTGTTCGCGGGCCAGATGGAGCTGATCGAGATAGCCGTCCTCACCGGGGCGGATGATGTGGGTGACCCGGTGCGGGGCAGTGCCGAGCCCGTGGCCGCCCCGGAAGTGCAGTCGGCCATTGGCGCCGATTGATGAGATCTCGCCGTGCATATCCGGCCCCTTGCGCCGGTCGCGAGCGGTGACAACGTCATCGACCGCAGGCTCTAGCCGACGCAGGGCGGCGGCGGACTCGCGGTCACGGGCGACGCGCAGCCAGGCGTTAAGCACCTCCCGGCACCCGAGCTTGTCCATGTCGGGAACCGCCAGGTCGGTGCGGTTCGCGAGATCGAGGAGGACCTCGTACTCGTCGTCGCCGAAGTCCCCGGCGAGGGTGAGTCCTAGAGGCGTTCGAAGCAGGACGCGCAGCTCGGCGGCAGCGACCAGCTCGGGTGTGGCCTGTTCTAGGGGCAGGGCCAAGGCGCGTGCGATGGTGATCTGCTCGGCCGTCGGCGCCTTGCACTTACGTTCGAGGCTCTCGGCCACGACCTGCCACCGTAGCTCTGACACTTCCCCTCCTTCTGAAACGACGCGCCCACCGTAGCCGCAAGCGGCGACGTGGTGTGGGGTTCTTCAGTGAGCCTCTTCAGCGTTGCCGCTCCAGGGTGAGGACGGCTTTGGCGATTGACGTCATGCGGCTCGGAATGCAGCGGGCTCTGCGGAAGATCCGCCAGGACTTCATGCGGGCGACGCCTCGTTCGACCGGTGCCCGTGCCGCGGCCAGGGCCCGGTTGACGGTCCTCTCGGTGGGGGTGAGTTCCTGCGGGGGCCTGCGTTTGATGCCTGTGGTCAGCCAGGGGCCACCGCCCTGGTAGGCAAGATCCGCCAGGATGGGAACGCCCTGGCGCTCGCAGATCCGGATGATCCGGTGGGTGCGGGCGGCGGTCAGGTCGTGGGTGGGGCCCGGCAGGGCGGGCAGGAGCCACAGCAGCCGGCCGCCGGGGTCGGTGACCACCTGCACGCGGCACGGCCGTCGCCGATCCGGTCGCACTCGGCGAGGGTGCCGTCGAGCAGGACGAAGTCGGGTTCGTGCCCGCGCAGCGTCTTCAACAGGCCCGGTGCACGTTCGGCGAGCAGGTCGACGACCGCGCTGGTGTAGGCGTGGGCGGTGGACTCGCTGATCCCGAATCCAGCGGCGAACACCCCGCACCCACCCCGAGGGACGTCTCGGCCGCGACGCCAAGGACCTCGCGCTGTACCGGGAGAAGTTCCGCCGCCGTCTGCCGGAGTCGCTGGACGAACTGCACGGCCCGTCCCAAGGGATCGGGGAACTACCGCTACACCTGCCCTGGTCCGGGATGACGTCATACGACCTGGGCAAACCGCGCCAGCGTATAGTCCTGTACCGCACCGTCCTACACGAGGGCCTGCTCGACGGCCTGCCCCGCACCTCGACCCCGGCGCGCTCCTCCATCTGTAGCCGGTGATGAGCACCCTCGTCGGTCGCACCGTGCGCGCCGTACGGGAAGACGCGTTCCCTCAGCTCGCCTCCCGCACCCGATAGAGCGGCATAGCGGTCGGCCTCGTACGTCTGAGTGTGGTCACTATTCGGCGTCAGGGTGCATCTGTACCCACCGGCCGTCGATGAACTTCATCTCCACGCCGTAGTACGGCTGAGGCGGGGCAACCAACCGCTTGCCGCGGTGTGGCGCTGTCGGCGGCTTGGGGCTGCCAGCGGGCTGCACCTGCGCCGCGCCCGGCTTCATTTTTGGGTCGCGCTTCCGCAACGCTTCGATTCTCTTGAGGAGTTCGGCGCGGCTGATGTCTTTGGGTACCCGGGTCACACGGGTCGGAGCCACCGAGCGGGGCGACGAGCGGTCTGTGGTCGACCGGCAGGCGCGGTGCACCGGCAGCCCGCCCGGGGCGAGGACGAGCTTCTTCCTGGCCACCGGCAGGCGGCATACGACGCAGCGCTTGAGCGCAGGCTTGGACCTGAACGCGTCGGACACGATCCCCCCGGATGGTGATGCCTTGGCGTGACAGCACAATAGGCGCGCTGGTGACCGCCCGGGAGGGTTCGGGCGAAAACCGTTGGGCCTCCGAGAACGCGCCTTCCACCGAGCAGGACGGTGGATCCACAGCGACAGAAACCGTGCGGCCGAGCGATCTGCCCACGAATGCGAGACGGCGAAGTCCGCTACGGCGGCACTTGCGTACCGGACCGTGATCAAAGCGACGAGTGTCAGCCGGTGAGCAAAGACCTCGAAGGCCGTGGAGTGAGGAAGCTACCGCTCCTCGTGCCCTGCGGTAGGCATCACTCTTCGGCAGTCGAGAGCAGGCTGGCAACTGCCATGACAAGCGGGCGACGGCCACAGAGGGATGTGGGGCGGCATGCACGAGCCAGGCAACATTCCGGCGGAGATGGAGCGGCTCCAAGGGCACGCTGAACGCGCCTTCGTCGAGGTGCAGCGGGCGGATACGAAAGCAACAGCGCTGTGCGGAATCGCCGGTGGCCTGCTGGCTGCAGGGATTGCCGTGCTGTCGAGTACACGCGGCATGCCCCCAATCGGAGTGTTCTCGCTAGTTCTGATGTGCCTGCTGCTGATGGCCGCGATAGGGGCTGCGCTGCTCGCGCTGCGGCCCGTGGTCCCAAGGGCGGGGCTGCATACCGAATTGATGGACGAGGCGCTCGTTCATCACCGGGTCGGTGTGAGTACGGCTGCGCGTGGGGAGCTTGAACGGCATGCCGAGGGCCGTCGACTACAGATGCTGGCCTGGCTGGCGGACAAAAAGCTGCGAGCGGCCCGCCTGGCCGTCGACCTTGCCCTAGCAGCACTCCTGATGGCTGGAATGTGTCTATTGAGCAACATTCTGGTTAGTTGAGACGATCACCTTAAGTGTGTCGGGGCCGCACAGCAGGGGGGACGCATGTATCAGCCGCATGCCGCGGTGATCGGCGACAAGTTATGGGCACGCCTGAAGGCGCTCGCACCGCAGCGTGTGAGGCCCGCTCGGAGCGTGCTCCTCCGCCAGGGAGATCCAGCAACTCACGTGATCGTGCTGGAGTCCGGGTCAACGTTGATCACCCTGGCCGGGACCTGCGGAGAAAGGACGCTTCTCGCCGTGCGCGGCGCCGGTGAGTTACTCGGCGAGCTGGCCGTGTTGGACTCCCAGCCGCGCACCGCCACGGTCATCGCCGCCGAGACCTGCCAGATCCGCATCGTCCCGGCTGCCGCTTTCCTTACATTCGTTGAGGAGCATGATCTGCTGGCCCCTCTCCTGCGCCACGCCATTGCCCGGGTCAGGGAATCGGAGGCCGTGCGGCTCGAACTGGCCACTGCGTCTGTGCCCCTGCGTCTGGCATCGGCTCTGTCGCGACTGGTCGAGGCCGCATCCGCTTCGGCTTCGGATCTCGCCGTGCGTCTGACCCAGACTGAGCTGTCTCAGATGATCGGCGCTTCCCGCAACGCTGTGGTCAACGCGCTCAAGCCCTGGCGCGAGCAGGACTGGGTCCGCACCACCTCCAGTGGTGGGCTCCTCGTCCGCGACATCCATTCGATTCAGTCGCACGCACGTACGCATGCGTGACGGGCCGCACTTCACGCCTGCCCACTGCTGGGCAGCGGCGGCCGTCCCGCCCGATCAGCATGGGCACTTCCCTGACCGCCTGTGCTGAAAGGACGGTGCCCGATGGATGCGCCGCTGCACGCAGAGCCCCTGGACGTGCCTGCCGAACTCGCCCTCGTGGCACTCGATATGGAGAAGTACAGCCAGATCCCGGAGGCGAAGATGGCCGCCGCTCGGTGCGACGTGGACGACATCGTGGCGACCGTGCTCGCCGAATGTCAGCTGCCCGACCCGCAGGAACTTCCCGGCGGCTACAAGGACAGTGGCGACGGGGCGATCCTGCTGTTCCCGCCCTCAGTGCTGGCACGACTCGTCGACCCACTGCTGGGCCGGCTCAATGCGGCTCTGGTGCGCTACGAGCGGCAGCGGCTGGCCAGTAGTCCCGTCCTGCGCCTGCGGGCCAGTATGCACGTCGGCCCACTGTCCCTGCCCGACCATCGCGGTAACGCCATCAATGACACCGCCCGGCTGCTCGACAGCCAGGCAAACCGGCAGGCGCTGTCCGCCGCGAAGGACAGTGGCGGCTTCCTTACTGCCGCGCTCTCCGAGATCGTCTACCAGCGCACTGTGCACGCGGGACGCATGCAGGATCTGGGCCCGCACCACTTCCTCGAGGCGGTTGCCCGCGTCAGCGACAAGCCCGGCTTCGAGCAGCCCTGCCGGATTCACGTGCCGGGCCTGACCGGACCGGCCGTGCGCCCCTACGTCACGGACGCCGCATCGCCGACCGCTGCCACCTCCTCCACCGCGCAGCCGAGCGACGCGTCGGTGACGCCGGTTGCCAGCAGCGGCGGCACGTTCCAATTCCACGGTCAGGTCAGCGACGCCACGATCGCCAACAGCATCGACACCCTGCGGATCGATCGCCGCCAGCGGTAAGTCGTCTGGCCTTCCACCCTTTCCGCCCTTCCCACACTCACCCTGGAGCACCCGCATGTCTGACGTGCCGTTCGACCCCACCGACTCCAACGCAACCCCACCAACAAGCGAGGTTGGCGAGAACCAGTCCAACGGCTCCGGCGGCTGGCTGCATCGCTTGCGCCCCGGATCCGGTGCTCCCGATCGGCGGGACGCAAACCCTGACGACCCATCTCCCTCCCCCGTTCCCCCACCACCGGCTGCCGTCCCTCCCGCGCATCCCATTCATGAAACGGAGGACGGAGCGACACACGTGTATGGAGACCCCGACGTCGTCGCCCACTACATCAAGCAACTGATCCTGGAGACGCGAAAGCAGGACTTACTGGAGGGTATCGAACAAAATCGCGAGCGACTGCTCGATCAGCCGTTCGTTCGGAGCGCGCACTGGAACACGATCTGGGAGCAGATCGTCAATCCCGCTACCAGCCGCCCGCATCAACCCGTGATCATCATTGTCGCGCCCCGGTCATGCGGCTCGACAACCCTCGCACTACGGCTTCTGGCCGAGCACACTGCTCACGACGCCACCGTGGTCAAGTTGGACGCGGACTGGAAGACCCCCAGCAAAGGACGCCTGCCACTAGAGCTCGCGCACGCCTACCAGCTTGACCTCAAGCACCCGGAGAAAGATCAGGTATCGGCCGACTTCCTCGATGCACTGTCGGAACACGCTACCCACCTCCGAGGTTGCGGTTCCTATCTGGCGCTGACCGTGGCACAGGACTTGTGGAAGGATCACCGTCTCAGCGATCGCGACGGCGTCCAAGTAGTTCGTCTGCGCGAGGCTCCCGATGCCCAGGAAGTAGTAGAGGCGCATCTGGACGCCAACGGCTACGGACAACTGGTCACATCGCTTCGCTCCTTCCCCAAGGCCGCAGCTTCCTTGCGCGGACTGACGGCGGTGGCCGCCGTACGGGCCGCGCGCTCCGCCGTGACGGCTTGGAAGGAACATATTCACGCCGACTCCCAGCAGTCGCGAGTGCGGGCAGACACCGACGGCGGAACCCCGGCAACCCTGGAAGAACGCATCATCGCGGCTCTGACCGACTGGCGAGGGGAACTCGACGGCCGGTTCGGCGAGATGAACAGCCTGCACACCCACGACAACCCCTCACTCACCGTGGACGACCGTTGTCTGCTGCTCGCCCTGGCCGTGCAGCAGTCGGCGCCCCTGCCCGTCGTCGCGCGCAGTGCAGCCGCTCTGATGAAAGCCATCGAGGACGTCCCCGAGGCTCCTGGCGCAGCAGCAGGATTCTCGCCGACGCTCAGTGCCCTGGCCGGACGGGGAATGCGTCGGCGCATCCAGGATGTCGGGGGCCAAGTCGACATGCAGGACACCGTGCTCTTCGACCGGCCTGCCTATGGACGCGCGGTGCTGGAGTATGTCTGGGACAACTACGACGTCATGCGTGAGCCCTTGCTGACCTGGCTCGTCGCGACGGCTCAAAGCGCCGAGCCGGAAGACCACGCAGTGGCTGCGTTGGCTGAGCTCACCGTGCGGCACGGATCGGTGGACTACCTCACGACACTGGGCAACCTGGTCGGCAGCAGCCATCCAAAGGTGCTTGGTGCGGTCATGGAAAGCGCCGTGCGCAACGAACACGTCGGACGCCTGGCGTGGGAAGCACTGTACGGGTGGGCGGAGAAGGAGAGTTACGCGCCCGCCGTGATTGCGCTGTGCCAACGAGTCCTGGAGGATTCCTCCGTCGCCACATCTCTGGCCAAGCGGGCAATGGTGCGCCTGCGCCGGGTCGCGCACAAGAACACCGGCACCACCGTGGTCGGCCAAGTCCAGGCTGCCTTCGACGCTCTGGTCCAACACCCCACTGTCGCCCAGCGCCTGGCCGGGGAGGTCCAGAGCTGGCAGCAGGGCAAGGTTTCCTCCGCGCGCAGCGGCGCCCTGGCCTTCCTTGCATTGATGACCCGCCGGCACGACGGCACGCCATGGCTCGTGGGCTCCCCACCCACAAACATCGACGTGCAGCGCGGCGTCCACGACCTGCTGTCCTCTTCGGAGACCGCCGCCGAGGCCATCTCGCGTCTGACGGACTGGATCCGTGCTTGTGCCGACGATCCCAGCGCCTACACGCAGTTGCGTGACCTGCTACTGCCCGCGCTGCGCGGCCACAACATGTTCGAGGCCGGCTGGAGGTTCATGAGCGGGCTGCGTGGCATCTCCACCGTTGAGGGCGTCAGCGTGGCCGACGACTTCTACAACCACCTCGTCGACAGCCGTGTGCGCACGGTCTTCCCGCTCGAAGAGAACCTCGTATGAGGTGGCCATGGCGCCGCGCAGTCCGTACAAGTAGGTCTGCCCAGCCACGGTTGCTGCCCAGTGCCACCGATGGCATCGCCTTCGAGGCCCTGTACACAATCACCTGGCGACCACTGTGGCGGGTTCCTCCCAACGTGGAGGAGACAGCACGCGCCGCTGTGCATGCCGCGGCGACCGAGGCGGCCGCGCGTCTGCGAGCCTCGGACGTGCCCGCTGCCCAGGACGCCGTCAACGCCGCCCTCGGCTGTCTGCCTCGCCGAGCCCCGAACTACTGCCTGTTGAAGGTCAAGGCGACCCTCGGTCTGCCCAGCGCGTCACAGGAGCTGCTGACGCAGCGGGCAGCTGACGAGCAACGCGTCCGCCGCCTGCGCTTCTTGAAGGAGAACCTTTACGACCACCCGGACCTCGTCGTCCTGGACCAACTCGAACACCACGCCCCCGGCGCCCTGGGCGACGAGCACGTTGCCGAACTCCAACGCCTTGCTCGCCTGATCTGCTCCTGCGACCGCTGGTGGTTCCCGCTCCTGCAGCAATGGGAACAGGTCGGCCAAGGGTTCACGAACATCGAAAAGCGCCAGCAGGCCATGGTCGTGCTGTCCGACTCCCTCAAAGCACTCAACGACGGCAGTCTCCCCAGCGGCATCGCAGCAGGGGACATGTCCGGGTCTGACGGAGCACCCCGAAGGGCGCACCCATGAAGCTCGCCCTGTGGCGGATGCTGCTGGCACCCCTGACCAGCCTCCGAGCCCTGTTCATTCAACGTCGCAGCGCGACACAGCTGTCCTACGACGTCGCCTGGCGCCAGGCACGCCTGGACCGTAGTCCCGACGACATGGTCTATCGGCTACACGGCCACCACGCCACCGCACCCGACCAAGCAACGAGTGCTCAGTCGCCCTTGGCCCCGCCAAGGAAAGACGAGCCGACCGACCGGTGTCCCTGACCGACGTCTCCGTAAACCACAAACACCTTCGCCCTGTCCATGGAGGACAGGGCGAAGGACGTTCATGCGGCAATGGTCAGCGGCGAGTCCAAACGCTTCCAGGCTCCGAGCACCGCCTTGTGCGCGTCCGGTTGCAGGTGGGCGTAGCGCTGGGTGGTCTGGAAGCTCTCGTGGCCGAGGAGGTGCTGGACCTCATAGAGCGAGACTCCCTTCTGGACCAGCCACGAGGCGCAGGTGTGGCGCATGGAGTGCGGCGGGTAGTGCGGGACGAGTCGCTGCTCGCCGTCGGTGTCGAAGTAGTGGGCGGCTTCGACTGTGGGCCACCAGGTCTGTCGGCGCCAGTTACTGTCGGCGAGGAGCCGACCGGCACGGCCCTTGGTGATGGTGGTGAACACCACGGCGTCCCGGTCGAGCCGGTGGATGTGGCGTTCGAGGGCCTCCAGGACGTGAGGCGGGAGCGGGACCTCTCTACGGCTCTTGGAGCTCTTGGGGTACTCCTTGATGCCGCTCTTGCTATTGACCTCCACCAGGAACAGGCGCGAGCGGCGCTGGTCGATGCGGTGGCGATGCAGGCCGGAGAGTTCTCCCCAGCGGAGTCCGGTATAGAAGCCGAGCAGGCACATCGGCGCCGCCACGCGACGGGGAGTTCGTCCAGGATGCTCTGCGCCTGGTCTAGCGTGAACCACTGCGGCGGCTTGACCGCGATCTGGGGCAAGTCGATGTTGCGGCATGGGGTCACCGCCAGGACATCGTCGTCGACGGCCGCGCGCATCATGGAGGACGTCAGGTTGTAGGCCCGCTTGATCGCAGCGGCCCCCGCGCCCTTCTCGATTAGGGTCCGGATCCAGCTCTGGACGTCCATGCGGGTGATGGCCCGCAGCTCCCAGTCCGCCCAGTAGGGCATGACGTGGTTCTTGATGTTGGAGGCGTCGCCTCGCAGCGTGTGGGGCTCAACGACGCGGGCGTTCCACCACCGGTCGTGCCACTCGCGGAACGACGTTTCCCCGGCCCGCGGGTCGCGCATGCCTCCGCGGGCGAACTGGGTCTCCATCTCGATGCCCCAGGCGCGCGCCTGCGCCTTGAGGGGGAACGACTCGCTGAACCGGTCCCCTGTCCGGTTGCGTACGGTCGCCTGCCATTTGCCGGACTTCACTTGCGGAGGTACGAGGCTCTACTCCTTGTTCAACGGTGACGGGCTGGGATGGGCCAGGGTCAGCGGCGGGCGGCCGGCGGTACGACGGCGCGGCGGCTGATGAACTCGTCGAGGCTGGCCGCGGGGACCCGTACACGGGACCGGCCTGGTCCGGTACGGAGGTCGACGACAGGTAGGTCGCCAGCAGCGATGAAGCGGTAGACGGTGCGGCGGTCGACGTCCAAGGCGGCGGCGACGGCAGGGATGGACAGCAAGCGTGCAGGCATGTAGGGGACCTTGAGATGGGGTGGGCTGGGCGCCCGGCGAGTCGGCAGCCGGAGCATCGTCCGGTCCAAGGCGGTCAACCAGCCCTGCCAGGACAGTGGGACCGCTTCACGGAGCGCCTCAACCAAAGGGAGGCTGATCACGTGACGGCTTCGTTGGGGGTGAGGACCACCGGTGCCGATGAGGATGAGCTGGTAGCTCCGCGCTCTAGGTGCCAGCCAGAGCGCGGGCGGGAATCACGACCTGAGCGAGTCCGGAAGGGCCATAGCCAGGGCCAGACGGTCCCAGTCGATTTCCGCCTTGTGCGTGCGGAAGCAGTGCGGGTAACGCAGCGCCAGCCAACTCGGGGTCACGCCGGCCCACTCGGCAACCGTGACGGATGAGATGCCCACCCTGAGCCACTTCACCACGCAGGACTCACGGAGGATGGAGATGGGCTCCCCCAGGCGCCACGAGTATCGCTCGTCCCTTGGCAGGACGGCCTCTCGGGCCTGCTGCCACATCCGCTGATATACGGACGCCGAGAGCGGCCCACCTCGCGTACCGGGAAACAGCAGATCGTCCCCCTGCAGGCCAGCCTCGCTGATCCACTCACGTAGGAACTCGACGAACTGCGGCTGGAGGGAAATCTCCCTCGCCATCCCTTTGTGGCGGGCCGTCAACTCACCCACGTCACCCACCGGGAGCACCACGTCGCTCACTCGCACGGCGCGAGCCTCGCTTGGGCGCAGAGCCTGCTCGGCCACGAGGCGCATGAAGGGGGGCACAGAGAAATTGGCACCCGCCTGCCCACGCATCCACTCGAGCAGCGATCGAACCTGCTCCTCGGTATACAACCATTCTTCGTCCATGACCTCGACAGACACAGCTCTGACCTCCTCAGGGAAAATGACTGAATGCGTCACGCGGGGATCAGCGCGACAGGTTCAATGGTCTGCAGAATCGCCGGTTTGGCTAACCGGCGATCGTCGGCTATGTTTCGCCCGACACGGCGCTCACGACATCCAGGTGTATGCAGAACAGAAGGGCGTAGCCGCACTTCTCCGGACCGCTTCTAGGTTTGCTTGCTTCGCCGCGTCATTCCAGTCCGTTGCGCCCTCAATGTGTCTGCCGTCGGCGAATCGGGACGCCCGAGTATCACGAAGGAGCGCGCTGCCAGCGCGCTCGCCTTACTGTCGCGGCCGGGGAACAGAGCAGGCGCCTTCTAAGCGCCTGCTCTATCGCGACGGCTCATTGCCTACGCCGTACCAGGGCTTGAACGGCCCTACAGATATACCGCAGGGCCGCAAGGATCCTCCCCAATCAGGGATTAGTAGCACGGCATGATCGCAGGTAAGGCGAGCCCACATTCATCCCTGAATCGCCGCGATCAAATTACTGGATGCGGCCAAAAAGTTCATACTGAAAGGGCGGGTAGAGACCCCCAACGAGGCTATGAGAATTAGCCGTCGAAGAGATCCGCTTGCTCCCAATAGGCTGGGGCTGGCTCGCCCGTATCGAGCAAGTTCTCAAGTTGCGCGGCATCTTCGGCATCCAAGCCCAGGACCAGCCGGAGAGTTGTGCCGAGCAGCTCGGCATATGGAACGAGTGCCCTCGCTCCTGGTGGGCTGGCGGTCCTGCTGACGAAATTACACCGCAGAGGGACACGGGTGGGGGTGAGCGCTTGTGCTTCGACCACGCCCTCCTCCTGTCCCAGCGCGGCGCTGATCCCATCGAGTTGCGGGTCATGGGTCACATCTTCGCCCGGGGCGTCGTAACCGATACTGCGGTTGGTCATCAGCATCCGGATGGAGGTCAAGGGGATGGCGAATCTGGCGGCCCGCTCCCGGACCTCGGCCAGCAGGGGCGCCTCGTACTCCTCCGGAGCATGGAGATCCTTGCGGCTGCCGGCCAGGAAGGCCACGAAGTCGGATCCGCGCAGGCCGAGGTGTCCGTCGTCGATGACCCAGCGCCATGCGCCACCGGCCCTTACGGTCTCCGGTTCGACCACCATGCACACGTGCGCCTTCCACGCCTGCACTGCGCTGCGCATCAACCGCTGGAGGTTCGGTGTGTCCGTAATGCCGGTACGCAGCAGCGTCTTGGCGTCCACGAGCGGTCGGATGCGACGCCAGAAAGCCTCGTCCGTGATCTCTGGAGAGGAGAGAAGCAGGCTCAGTGAGGTCTCGTCGAGGGATGTCTGGTGGGGCACATTGGCCGGGAACTCGGACAACGACCGGCCGCTGCCCTGCCACATGGCCGCCATCAACGTGGACATGCGGCGCGACACGTCAGGCACCGTGTGCCGAGAGACTTCAGAGAGAGCCAGCCGAGTGGGGTCGGCTTGGCCCTCGCGGGCCGCCTCCACGCCCGTACCGACCATGTGCAGGAAGCGCTCGACCTGACGCTCCCCCATGATGCCGCGGCCGCCCTCGATGATCGCGTCGGATGCCAAAGCGGTCGGCTTCCGTGTAGGGGTGTGGGCAGGCAGCGCCCCGAGTCCGGAGGGATCGAGCACAAGGGTGTGGTGTTCCTCGGCGACGGTTTCCAACTGGTCTCGTGCAGGCCCGGACCCGAGGCGAGCGAGTGGCACGACCAGCGGCTGCTGTTCACGCTCGAAGAGCTGAACGTCCGATGCAAGGAGTTCCGGGTCAGAGGACGCGCGAAGGTAAACGCGTCGTTCGGACTTTCGGGTGCCGGAGCTCCACGTCATCAACAGGTCCGGCACGTAGGTGTGGTTGAAGAAGTCCGTCCGCACGATCCGCGCGGTGGGGTACACGTCCAGGAGACGCCGCTGGATCACATCCTTGACGCGCTCGACCGCTTGCCGCGGATCGGGGTGGTCGAGAGCGCTGTCGATCTCCGGCGCCAACGGCGTCACCATGACGACCTCCCCTGGCTGTTGTAGAAGTTGGCGACGACTCCACGCCAGTCGTCCAGCGGTACCAGCTTCTCCTGCTTCTCTGACATCACGACCAGCCAGAGCCGCTCGGACAAGTCCTCCACAAGCTCATCCTTGATCGACTCGGCAGCCGCTTCCGGATCCTCGATACCGAAGATCCTCAGCGACTCCGCAAGCACGGCCTCGCGGATCGTCTGCGGGCTGGTGAGCAGATCCCAGTCATTGGCACGGAAGGGCGCCCAACTGATCCACATGTAGTGGTCGCCGAGCATGTACTCCTGGCTCAGTGCCACGTAGCACTTGGCGAGGAAGCTCTTGTAAGCGGGGCCCTGGTCGCTCGCGTTCTTGCGCCACTTCACCTCGGCGCAGAACATCTGGCCGTCCCACTCGCCGCCCCGCATCATCCCGCCGAGGTCGTACGAGAAGGGCCTCTCGTTCCCGTTCGGCCATCGCAAGGTGAGCTTCCGCGCCCACGCACCATCGATGTTGGTGTAGGACTGCGACACACGCATGGTGCCTTCAAGCCACCGCTTGACCCGCTGCACCGCCTCAGCGCCCTTGACGTGCTCTTCTTCACCCGGCACGGCGCAAGAGTATCTTTACGTACCATCTCTGATACAGAGTGCGAGGAATCTGGCAGTTGTTCACACCTGGTCGTCGGCCACAACCACGGCTGCGTTCCCTTGCTCGGCCGCGAGGCCACGGCACTCATTCAAGCGAGCGCCCATGAACGATTTCAGCCTCAGTACTCATCGTCCAGCCTGCCGCTCGGGCCGGTGCGGACTCCAGCCCTTCAGATACCGCTGAAGTTCATCCGGCTCCGGATCACGCGGAGTCGGCATCCCCGGGGGGTTAAGCAGGGGGTCGGTCCCCCGCGCATACGAACGTGCCCACTCCAGCCATAGCCGGGACGATTGCAGGGTCTGCTCGCCCAAGTCCCCGTCCAGCTCAGCGAGACGGTGCTCCAGGGCATCGCAGTACTCACCGATCACGACAGCCTCCCGCCATCGCCTGGCCTCCTCGCGGAGCACCTCGGCGAACTGTTCTCGGACGGCCTGCTCCTTCGCTTCCTCCACAGCGGCACGCCAGCGCACCTCACGCTCTTCTCTCGCACGTTTCTCCCCCTCTCTGCGCTGGGCCTCTTCCACCGCTCGCGCCTCGATCTCGCCGAGAACCAGCCCCAGAGATTGTTCAAGGGTCCGGCTCTTGCGGTCCCGCCAGCGGCCGGGTCTGTCAGTCAGCCCATGGGCGACCTCCACGACGAGACGCGAGGACCGTTCCGATCCGTGGACTCGGGAAACTCCTGCCTGATGGTGACCGGATACGCGAAGCCGTCGACAACAACGTCCATCCCACCCTCGCGCGGGCGGTAGGACGACCCGACCTTCCGCACCGCGTGCCCTCGCCGCGCCGCTTCGACAGCCATCCCTTGGAGCATCAGAAGTGATCTGCGGCGCAGCTCAGGCGGCATCACCAGCCGCCTCGCGTCATCCTTGAGAGCAGCCACAACTGGATGAAGGGACGCCAGCCGCGTGGGGACCCGAACGGCTGGGGCGTCCGCCTCTGGCCTCTGGCTCCGGGCATTGGGATGCGGGCCCTCTGCGAGGAAGAACTCCAGCCCGGCCAGACCGTACGGCACCTTCTCGATGCGCTTCCCCTCCGCCATGCCGCTTCGCGTAATTGACGACCCGTCGCCATTCCGCGATCTCCTTATCATCGGCATGGGCGAAGCGGACGCGTCCTTCAGCGAGGAGCCGTTCGACCAATTCGCGAGCTTTCGCCCGCCGTGCGCGGGCGACGGGACGTTCGCCATACGGCGCCGACGGCTCACCACAGTCGGCAGGGTCCACGTCGTCAGGATGGCGGCCATGACGGAGGTAGAACCGTCCGGCCTCAGTGACCTCCGCCCGGGCAGCACCGCTGCTGCCCTTGTCCACCGTCAAGAGGCCACGGTCACGCAGGGCGTACGCCGAGCGCCAATCCCCCGGCGCCCAAGCTCCGGGTTCCTCACCGGCCGCGAGCCGCTCAAGAAGCGCGCGCTGCCGTTCATTCGGAGCAGGCCGTCGTTCCACGGCATCCAGCCCACACCGCGCGGGCACGCCCTGTATAGACCCGAAAGGGCGGCTCCCTGCCGCAGAAGTCCTCCTCGGACCGCTCTGGGACTTCCGGCTGCATCGCCGAGAGCGTCACCAGCCCTCAACACCCCACCGGCAGTCGCCACATGGCTAGAGTCTGACGTGCCCAAAAGCCGCCTGACACTCCATCAGAACGAGCGTCAAATGAGCGTCACGAGCGTCATTTCGGCGTCAAGATATCACCCGTAACGCCCACACCGCACATAATGCGCACGAACAAAACCGCAGGTCAGGAGCCCTTCGCGGCCGGTTCGAGGATCGCCACACACTCCACATGATGAGTCATCGGAAACAGATCGAACGCCCGCAACACCCGCACCCGATACCCCCCGTCCCGGAAGTACCCCAGATCCCGCGCCAACGCCGCCGGATCGCACGCCACATACGCGATGCGCCGCGCGCCCAGTGACGCCAGATGGGCCACCGTCTTCCGGCCGGCCCCGGCCCGCGGCGGGTCGAGGACGATCAGGTCCACCTCGGTGATGCCCGTACGCGGCAGCACCGTCTCGACCTTGCCCTGCTCGATGCGTACCCGGTCGAAGTCGGCCAGGTTGTGCCGGGCGTCCTCCACCGCGCGCTTGCCGGACTCGATGCCGAGGACCGCGCCCTTGTCGCCGAGCCGGTCGGCCAGCGCGCCCGCGAACAGGCCCACGCCGCAGTACAGGTCCAAGGCCATCTCGCCCTTGCGGGGCATCAGGCCCTGCATGACGGCCGTCACCAGGGTGTCGGCCGCCTTCGGATGGACCTGCCAGAAGCCACCGCTGCCCACGCGGTACGTACGGCCGTCCGCACGCTCGCGGACGAAGGGGCGCCCGTGGACGCGGTGGACGCCGCCGTCCTTCTCCTCGACCCGCATGACCGAGACCGGCCGGTCCAGTTCGACGATCGGCAGGCGCGCGCCCGGCCTCGGCGTCAGGATGACCTGCCGGTCCTGCGAGCCCGTCGCCGCGATCGCCTCGACCGACGCCATGCCGGTCCAGTCGCGCTTCTCGATGCCCAGCTCGCTGACGCCCTCGGCGGCGATCATGCAGTGGTCGATCGGCTCCACCTCGTGCGAGCGGTGCCGGCGCAGTCCGGCGTGGCCGTCGGCGTCGACCGCGTACTGCACCCGCGTCCGCCACTGCGGCACCTGTCCGGCAGGCACCTTGTCGCCCTCGGCCGGCATCACCGTGCCGTCCCAGCCGACGTCCTGCGGCGTCAGTCCCGCGAGCCGCTGAAGCTGCTCGGCGACGACCTCGCCCTTCATCCGGCGCTGGGCCCCCGGCTTGGCGTGCTGCCAGTCGCAGCCACCGCAGCGGCCGGGGCCGGCGAAGGGACAGGGCGCCTCGATGCGGTCCTTGGAGGCGTCCAGCACCTCCACCGCGTCGGCGCGCAGGAAGCGGTCGCCCTCCTCGCCCTCCGTCACCCGGGCCACGACCCGCTCGCCGGGCAGCGTGTGGCGGACGAAGAGGACCTGCCCGGCGTCGGTGCGGGCGATGCAGTGCCCGCCGTGGGCGACGGGGCCGATCTCGACCTCGTACTCCTCCCCCACCAGCGACTTCTTCTGTTCTGCCTGCATGGTGGGTCGACTCCAGATCGAGAAGGGGACGGCGCGGCCCTGAACGGCGGCCTCCAGCGGGTCTGGCCGGGGCCGGGCCCGGGCCTGACAACAGCCCACCAGTCTACGTGCTCCCCGTCAGGCCGCTGTCCGCCCCGTCAGGCCGCTGTCCGCCCCGTCGTGCCCTGCCCGCGTCATGCCCCTGCCCGCGTCAGCGCTGGACGTCGTTCTCCTTCACCCGCTCCTGGGCCGGCCCCCGCCGCACCGAACCCGGCGCGTTCCACTCCTGCCGCTTGCGGGCCCGGGCCTTGGCCACCTCGGAGGACTGCAGCTGGTACGGCACCGACGTCACCATGATGCCCGGCGTGAACAGCAGCCGGCCCTTCAGCCGCAGCGCGCTCTGGTTGTGCAGCAGATGCTCGTACCAGTGGCCGACGACGTACTCGGGGATGATGACCGACACGGCGTCGCGCGGGGACTCCTTGCGGAGGTTCTTCACGTACTCGATGACCGGCCGCGTGATCTCGCGGTACGGCGAGTCCAGCACCTTCAGCGGTACGTCGATGCCGCGCCGTTCCCACTCGGTGCGCAGCGCCTTGGTCTCCGCCGGGTCCACGTTGACGCTGAGCGCCTCCAGGGTGTCCGAGCGCATCAGCTTGGCGTAGGCCAGGGCGCGCAGGGCGGGGCGGTGGATCTTGGAGACCAGGACGACGGAGTGCACGCGCGACGGCCGTACGCTGTCGTCGCTCGGGCCGTCGGGGGCGGCGAGTTCCTCGGAGACGTGGTCGTAGTGGCGGCGGATCGCCGTCATCGTGCCGTAGAAGATCACCATGCCGAGCAGGGCCACCCAGGCACCGTGCGTGAACTTCGTGACGAGGACGACGATCAGGACCAGTCCGGTGAAGAAGGCACCGAAGGTGTTGATCGCGCGGGAGCGGAACATGCGGCGGCGCTTGGCCTGGTCCCTCTCCGTCGCCAGGAGGCGGTTCCAGTGGCGGACCATGCCGATCTGGCTGAGCGTGAAGGACACGAACACGCCGACGATGTACAGCTGGATCAGACGGGTGGAGTCGGCGCCGTAGATCCACACCAGGAGCATGGCCGCGCCCGCCAGGAGCACGATGCCGTTCGAGAAGGCGAGCCGGTCGCCGCGGGTGTGCAGCTGGCGCGGCAGATAGCGGTCCTGGGCGAGGATCGAGCCGAGCACCGGGAAGCCGTTGTAGGCGGTGTTGGCCGCCAGGAACAGCACCAGGGCGGTGGCGGCGGCGAGCACGAGGAAGAAGAAGCTGCCCTTGCCGAAAACGGCCTCGGCGACCTGGGTGATCACCGGGTTCTGGACGTAGTCCGCGCCGACCGCGACGCCGTCCTTCACCAGGTCGACGGCCGGGTTCTCGGCCATGCGCACCTTGGTCACCAGGGCGAGCACGATGATGCCGCAGAACATGGTGACAGCCAGCAGGCCCATCATCGCGAGCGTCGTCGCCGCGTTCTTCGACTTGGGCTTGCGGAAGGCCGGGACGCCGTTGGAGATCGCCTCGACGCCGGTGAGCGCGGCACATCCGGAGGAGAAGGCGCGCAGCAGGAGGAAGACGAGCGCGAGGCCCGCGAGGCCCTCGTGCTCCGGCTTGATCTCGTACGCCGCCGTGGGCGCCCGCATGGTGTCGTCGAGGACGAGACCGCGGAACGCGCCCCACGCGATCATGGTGAAGACGCCGGCGACGAAGACGTACGTCGGGATCGCGAAGAGGCTGCCGGACTCCTTGACGCCACGCAGGTTCATCAGGGTCAGCAGCACGATCACGGCGACCGCGCACTCGACCTTGTGCTCGACGACGAACGGGATCGCGGAGCCGAGGTTCTCGATGCCCGAGGAGATCGAGACGGCGACGGTCAGGACGTAGTCGACGAGCAGGGCGCTCGCGACCGTGAGGCCCGCCTTGGGGCCGAGGTTGGTGGTGGCCACCTCGTAGTCGCCGCCGCCGCTGGGATAGGCGTGCACGTTCTGCCGGTAGGAGGCGACCACGGTGAACATCAGCACGACGACCGCGAGCGCGATCCAGGGGCTGAAGTGGTAGGCCGACACGCCCGCGATGGACAGGACCAGCAGGACCTCTCCGGGCGCGTACGCCACGGAGGACAGCGGGTCGGAGGCGAAAACGGGCAGAGCGATGCGCTTCGGCAGGAGCGTTTCCGCCAGCCGGTCGCTGCGCAGTGCGCGCCCGATCAGAATCCGTTTGGGCACGTCGGTCAGTTTGGACACAACAGAGAATCGTAGGCCCCCTGCCTGGGACGGAGCACATCCGGGTGAAATCGCGCGCGGCGCGGGGGTGAATTCCGTGCCGCGTTCGCGCCGGGCGCCGACCCCGGTGGCGTGCGCATGCCTCCATGACCTGCGTCAGTACGCTCATCACATCCGGGAGACCTCATGTCGCACGCGACCGCCCAGCTCGTCGGTGCCCTCGTCGCGCTCGCCGGACTCGGCGCTCTGGCACTGGCCAGCGTCCGCAGCTTCAACCGCCGCTGAGGGGTGGGCCGATGGGCGCCCCGCCCCGTTCACCTCGACTCACCTCGACTCACCTGGGCGTGGTCGACTCGGCCGTCTCCCGCCTGGTGATGGCCTCGGCCACCCGTTCGATGCCGGCGCGAAGGAGCTCGCCGTAGGGATCCCGGGGAAGGGCGGGGGCGTGTTTCCGGGCGGCGTCGATGTGTTCGGCGGCCGCGTCGAAGGAACCGAGTCGGCGGTGGTCGTCAGCGAGGTTCAGGTGCAGCGACGGATAGAAGGCGGTGACATGGAGGCCGGGGTGATGGTCCTGAACGCGTCGCTCGGTCACGGCGTCGGCGGCGTCCAGGGCCCGGACGTCCCAGACCAGAGCCTGGGCGGGGTCGTCGTACAGATCGGCCAGATGGTGCGCGAGGGTGCAGCGGTGCAGCGGATCGCCGGTGACACCGATCGCGGACCACAGGGCGAGGAGTTCGCGGCGGGCGGAGGCGATGTCGCCGGCTCGTCCTTCGGCGACGGCTCGGCCGATGGCGTCCATGGTCGGGTCGGGGGCGGTGGGAGTGGCGGTCATGGCGGTGGTCCTCGTCGTCGTCCCGCTCAGGTGGCGGGGGCGGGCTTGATGGGCATGGCCAAGGTGGTGAGGTCGCCGCGGTCGGCGGAGCGGATCGTGGCGGGCTGGTCGGCGCCCCGCAGGTCGAGCAGCACGTCGGGTCCGACGGCGGTGCTGACGGCCGGATAGAGCGTGGTCTGCGCGAAGGAGATCCCAAGTGCCTGCCCCGTCACGGTGGCCGGGATCCGGTGGCCGGCGCGCTCGTCACCGGTCGTCAGGGTGTACATGCCGTGCTCGTCGATCCGCAGCGCGATGTGCTCACCGGAGTGTCCTTCCAGGGCCCTTAGGAGCAGGTCCTTGGCGATCGTCACCCGCGTGGTGACCGCGGGCAGCGAGGCGAGCATCGACCGGTGGTCGGGGTACTCCTCCCCCAGCAACCGGCAGTACTGGTCCTCTCGGCCCGCCGCCATGCGCAGCCAGATCCCGTACGGCGTCGCTTCGACGCGTACCAGTGGGCTGCGGCGGGCCTCCGCGGCGGCGGTCCGCAGCTCGTCGCCGTCGACCGTGCCGGCCCAGGTCGTGGCCGCCGGGGTCGTGGCCGTCCAGGTCGCGGCCGCCGGGGTCGCGGCCGCCGATTCGGCCGGAACCAGGGTGCGCGTGGACAGCCAGTAGCGGTCGGTCGCGGTCAGCGTGATCGCTTCCGGCGCCGCCTCGACACACAGACCGCCCAGCACCGGCATCCGGGGATCACGGGCGGTCGCCGTGAGGACCTGCTCGACCGCGTCGGCCAGCACCGGGCCCTTCAACGCGGCGATCGGCAGACCCGGCACGTCGGAGAGCGAGGACTTGATGACCACGGCCTTCCGCCGGGCCGCGACCGCATCCTCATGGAGCCTCGCGACGTGCTCGTCGATCAGCCGGGCCGCGTCCCCGGGGGCGGCGTCGAGAACCGCCTCGACAGCGGTGAGGGGCATGCCGATCTCCCGGAGTCGACGAAGCACGGTCGCCCGGGGCATCTGCTCGGCGCTGTAGTAGCGGTAGCCCGAGTCCGGGTCGACCTCGGCGGGGGCGAGCAGCCCGCAGTCGTCGTAGAACCGCAGCGCGCTGGAGGTCAGTCCACTGCGTCGGGCGAAGACGCCGATCGGCATCAGCTCATGAGGGGGCACCTCGGCATCATCGGGCTTCGACCAACTCGAAGGTCAAGGCACGACCCGACGCCCCCTCCGAGGTGTCCGACCCTGACGTTACGGTGGACTGAGGCACAGGCGGGCCCACGATCCGACCACGAGGGATCATCGACGGGATTCCCCGGCATGATGTTGCCCAGCGGTCCCCGACGGCCCGCGACTGTTGCCCGGCGAACCGAGAGAAGGATATGAGCACCACGTTCACGCAAGTCAGACGCCTAACGAGGAGTGCGGGGTAAGCGCCGTGCACATCGTCATCATGGGTTGCGGAAGGGTGGGCTCCGCTCTGGCCCAGACCCTGGAGCAACAGGGACACACGGTCGCCGTGATCGACCAGGACCCCACCGCGTTCCGCCGGCTGGGTCCCGGGTTCGGCGGCCGCCGGGTCACCGGGGTCGGCTTCGACCAGGACACGCTGCGCGAGGCGGGCATCGAGGAGGCGGGCGCGTTCGCCGCCGTCTCCAGCGGGGACAACTCCAACATCATCTCCGCGCGCGTCGCCCGCGAGATGTTCGGCGTGGAGAACGTCGCGGCCCGTATCTACGACCCCCGCCGCGCCGAGGTCTACCAACGCCTCGGCATCCCGACCGTGGCCACGGTCCGCTGGACCGCCGACCAGATGCTGCGCCGCCTGCTGCCCTCGGGCGCCGAGCCGCTGTGGCGGGACCCCACCGGCGGCGTCCAGCTCGCCGAGGTGCACGCGTCCGCGGCCTGGGTGGGGCACAAGATCAGCAGGCTGCAGGAGGAGACGGGCGTCCGCGTCGCGTTCCTGACCCGGCTGGGCGAGGCGATCCTGCCCACGTCGCAGACGGTGCTGCAGGAGGGCGACCTGGTGCACGTGATGATGCGCACCGACGAGGTCGACAAGGTCGAGGCGGCGTTCGCCAAGGGACC
This sequence comes from Streptomyces sp. NPDC006385, assembly GCF_040612485.1. Taxonomy (NCBI): domain Bacteria; kingdom Bacillati; phylum Actinomycetota; class Actinomycetes; order Kitasatosporales; family Streptomycetaceae; genus Streptomyces; species Streptomyces sp. NPDC006385. The sequence goes on from NZ_JBEXQG010000014.1 coordinate 119,680, forward strand.
CGAAGAGGAGGGCGGTCACTGATGAGGGTCGCCATTGCCGGTGCCGGCGCGGTGGGCCGCTCCATCGCGGGCGAACTGCTGGAGAACGGCCACGAGATCCTGCTCATCGACAAGGCGCCGACCGCCATCTCGGTCGAGCGCGTCCCGCAGGCGGAGTGGCTGCTGGCCGACGCCTGCGAGATCACGTCGCTGGACGAGGCGGCCCTTCAGCGCTGCAACGTGGTGATCGCCGCGACGGGGGACGACAAGGTCAACCTGGTCATCTCCCTGCTGGCGAAGACGGAGTACGGCGTCCCGCGCGTCGTGGCCCGAGTGAACAACCCCAAGAACGAGTGGCTGTTCAACGAGTCCTGGGGCGTGGACGTCGCGGTCTCCACCCCCCGCCTGATGTCGGCCCTGGTCGAGGAGGCGGTGAGCGTCGGCGACCTGGTCCGCCTGCTCCGCTTCAGCCACGGCGACGCCAACCTCGTCGAGCTGACGCTTCCGGAGGAGTCGGCCCTGGCCGGCACCCAGGTCGGCGACGTGGAATGGCCCGAGGACACCTCCTTGGTCACCATCATCCGCGGTACCCGAGTCCTCACCCCGTCCCGCGAGGACTCCCTCGAAGCGGGCGACGAACTCCTCTTCGTCGCCGCCCAGGCGAGGGAGGAGCAGTTGGAGGACCTGCTGTCGGTGCGCCGCGAGGACACGACGAGCTGAGCCCTTCGAGGGCTACGACGACGGAGGGCGCCCTGCGTGTGCAGGGCGCCCTCCGTCGTCGTATCGCCTTCTATGCCTCGGGGCGGTGCCGCCCGCCTGCCTCGTCCGCCTGCTCCGCGGCCGACGCCGCCTTGCGCTCCTCCTCGGCCCGCTCCGCCGCCTCCATCTCCGCGAACACGTCGATCGGCGCCGGCGCCTTCGCCAGGAACACCCACGTCAGCCACACGGCCAGCAGGAACGGCGGGATCTTCAGCGCGACCAGCACCCAGCCCAGCTGCGTGGTGTCCGCCCACAGGTACAGCGGGAAGAGGATCGCGCACTTGGTGAGCAGGATCAGTCCCCACGCCCAACTGGCCTTCGCGTACGCCTTCTTGCGCCCGGGGTTGCGCGTACGCCAGGAGAGGTTCTCCTTGAACACCGGTCCGAGGATCAGCCCGATCAGCGGCACACCGCACAAGGTCGTGATGATGTAGGCGAGCCCCAGCCCCAGCGTGTAGAGCATGCCGGGCAGGTAGAAGTCCTTGGCGTTGCCCGTCATCATCGCGAACACGACACCGAAGGCGACGCCGAAGACGCCGCTGAACGCGTGCTTGATGGTGTCCCGCATCACCAGGCGCACCACCACGAGCACCAAGGACACCGCGAGCGCGGCGATCGCCGACAGGTGCAGGTCCTTGTTGATCGTGTAGATGGTGACGAAGAGCAGACCGGGCAGCACCGTCTCGATCATGCCGCGCATGCCGCCGAACGCCTCGAACAGCGCGGCCTCGGTCACCGCCCGGGCGTCGTGCTCGGCGTCTGCGGTGGTGTCTTCGGTCGGCTTGTCGAGCGACGTCACCGGCTACTCCCGTCCAAGGGGTCTCAGTTCGTATTTCGGGTTGAACAGCACCCGGCGGCCCCGGCTCATGGCGATCCGGCCCGATGCGATCAGCCGGCGCCCCGGCTCTATCCCGACTATGGAGCGCCTGCCGAGCCACACCACGTCCAGGGCGGCGGAGCCGTCGAACAGCTCGGCCTCCAGGGCCGGCACTCCCGCACGCGGCCGCAGGGTGACCGTGCGCAAGGTACCAGTAACCGTCACGATCTGCCGGTCACGGCAGTCACCGATCTTGGTGCATCCGGCCGTCTCGGCGTCCTCACGCAGTTCCTCGGACTCCAGGTCCTCCTGCGACGAGGAGAGCCGGTCGAGCATGCGCCGGAACCGGCCCACCGGCTTTTCGGAACGAGGAACAGCACTCATGTCTTGAAGCGTACCGGGGTCCACCGACACCTTCGTAGCCGCGGTACCGACGCTCGAATCTCACTTCTCGAAGCGGTATCCCATGCCCGGCTCCGTGATGAAGTGCTCGGGATGCGAAGGGTCGGCCTCCAGCTTCCTGCGCAGCTGCGCCATGTACACCCGCAGGTAGTTGGTCTCCGTCCCGTAGGACGGCCCCCACACCTCCTGCAACAGCTGCTTCTGGCTGACGAGGCGCCCCGTGTTGCGTACCAGCACCTCCAGCAGATGCCATTCCGTCGGGGTCAGCCGTACGTCCCTGCCGTCCCGGTTGACCTTCTTCGCGGCCAGGTCGACGGTGAACGCCTCCGTCTCCACGGTCGTCACGTCGTCCTCGCCGGGCCCGACCGGCTCGGCCCGGCGGACGGCGGCCCGCAGCCGGGCCAGCAGCTCGTCCATGCCGAAGGGCTTGGTGACGTAGTCGTCGGCGCCCGCGTCCAGCGCCTGGACCTTCTCGTCGGAGGAGTGCCGGGCGGAGAGCACCAGGATCGGCACCCGGGTCCAGCCCCGCAGCCCGCGGATCACCTCGACGCCGTCCATGTCGGGCAGCCCGAGATCGAGGACGACCACGTCGGGGTGGCGGGCGGCGGCGAGTTCGAGGGCGGTGGCCCCGTCGTGGGCCGCGTCGACCTCGTACTTGCGGGCCTTGAGGTTGATCACGAGGGCGCGCACGATCTGCGGCTCGTCGTCCACCACCAGCACCCGGGTCATGCGGTGACCTGCCTTTCGGGTTCCACGGGGCGCTCCGTCGACGCGCCCCCCTCCTGAAGCTCCGGGCGCGGTCCCGCCGCCCGCAGGGTGAGCACCATGGTGAGTCCGCCACCGGGCGTGTCCTCGGCGTTGAGGGTGCCGCTCATGGCCTCCGCGAAGCCGCGCGCGACCGCGAGGCCGAGTCCCACTCCCGCCCCGCGCGGGGCGTCACCGTGGCGCTGGAAGGGCTCGAAGATGCGTTCCTTGGCCTCGTCGGGGACGCCGCGGCCGCGGTCGACGACCCGCACCTCCACACGGTCGGCGATGGCGCTCGCGGACACGAGGACGGCGTCGCCGTCCCGGCTGTACTTGACGGCGTTCTCGACCAGGTTGGCCACCGACCGCTCCAGCAGCCCGGGGTCAACGGCGACCATGGGCAGCGTCTCGGGGATGTCCAGCTCCACGCTGTCCTCCGGCACCCCGCCCAGCGCCATGGGCACCACCTCGTCGAGGTCGACCTCGCGGATCAGCGGCGTGACCGTGCCCGTGTGCAGCCGGGACATGTCCAGGAGGTTGCCGACGAGGTGGTCCAGCCGGTCGGCGCCCTCCTCGATGCCCTCCAGCAGCTCCGCCTCGTCCTCCTCGGACCACGCCACGTCGTCGGACCGCAGGGAGGAGACGGCCGCCTTGATGCCCGCGAGGGGGGTTCGCAGGTCATGGCTGACGGCGGCCAGCAGGGCGGTGCGGATCCGGTTGCCCTCGGCCAGTTCCTTGGCCTGGTCGGCCTCGCGCTGGAGGCGTCGGCGGTCCAGGGCGACGGCGGACTGGGCGGCGAAGGCGGCGAGGACCCGGCGGTCCTCGGCGGGCAGGACCCGGCCGGTCAGGGCGAGCGCCAGGTGGTCGCCGACCGGTACGTCGACGTCCGCGTCGTCCGGCCGCTCCGGCGCGCGCCCCGTGCCGACGCTGCCCACGCAGGTCCACGGGTCGACGTCGCTCTGGCGTTCCAGCAGGGCCGCCGACTCCATGGCGAAGGTCTCCCGGACCCGCTCCAGGAGTTCCTCCAGCCCGGTCTCGCCGCGCAGCACGTTGCCCGCCAGGAAGGCCAGGATCTCGGACTCGGCGCGCAGCCGGGCCGCCTGGTGGGTGCGGCGGGCGGCGAGGTCGACCACGGAGGCTACGGCCACCGCCACGAAGACGAAGATCAGGAGCGCGAGGAGGTTCCTCGGGTCGGCGATCGAGATGCGGTGCAGCGGTGGCGTGAAGAACCAGTTGAGCAGCAGTGATCCGGCCGCCGCCGAGGCCAGTGCGGGCAGGAGCCCGCCGAGGAGGGCCGCCGCCACCGTCAGGGTCAGGAACAGCAGCATGTCGTTCGCGAGACCGAGGTCGGCGTCGACATGGGTCAGCAGCAGGGTCAGCAGCAGCGGACCGCCGACTCCGGTGAGCCAGCCCCACAGGATCCGGGACCGGCCGAGGCGCGCTCCCCGGGCCACGGGCAGCCCGCGTCCCCGGGCGGCCTCCTCGTGCGTGACGATGTGCACGTCGAGGTCGGGGCCGGAGTCCCGGGCGACCGTCGCGCCCACGCCCGGCCCGAAGACGTACTGCCAGCTCCTGCGCCGCGAGGAGCCGAGGACTATCTGGGTGGCGTTGACGCCTCGTGCGAAGTCCAGCAGCGCGGCCGGGATGTCGTCGCCGACGACATGGTGGAAGGTGCCGCCCAGATCCTCGACCAGCGTGCGCTGGACGGCCAACTCCTTCGGCGAGGCCGACGTCAGGCCGTCGCCGCGGGCGATGTAGACCGCCAGCACCTCACCGCCCGCGCCCTTCTCCGCCAGCCGGGCCGCCCGGCGGATCAGGGTCCGCCCCTCCGGACCACCGGTCAGCCCGACCACGATCCGCTCCCGCGAACCCCAGATCGCCGACACCCGGTGATCGGCGCGGTACTGCTTCAGGTACTCGTCGACCCGGTCCGCCACCCACAACAGCGCCAGCTCCCGCAGCGCGGTCAGGTTCCCGGGGCGGAAGTAGTTGGACAGCGCCGCGTCGACCTTGTCCGGCTTGTAGATGTTGCCGTGCGCCATCCGCCGCCGCAGCGCCTGCGGCGACATGTCGACCAGCTCGACCTGGTCCGCGCGGCGCACGACCTCGTCCGGGACCGTCTCCTGCTGCCGTACACCGGTGATCGACTCGACGACGTCGCCCAACGACTCCAGGTGCTGGATGTTGACCGTCGACACCACGTCGATCCCGGCCGCGAGCAGCTCCTCCACGTCCTGCCAGCGCTTGGCGTTGCGCGACCCGGGGATGTTCGAGTGGGCCAGCTCGTCCACCAGCGCCACCTGCGGACGCCGTGCCAGCACCGCGTCGACGTCCATCTCCGTGAAGCGGCTCCCCCGGTACTCCAGCTCCCGGCGCGGTACCTGCTCCAGGCCGTGCAGCATCACCTCGGTGCGCGGCCGCTCGTGATGCTCGACGAACGCGACCACGCAGTCGGTGCCCCGCTCCACACGGCGGTGCCCCTCGGACAGCATCGCGTACGTCTTGCCGACGCCCGGTGCCGCACCGAGGTAGATCCGAAGCTTGCCGCGTCCCATGGCCTCATTGTCTTCCGGTCCCGCTGTTGTCTGCGCAGCGTCGACCTTACGACCAGCAATCGCGACAAATGGGGCCGGGTGCGACGGCGGGGGCGTCTTTGACGCAACTCTGACGCTCCCGCCGTCGCCTCGTCGGGGCTCAGCCGGGGTTGTCGCCGTGGGTGAGGGTCTCCCAGGCCACGAAGAGGTTGTTGCTGCCGGCCGGGCGGTTGCGCTCGGTGAGTGCCTCGGTGTTGGTCATGGCCTGGCCCAGCCGGTTGGCCAAGGCGTTGTGTCCGACCTCGGTGACCGGGCCGAGCCCGAGGTGCAGCGAGCCGCCGCACAGCCAGCCGGGCACGGCCGCACCGAGCTCGTACTTGGCCTGGAAGCCGAGCGCGTGCCGCAGCCGCTCGCCGACGTCGGTGCCGTACAGGTCCTGTCCCTGGATCCGGCTGGTCTCCGCGACGTGCGAGATCGCGGAGATGCCGTACCCGGTGTGCGTGAGGTCGCGGCAGGTCTCCTGGGTGAGGCCGGTGACGAAGGTGGACTGGCCCTGCCAGTACCGGACGATCTTGTCCCGGGTGTCGAGGTTCTGGCTGGGCACGGTCTTCGGCAGGGAGCCGTCGGAGGACAGGTAGACATAGGCGGCGGTGCGGGTGCGGAACTTCGCCATGGCCTTGTCGTACGACGCCTTGTCCTCGAGGAAGACGGAGATGCCGACGGCGGCCTCCATCATCGACAGCTCCCAGTTGCCGTTGGAGTGCGAGCCGTTGATGATCTCGGGCAGGTAGACGGTGCGGAGCATGGTGGCGAACCGGCCGGAGTTGGCCCAGCCCCCGGTGTACGTGTGCTTGATGATCTCGGCGGCCCTGGGCCAGGAGGAGCCGGCCCAGCCCGTCTGCAGGGGCGCGTTGCTGTTGGTGTGGTCCCGGATCACCGCCGACCAGGCGTCCATGAGCTCGATGGCCTTCTTCGCGTGCCGCTCGTCGCGGGTGAGGTACCAGGCGAGGGCCTGGGTGTAGGCGGCTGTCGCGTCCTCGCGCTCGTCGGTGCAGCCGTGGTTGGGGTTCGAGTACGAGCCGCACTCGACGACCGCGCGCGGCTTGGGGGTGCGGTTCAGGTCGGCGTACCTGCTCGCCATCATCCGGTCGAAGGCGCCCTTCCACGGCTGGGCGCCGGCGTCGACCTTGGAGCGGGTGAAGTCCAACTGGCCCCTGGAGACGGTGACTCCGGGGTGGACGAAGGCGGTGGGGGCGGCGTCGGCGGGCCAGGCGAGGACCCCGGCGACGAGGGCGGCCGCGGCCGCGAAGAGTGCGGTTCTGCGCATGTGTGGGGGCCTTCCGTTCTCGTATGTGAACGTGAAGCGCCTCATGAACAGGCGCGTCGGCCGGAGACGGTAGGTACAGACCAATGCGGCGTCAAGGGTTCACACACGAGAAGGGCCGTATCCCGGTAGGGATACGGCCCTGCCACGCCCCAGGGGCGCGGGACTGCATCGATATGCGGTTCTCTCGCGGAGCGCTCAGCGCACCTCGGTGATCTCCGGCCCGCGCTGGAGCTGGCCCATGCCACCGGAGAAGCGCGAACCCGCCTCCTCCTGCTGGATGCCCTCCGGCACCATCTGGGCGTCGTTCGGCAGCTTCAGGACGATCGGGTCGCGGGGCGCCATCGGGCCCTCGCCGCGGACCACGACCGTGTCGCGGAAGATCTGCTCGAGCAGCCCGGCCGCCTGCGGCTGCACGGCGCCCTGGCCCGAGATCACACCGCGCAGGAACCAGCGGGGACCGTCCACGCCGACGAACCGCACGACCTGGAAGCCACCCGTGCCGTCCGGCAGCTGCACCGGCACCTGGGCCCGCAGCTCCCAGCCCAGCGGGCCCTCGACCTCGTCGATGATGCCACCCTGCTGGGTGATACCGGAGCCGATCTCCTCGCGCACCTCGCCCCAGATGCCCTCGCGCTTGGGCGCGGCGAACGCCTGGAGCTGGATGGCGCTGTCGCGCAGCACGACGGTCGCCGCGACGATCGCGTCACCCGCCACCTCGACGCGGAGCTCCATGCCGTCGACGCCCGGCACGAACAGGCCGCCCAGATCCACGCGGCCCTCGGCGGGGTCACGGACCTCGGAGCTGTCCCAGGGCCCGTCGGGCCGCGGTTCCGGCTCGAGCCGCACGCGCTCGCGCGTGCCGTCGTCGTCCGCCTCAGTGTCGATGTCGACGACCTGCTCGGGCTCGCCGGCCGCGTCCTCGGCGGCACCCTTCTTCTTGCGACGTCCGAACACGTCACTGTCCTTCCCGGTCGGATACGACCGAAGCGTATCGATTCCCACCCGCCCGGCCGCCGTCGGCGGCCTGACCGCTTGTGATGCTTGTGCCGCCCACCGCGGCATGGCCCCCGGTGGACCCGAAGCCCCCCTCGGCCCGCGCCGAGTCGGGAAGCTCCGCGACCTCCTGGAAGCGGACCCTCTCGACCTGCTGGACGACCAGTTGGGCAATCCGGTCGAAGCGCTCGAACCGCACGGTCTCATGCGGGTCGAGATTCACCACGATCACCTTGATCTCCCCACGGTACCCGGCATCAACCGTCCCCGGGGCATTCACGAGGGCGACACCGAGGCGGGCGGCGAGACCGGAGCGCGGGTGCACGAAGGCCGCGTACCCCTCCGGCAGTGCCACAGACACCCCGGTGGGCAGCACGGCCCGCTCCCCCGGCTTCAGTTCGCGGCTCTCGGTGGTGCGCAGATCCGCTCCGGCGTCACCGGGATGCGCGTACGTCGGAAGCGGTACGTCGGGATCGATGCGCCGGATCAGCACGGGGAGTTCTCGACGGGGCTCACGGCTCACGGGTTCACCTCGAAGGCACGGGCACGCCGGACCTGGTCCGGGTCGTTCATGGCGGCCCGGATCTCCTCCGGGCGGCCGTTGTCGATGAAGTGGTCGACCTTCACTTCGATGAAGAGGGCGTCGGCACGGACGGCGACGGGCCCGTCGGGGCCGCCGATCCGTCCGGTCGCGGTGGAGTAGATCTTGCGGCCCGCCACCGCCGTCACCTCGGCCTCCAGATACAGCACGGTGCCCACCGGCACCGGCCGCACGAAGTCGGTCTCCAGCCGCCCGGTCACGGCGATCGTCCGCAGCAGCCAGTTGAGCGAGCCGAGCGTCTCGTCGAGGGCGGTCGCGAGCACACCGCCGTGCGCGAGCCCGGGAGCGCCCTGATGGGCGGGCTGCACGGTGAACTCGGCGGTGATCCGGACACCTTCCCCGGCCCGCGCCGCCAGGTGCAGCCCGTGGGCCTGCTCGCCGCCACAGCCGAAGCACTCGCCGTAGTGCGCGCCGAGAAGCTCACCGGGCGCGGGAGCGTCAGGGTGGCGGGCCGGTTTCACGGCGCCGGCCGGAGGCTTGAGAGCTGCTGAAGTACCACTCACAGCCGCAGACCTTACCCGCGCGTCGGCGGCAATCGGACACCGTGCCAAGCTTGGCTCCATGCAGCTCTCCGCCGCCCCGTACGAAGAACGTCTCACCGCCCCCCGCTCCTGGTGGCTGATCTCGTTCCTGGCCGGGGTCTCCCTCGCCCTGATCGTCCTGCCGTTCGGCACCCTGCCGATGCTCGCCGGCATGGTCGGCGGCACGGCCGCGGCGGCCGTCATGGCCAGCTCGTACGGCTCGGTCCGCATCCGCGTGGTGGGCGACTCGCTGATCGCGGGCGAGGCGAAGATCCCGTTGCGCGCCCTGGGTGAGGCGCACGTCCTGGACCCGGAGGAGGCCCGCGCCTGGCGCACCTACAAGGCCGACACCCGGGCCTTCCTGCTGCTGCGCGCCTACATCCCCACAGCTCTGCGCGTGGAGGTCACGGACCCCGAGGACCCGACGCCCTACCTGTACCTGTCGACTCGGGAACCGGAGCGCCTGGCGGAGGCGATCAGGGCGGCGAAGGCCTCGGTCTAGCACACCCGAACGGGCCGTCACCGGCTTGGTCAAAACTTGTTCTTCCGGCCGCAAAAACTTCGCCGCGCCACGAGAACCTCGGCCGTCTCAGGGGGATTTGCCGGTCTCCGCGGTCTCTCCGCGCCGAGGTCTCAGCCGCGCCCGAGCTCCTTGCCTCCGCGCCGCCGCACGACGTCCTCGATCCGCAGCGGTTGCGCCGGGCGCTCCAACGGCGGCTGCTGCGGCAGCTCCTCCCACGGCACCTGGACCTTCCGCAGGTCCGCCCGGATCCGCGCGGCGAGCTTCTTCGTGTCCCGGCGGTTCATGAGCGCGCCCACCGTCGCGCCCACCATGAAGGGCATGAGGTTCGGCAGGTTCCGCACCATCCGCTTCATGATCTGCTGACGCAGCTCGCGCTTCATCTGCCCGCCGAGAGCGGCGTTGACCGTCGCCGGTTTCGCCGGGTCGATGCCGCGCTCCTCGGACCACGAGGACAGATACGCGGCACTGCGGTCCTTGAGAGTGCCGGGCGGCCGTACGCCGTACACCTCGTGCAGCTCGGCGATCAGCTTCAGCTCGATCACCGCCACGCCGGTGACCTCGGCGGCCAGCTCCGCCGGCATCGCGGGCGGCACCGGCAGCATCGCCGCCGCGCCGACTCCCGCGCCGACCGTCGAGCTCGCGTTCGCCGCGCCCGCGACCAGCTTGTCCGCGAGTTGCTCGGGCCCGAGTCCCGGGAACTGCCGGCGAAGCGTCGCGAGGTCCCGTACGGGGATCCGCGGCGCGTTCTCGATGATCCGGTCGGCCAGGTACCCGAGACCCGCCCTGGCGCGGCTGCCGCCCTTGCGGACGCCTTCCCGCGCCTTCTGCCGGATCACCGCGACCCTGCGCCTGGCGACGGGCGCGGGAACCTCCGCCGGCGCCGGGAGGTCGGCCCGGCCGGACGTCGGTTCGAGCGAGGCTCCCGCACCGGATGAGCCCCGCTCGTCGTCACGCGCGCGGCGCGGGCCGTCGGACGGCCCCTGGTCCGCTCCCCGGAACGAGAAGCGGCGCTTCCGAGGAGGGGTCGAGCCTGTCATGCCCGACCCGCCCTCAGTCGCAGTCGCGGCAGATCGGCTGGCCGTTCTTCTCCCGGGCCAGCTGACTGCGGTGGTGCACCAGGAAGCAGCTCATGCAGGTGAACTCGTCCTGCTGCTTGGGCAGCACCCGGACGGCCAGCTCCTCATTGGAAAGGTCGGCGCCGGGCAGCTCAAGCCCCTCGGCGGCCTCGAACTCGTCGACGTCGACCGCGGAGGTCGACTTGTCATTCCGGCGGGCCTTGAGCTCTTCAAGGCTGTCCGAGTCGACGTCGTCGTCGGTCTTGCGTGGGGTGTCGTAATCCGTTGCCATGTCGCTCTCCCCCTCTGGGTGTCTGCGGTGTCTCCAGCGCACGTAACGCGTGAGAGGCCGGACTTGTGCCCGACCCGAGGCGGAGATTTTGCCTCACATCAAGGTCTGTTACTCAATCGACACCCAACCGCACTCCTCAAGAGTGATCGGCTTGGATGGCGAACGGGACCGTACACGGTCCCAATGCCGCAGTTCAAAGGCGTCTCACCGTGTACTTCCCGTGATCAAGACCCCCGAAAACCCGGATTTTCCCGGCTTTCCGACAGGCCGCATGATCACTGACAGTAGATGGCTGGAAATTCGCCCTTGTGATCGATCACACATGGGGCTGCTAGGCGAGTGCCCAGAAAATTCCGCGCAAAGCGAACATCCCCCTATCTCGGCAAGTTGTCGGCGCACATGGTCTCAGATCGGCAGAGCGACTCGCATCACGAGCCCGCCGCCCTCCCGTGGCTGCGCCGAGATGTGCCCGCCGTGCGCCCGGGCCACGGACCGCACGATGGACAGTCCCAGGCCGACTCCCTTGTCGCTGCCCGTGCGCTCCGTGCGCAGTCGCCTGAAGGGCTCGAAGAGGTTGTCGATCTCGTACGCCGGCACCACCGGCCCGGTGTTCGAGACGACCAGCACCGCCTGCCCGTGCTGCGCCTCGGTGGTGACCTCGACCCAGCCGCCCTCCGGGATGTTGTAGCGGACGGCGTTCTGCACCAGGTTCAGCGCGACCCGCTCCAGCAGCACGCCGTTGCCCTGGACGACCACGGGCTTCTGCTCGCCGCGGATGACCACGCCCTTGGCCTCCGCCTCCGCGCGCACCTGGTCGACGGCCTGCTCGGCCACCTCCGCGAGGTCCACCGGTTTGCGCTCGACGATCTGGTTGTCGCTGCGGGCGAGCAGCAGCAGCCCCTCCACGAGCTGCTCGCTGCGCTCGTTGGTGGCCAGCAGCGTCTTGCCGAGCTGCTGGAGTTCCACCGGCGCGTTCGGGTCGGACAGATGCACTTCGAGGAGTGTGCGGTTGATCGCGAGCGGGGTGCGCAGCTCGTGCGAGGCGTTGCCGACGAAGCGCTGCTGGGCGGTGAAGGCCCGCTGCAGTCGCTCCAGCATCTCGTCGAAGGTGTCGGCCAGTTCCTTCAGCTCGTCGTCCGGTCCGTCCAGCTCGATACGGCGGGACAGGTCGGAGCCGGCCACCGCGCGCGCGGTGCGGGTGATCCGGCCGAGCGGTGACAGGACCCGGCCGGCCATGGCGTAGCCGAAGGCGAAGGCGATGACGGCGAGGCCGAGGAGGGCCAGGAGGGAGCGGCTGAGGAGATTGTCCAGGGCGACCTGGCGCTGGTCATCGATACAGGCGGTGATCGCCTGGTTGAACTGGGAGAACGTGAGGTTGTCGGACCTGATGGCGGGGCAGTTGTCACTGGTGACCGAGAGCTGCCTGGCGTCCACGATCTTGAACAGCGGCTCGTTGCCGGTGTTGATCGCCTGTGCGGCCAGCAGGTAGATGATCGACAGCAGCAGGATGCCGGCGATCAGGAACATGCCGCCGTACAGCAGCGTGAGCCTTATCCGGATGGTGGGGCGCAGCCACGGGAAGGGGGGCTCCACCCTGCGGGGGTCCCAGGTGGGCTTGGGAGGCGCCTGAGGAGGCGCGGGAGTCGCTGCCATGGCCGATCAGATCCGGTAGCCGGAGCCGGGCACGGTGACGATCACCGGCGGTTCGCCCAGCTTGCGGCGCAGCGTCATGACGGTGACCCGCACGACGTTGGTGAACGGGTCGGTGTTCTCGTCCCAGGCCTTCTCCAGCAGTTGCTCGGCGGAGACGACCGCGCCCTCGCTGCGCATCAGCACCTCCAGGACGGCGAACTCCTTGGGCGCGAGCTGCACCTCCTTGCCGTCGCGGAAGACCTCGCGGCGGTTCGGGTCGAGCTTGATGCCGGCACGCTCCAGGACGGGCGGCAGCGGGACGCTCGTACGGCGGCCGAGGGCACGCACACGTGCGGTCAGCTCGCTGAAGGCGAAGGGTTTGGGGAGATAGTCGTCGGCGCCGATCTCGAGCCCTTCGACACGGTCGCTGACGTCGCCGGAGGCGGTGAGCATCAGCACGCGGGTGGGCATGCCGAGTTCGACGATCTTGCGGCAGACGTCGTCGCCGTGCACGAGTGGGAGGTCGCGGTCGAGGACGACCACGTCGTAGTCGTTGACGCCGATGCGCTCCAGGGCGGCCGCACCGTCGTACACGACGTCGACGGCCATGGCCTCCCGGCGCAGTCCGGTGGCCACCGCATCGGCGAGCAGTTGCTCGTCCTCGACGACGAGTACGCGCACGTCGCTTGTCCTTCCTGTGTCCACCCGCGTAGCGCTTGTCTCGGCGCGCGGGTGGGGGCTTGGTGGGGTGTCTTGGCCTCCATCCTGCCCTTTTCCGCCATAAGTCGGCGGTAAGACGGGTGACCGGGCGATGAAGGACGGGTGTGAAGCCCGGGGATGCGAATTTTTCTCGTCCGGTTGAGGTTTCCGTGGAACAGAGCGAGGGGAGGACGGCATGTACACCCCGCGATCACGCTCTGCTTGTACCGCACCACCATCCGGTACACAGCGTTCCGCTTTCCGCAGGGCGGGCGTGGGTGTCCGGCACCGTCGCCGCCCGGCAGGGCAGCGCTGGGCACCTATCGGAGACGTGATCGCCCCTTTCGAACGGCACACCCCCGTGCCACCGACCCACGACCCAGGACGAGGGGGCGCAGCATGGACGCATTCACCGCAGGACTTCTGCAGCGCATAAAGGCGACCGAGTCCGACCTGACGCGGGCGCGTGACGAGGGCGACGACTTCCTCGTCGAGGTCGAGCAGGGCGAGCTCGACGACCTGCGCCGCCTCGCCGCCGAGCACGGTGTGGAAGTCGGCGCGTTCAGCGTCTGACCAGCACGAAAGCGGGCCCCGGTGAATCCAGCACCGGGGCCTCGCTGCGTGGTGGGGGGCGGACGGCCGCGAGTGGGTCAGTCGTGCCAGGCCCCGAAGTCCTCCAGGAGCTGCTGGAGGGGCTCGAAGACGCCCGGCGTCGCCGCCACCGCAAGTTCGCCTGACGGCCGTTCTCCGGGCCGCCCACCCGTCAGGGCACCCGCTTCCCGCGCGATGAGGTCTCCCGCGGCGAGGTCCCAGGCGTGGAGCCCCCGCTCGTAGTAACCGTCGAGCCGTCCCGCCGCCAAATCGCACAGGTCGATCGCGGCCGAGCCGCCCCTACGGATGTCGCGCAGGAGGGGGATCAGCCGCTGGGCGATGTCGGCCTGGTGGGTGCGGACCTCGGTGACGTAGTTGAAGCCGGTCGAGACCAGGGCCTGGTCCAGTGGAGCGGCCGGCCGGCAGCGCAGCCTGCGCTCCCCGGCCCACGCTCCCCTGGCCCACGCGCCCCGTCCGCGGACCGCGTGGAACGTCTCGCCCCGCATCGGGGCCGCCACCACCCCGACGAGCGTCTCCCCGTCCTGCTCGGCGGCGATGGAGACGGCCCAGGTGGGCAGCCCGTAGAGGTAGTTGACCGTGCCGTCCAGGGGGTCGATCACCCAACGGACGCCACTCGTGCCGTCCGTCGAGGCACCCTCCTCGCCGAGGAAGCCGTCGTCCGGGCGGTACTCGGAGATCAGGCCGGTGATCAGCTTCTCCGCCGCGATGTCCATCTCGGTGACCACGTCGATCGGGCTCGACTTGGTCGCGGCGACCGCGAGGTCGGCCGGGCGGCCGTCCCGCAGCAGCTCGCCCGCGCGACGGGCGGCCTCCTGGGCCAGGGCGAGCAGGTCCGAATGCTGGGCGTCGGTCACGTGGCTCCTCACGCGTAGGGGCTGTCGGCGCCCGCGGCGGCGGGCCTGGGCGCACGGGACGGGCAGCAGCCCACCGGGCAGAGGTGGTGGCTCGCACCGAGCCCGCCGAGGACACACGGCGTGACCTCTTCCGCCCGCTCCACGGCGGCGCGTTCCAGGACGAGGTCGCGGATCGCGGCGGCGAAGCGCGGATCGTCGCCGACGGTGGCCGAGCGGCGCATCGGCAGGCCCAGCTCCTCGGCCTTGGCCTTGGCCTCCGTGTCGAGGTCGTAGAGGACCTCCATGTGGTCGGAGACGAAGCCGATGGGCGAGATGACGACCGCCGGGGCCCCGGCCGCGTGCCGCTCCTGAAGGTGGTCGCAGATGTCGGGCTCCAGCCATGGGATGTGCGGGGCGCCGGAGCGGGACTGGTAGACGAGCTGCCAGGGGTGGTCGACGCCGGTGCGCTCGCGGACGGCGTCGGCGATCAGCCGCGCGACGTCCAGGTGCTGCTTGACGTACGCCCCGCCGTCGCCGTGGTCCTCGACGGGGCCCGAGGTGTCGGCGGCGGCGGTCGGGATCGAGTGGGTCGAGAAGGCGATGTGGGCGCCGTCGCGGACGTCCTCGGGGAGATCGGCGAGGGAGGCGAGCACGCCGTCGATCATCGGCTCGAGGAAGCCGGGGTGGTTGAAGTAGTGCCGCAGCTTGTCGACCTCGGGGAGTTCGAGGCCCTCGGCCTCCAGCGCCGCGAGCGAGTCGGCGAGGTTCTCGCGGTACTGGCGGCAGCCCGAGTACGAGGCGTACGCGCTGGTGGCGAAGACGAGAACGCGGCGGCGGCCGTCGGCGACCATCTCGCGCAGCGTGTCCGTCAGGTACGGCGCCCAGTTGCGGTTGCCCCAGTAGATCGGCAGATCCAGGCCGTGCTCGGCGAAGTCCTTGCGGAGGGCGTCCAGCAGGGCGCGGTTCTGGTCGTTGATGGGGCTGACACCGCCGAACAGGAAGTAGTGCTCACCGACTTCCTTGAGGCGCTCTTTGGGGATGCCCCGCCCGCGGGTGACGTTCTCCAGGAACGGGATCACGTCGTCCGGGCCCTCGGGGCCGCCGAAGGAGAGCAGGAGCAGGGCGTCGTAGGGGCTGGCATCGTGCGCGTCTGGCATGGGTCGATCCTGTCATCCGGTACTGACAGCCGGGAAACGGTGGGGTGACCACCCGGGTTCCCGGCTCGTCCGACCAGGTGCGTTAGGGTCACCTAACTCGTAAGCTGTATCGGCCATCCACATGCCTTACCGCGCGTCGCAAGCCACCCCGAGCCGCCGCAGTCCCCCGCTGCTCCCGCCTGACCGGAGACTCCAGTGCCCAGCCCCTACCGCGCCCTGTTCGCCGCCCCCGGCAGCAAGGCATTCTCCGCCGCGGGCTTCCTCGGCCGGATGCCGCTGTCGATGATGGGCATCGGCGTGGTGACGATGATCTCCCAGCTGACCGGGCGCTACGGCCTCGCCGGCGCCCTGTCGGCCACCATCGCGCTCGCCGCGGCGGTGGCGGGTCCCCAGGTGTCACGGCTGGTCGACCAGTACGGGCAGCGGCGGGTGCTGCGTCCGGCGACGCTGATCTCGCTCGTGGGCGCGGCCGCGCTGCTGTTCGCCGCGCACTACGGGTGGCCGGACTGGGTGTTGTTCGCGGCCTGTGTCGGCATCGGCTGCGTGCCGAGCGTCGGGGCGATGACCCGCGCCCGCTGGGCCGCGCTGTACCGGGGGACGCCTCAGCTGCACACCGCGTACTCCTTCGAGTCCGTGGTCGACGAGATCTGTTTCATCTTCGGGCCGATCATCTCCATCGGCCTGTCCACGGCGTGGTTCCCGGAGGCGGGGCCGCTGCTCGCCGGCTGCTTCCTCGCGGTCGGTGTCTTCTGGCTGACCGCGCAGCGGGCCACCGAGCCCGCGCCGCATCCGAGCGAGCACAAGGGCGGCAGCTCGGCCCTGCGCTCCCCGGGGCTGCAGGTCCTGGTGGCCACGTTCGTGGCGACCGGAGCGATCTTCGGGGCCGTAGACGTGGTCACCGTGGCCTTCGCGGACGAGCAGGGGCACAAGGGCGCCGCGAGCGTGGTCCTCGCGCTGTACGCGACGGGTTCCTGCGCGGCGGGGCTCGTCTTCGGGCTGCTGCGCTTCAAGGGGGCGCCCGAACCTCGCTGGCTGCTGGGCATATGCGCCATGGCCGTGAGTATGATCCCCCTCCTACTGGTCGGGAACCTGCCGTTTCTGGCCGTGGCGCTGTTCGTCTCGGGCATGGCTGTCGCTCCCACGATGATCACCACCATGTCCCTGATCGAAGAGCACGTACCACGCGCGCAACTGACCGAGGGCATGACCTGGGTGAGCACCGGGCTCGCGGTCGGGGTCGCGCTCGGCTCCTCCATGGCCGGCTGGGTGATCGACGCGGCCGGTGCGGAGGCCGGGTACGGGGTTCCGGCGGTGGCCGGGGCCGTCGCGGTCGCGGTCGGTTTCCTGGGGTACCGCCGGCTCAGCAGGCCGGCTCCGCGTCGGGGAGGCACCGTTGAGCAGCACAGCGAGCGGCAGGAACGGAACGTGGCGTAACTGGGGCGGCAATGTCGCCGCCCGCCCCGCGCGGGAGGTCACTCCGGCCTCTGTGGACGAGCTGTCCGCGGCGGTACGCCGGGCCGCCGAGGACGGCCTGAGAGTGAAGGCGGTCGGCGCCGGACACTCCTTCACGTCCATCGCCGCGACCGACGGTGTGTTGATCCGCCCTCAACTCTTGACCGGAATACGCACCATCGACCGGGACGCCATGACGGTCACGGTCGAGGCCGGCACCCCGCTCAAGAGGCTCAACATGGCCCTGGCGCGCGAGGGCCTGTCGCTGACGAACATGGGCGACATCATGGAGCAGACGGTCTCCGGCGCCACCAGTACGGGCACCCACGGCACGGGCCGCGAGTCGGCCTCGATCGCCGCCCAGATCAAGGCGCTGGAGCTGGTGACGGCAGACGGCTCGGTACTCACCTGCTCCGAGAAGGGGACCGATGAAGAACGCGCGGTCTTCGCGGCCGCTCGGATCGGCCTCGGCGCGCTGGGCATCGTCACCGCGATCACCTTCGCCGTGGAGCCCCTCTTCCTGCTCAGCGCGCGCGAGGAGCCGATGCCGTTCGACAAGGTCCTGGCGGACTTCGACGAACTCTGGGCCGAGAACGAGCACTTCGAGTTCTACTGGTTCCCGCACACCGGCAACACCAACACCAAGCGCAACAACCGCAGCGCGGGCCCGGAGAGGCCGGTGCCGCAGCTCCAGGGCTGGATCGAGGACGAGTTCCTCTCCAACGGCGTCTTCCAGGTGGCCCAGTGGGTGGGCCGCGCGGTGCCCGCCACGATCCCCGCGATCGCCCAGATCTCCAGCAAGGCCCTGTCCGCCCGGACCTACACCGACATCCCCTACAAGGTCTTCACATCACCGCGCCGGGTGCGTTTCGTGGAGATGGAGTACGCCGTCCCGCGCGAGGCCGTGGTCGAGACGCTGCGCGAACTGAAGGCGATGGTCGACCGCTCCGGCCTCCGGGTCAGCTTCCCCGTCGAGGTGCGTACCGCGCCGGCCGACGACATCACGCTCTCCACCGCCTCGGGCCGCGACAGCGCCTACATCGCCGTGCACATGGTCAAAGGCACCCCGTATCAGCGCTACTTCACCGCCGCCGAGCGCATCTTCACCGCGCACGAGGGGCGGCCGCACTGGGGCAAGGTGCACACCCGGGACGCCGAGTACCTCGCCCAGGTGTACCCGCGCTTCGGCGAGTTCACGGAACTGCGGGACCGGCTGGACCCCGACCGCCGGTTCCAGAACGACTACCTGCGCAGGGTGTTGGGGACGTAGCCGACGCGACGTACAGGCGAAATCCATTAGTTCCGTTTCTGCGGATTGCGTGAAGTACGCCACGTTCAAGATCCTGGAACCGCTCAACCGGCGGCCGAGTCGCGCTTCTTGCCGGAAGTCGGGCGGCGTGCCAATCCACGCACGTGGCCCAAATGGAGTACTGTTGCGAGCCCTGGGTCCGGTCTCCCGCCAGGGCGTCCGTGGCCTTCAAGGACCGCCGGGAGGGGGCTAGTTGCACAGGGTGACGGAGTTGGTCACTTAGCGTTGCGAATAGGTAACCGTGCCATAACGGCGATCCAGGGCCCGTGCCCGACACGCCGGGCAACTCGGCAAGGTTGTGGCAGGCTGCACCCGGGCAGGCCACACTCGACTAGCGGAAGCAGCGACGCACGTGACGTCGGCAGGCACCACCCGGGAGGTCCCCATGCCCGAACTGCGTGTCGTGGCCGTCTCGAATGACGGCACACGGCTGGTGCTCAAGGCTGCCGACTCTACGGAGTACACGCTTCCGATCGACGAACGCCTGCGCGCCGCCGTGCGCGGCGACCGTCCCCGTCTCGGCCAGATCGAGATCGAGGTGGAGAGCCATCTCCGCCCCCGTGACATCCAGGCGCGTATACGCGCTGGTGCGACCGCGGAAGAGGTCGCCCAACTCGCCGGCATCCCCGTCGACCGCGTGCGCCGCTTCGAGGGCCCCGTCCTCGCCGAGCGCGCGTTCATGGCCGAGCGGGCCCGCAAGACCCCCGTCCGCAGGCCCGGCGAGAACGCCGCCGGACCGCAGCTCGGGGAGGCCGTCCAGGAGCGGCTGCTGCTGCGCGGCGCCGACAAGGACACCGTCCAGTGGGACTCCTGGCGCCGTGACGACGGCACCTGGGAAGTGCTGCTGGTCTACACGGTGGCGGGCGAACCGCACTCGGCGAGCTGGACCTACGACCCGCCCCGGCGGCTCGTCCAGGCCGTCGACGACGAGGCGCGCTCGCTGATCGGCGAGTCCGACGACCTCGCGGCGCCGGAGCCCAGCTTCCCGTTCGTGCCGCGGATCGCCCGGCTCCCGCGCGAGCGTTCGCTGGACCGCGCCCTCGACCGGCCGAGCCTGCCGGCACAGGCCTCCGAACCGGCCGAGGAGACCACGGAGGAAAGGGACTCGCTGACCAGCCTGCTGGAGGCGGTGCCCAGCTTCCGCGGCGACCTGGTGGTACCGGAACGCCCGACGGAACCGGACACGGAGGAACCCGCCGACGAACCTGCCGCGGAGGAGCCTCCCGCCCCCGCCGCATCGGCCGGCTCCGCCTACGCGGACGTTCTGATGCCCCGCTCCGTCGGCAGCCACCGCGACCGCCTCATCGGCGCCACGGACCGCCAGGCCGAAGCGGACGGCGTCCGCCCCGGCCGCCGGGCCGCCGTCCCGAGCTGGGACGAGATCGTGTTCGGGACGCGCCGCAAGAAGCAGGAGTAAGTCGGTCGTACGGCTGTTGACGCGGCCGTACGAGGACGAGGGCCACGCCGACCGCAGCGTGGCCCTCGTGCTGTGCGAGAGGGGCGCCCATCGAGGTCCGCGCCCCCTTCGTCAGCCCAACGCCGCCCTACTGCGGATCCGGCCCCACCGCCACCGGCCGCGAGGGGTCCGACGACCACTCCGACCACGAACCGACGTACAGCTCCGCCGGAATGCCCGCGACCGCCAGTGCCAGCACCTCATGGGCTGCGGAGACTCCCGAGCCGCAGTACACGCCGACCTCCGCGCCCTCGGACACCCCCAGCGCCTCGAAGCGCGCCGCGAGGTCCTCGGCGGGCAGGAAGCGGCCGTCCGCCGTCACGTTCTCGTTGGTGGGCGCGGACACGGCGCCCGGGATGTGGCCGCCGACCGGATCGATCGGCTCGACCTCGCCGCGGTAGCGCTCCCCAGCCCGTGCGTCCAGCAGCACTCCGGCCCGGGCCAGCGCCGCGGCACCGTCGGCGTCGAGCAGCCCCGTGGCCCCGGGCGCCGGCTCGAAGTCCCCCTCCGCAGGGGTCGGTACGGACGTCTCCAGCGGCCCTTCCCAGGCCGGCAGTCCGCCGTCGAGGACCCGCACGTTCGGGTGACCCGTCCAGCGCAGCAGCCACCACGCCCGGGCCGCTCCCCAGCCCTGCCCGCCGTCGTACACGACGACCGGCATCCGGGACGACACGCCCGCCCGCCGCATCGCCACGCCGAATTCGGCCAAGTCCGGCAACGGGTGGCGGCCACGCGAACCGGGCGCGGCGGCCAGCTCCCGGTCGAGGTCGACGTAGACCGCGCCGGGGATGTGCCCGGCCTCGTACGCCGCACGGCCGTCGAACGGCGGCTCACCGGACGCCTTGCCCAGGCTGAGCTGCCAGCGGACGTCGAGCAACACCGGCGGGTTCCCGCCCGTCAGTTCGCTCGCGAGTTCGGATGCGGAGATGATGGCGTTCATGGCCACCATCCTTGCGCACGGGGTGGCCGCATCGCCCGGCTCCGGTTACTCTGCCCGCCGGACAGGCCCGATCACCAGGCGTACGGGATCAGGCACATGCTGTACAGACGATCGACATCCGTGGGCAATCGCACGGAAACCGGCGGTAAATCGCACACCGGGCACCCTCCGGGCGCCGGCCGTCGTGCGGCGGCGCGCCCGCAGCGCGCGCGGCCGCGGGTGGTGCGAGCATCGGCACGGGGGTCGGGACAGCGGAGACGACACGGCACCCACGAGGGGGCCGAGGAGAGAGTGACGGATGACCGAAGCACGGGGGTCGGCCGGCCCGAACGGCGCGACGCACGCCCGGCACGCGCCCGGCACGCCCTGCCGGGTGAGTCTGATGGTGCACGGGCTGGCCGCGACCGAGGAGTTCTACGGAGCGCTGTTCGGCTGGGAGTTCGAGCCCGGCCCCCGCCAACTCGGCCCCTATGTGCGGGCCCTGCTGAACGGCCGTGAGGTGGCCGGCATCGGCCAGCTACCGCCCGACCGTCACCTTCCCATCGCGTGGACGCCCTATCTCGCCTCGAACGACGCGGACCTGACCGCCGAGACGGTACGGCTGTGCGGCGGCACCGTCGGGGTGGGTCCGCTGGACGCCGCAGAGGCCGGCCGACTGGCGATCTGCTCCGACCCCTCCGGCGCCGTCTTCGGCATCTGGCAGGCGGCGGCCCACCACGGCACGGCGATCACGGGCGTGCCGGGCACCCCCGCCTGGAACGAGCTGCTGACCTTCGAGACCGTGAACGTCGCCAAGTTCTACCAGAGCGTGTTCGCCTACGAGGAGGAGCCGGAGGTCTGCGCCGACTCCGACCACGTCACCCTGCGCATCGACGGCCGCCCGGTCGCCGACATCCACGGCGTCGGCAACGCCCTGCCCCGCGACCGGGGCCCGCACTGGATGACGTACTTCGACGTCGCCGACACGGACGAGACGCTGGCCCGGATCGTCGAGCTCGGCGGCCATGTGCTCCGGCCGGCCGAGGACAGCGCCCATGGGCGCGTGGCAACGGTGTCGGACCCGGAGGGGGCCCGGTTCTCCCTGATCCAGACGCCGCGCTGACGGCGCCCGGTCCGAGCCGCCCTCGTGATCGGCTGCCGGACGCCTGCCCCGCTCAGACCGGCTGCACCGGCAGGACGTCGGGGGACAGCGCCGCCGCGCGGGCGCTGGCCGCCGTCATGCGGCGCCGGTGATGGCGGCGGCACAGCACCTCGTAGCCGACGGCGTCCGCCTGGTTCACATCGCCGACGACCACCTGGGCGCCCTCGACGACCATCTCGCCGCCTATCGTGCGGGCGTTGTGCGTGGCGCGGGCACCGCACCAGCACAGGGCCTCGACCTGCAGCACCTCGACCCGGTCGGCGAGTTCCACCAGGCGCTGGGAGCCGGGGAACAGCTTGCTGCGGAAGTCGGTCGTGATGCCGAAGGCGTAGACGTCCAGGCCCAGGTCGTCGACCACGCGCGCGAGTTGGTCGATCTGGTCCGGGGCGAGGAACTGGGCCTCGTCGGCGATGACGTAGTCCGCGCGGCCGCCCTGGGAGAGGTGGTCGACGAGGTACCCGTACAGGTCCGTCCCGTCCTCGACCTCGACCGCGTCCGTGACCAGGCCGAGCCGCGAGGACAGCTTGCCCTCGCCGGCGCGGTCGTCACGCGTGAAGATCATGCCCTGCAAGCCACGCGCCGAACGGTTGTGCTCGATCTGGAGAGCCAGCGTCGACTTCCCGCAGTCCATCGTTCCGGAGAAGAACACCAGCTCGGGCATGTCGAGTTGAGCACCTTTCGGCGGCGAGGAGGACTGAAGGAGGTGTCAGGAGCGTACTTCGAGCAGCGGGACCAACTGCTCGGCGGGGGTCATCGAACCGTGGTTGCCGACCATGGCCGACTCATTCGGCTCTCGCTCGGACGCGATGATCAGGACGTCGTCGCGCGCGGCCGCGACCACGTCCCCGATGCGGTCGTACACCCGTTCGTCGATCTGCGGCCCGAACCAGCCCGCCGCGACCGCCTCGTCCCGGGAGGCCACCCAGAACTGCTCGCCGAGCACCTCGCGCCAGCAGGTCAGGACGTCCTGCGCGGCGCCCGGCACCGCGTAGACGTGCCGCGCCCGGCCCTCGCCGCCGAGCAGGGCGACACCGGCGCGCAGCTCCCAGTCCTCGTCGAAGTCGATGCGGTGGTCTTCGTCGAAGGGCACGTCGATCATGCCGTGGTCGGCGGTGACGTAGAGCGCGCTGCGCGGCGGCAGTTGCTCGGCCAGGCGCTGGACGAGCCGGTCGACGTACATGAGCTGGCCGCGCCAGGTGTCCGAGTCGACGCCGAAGCGGTGGCCGGCGCCGTCCAGCTCGGCGTAGTAGGTGTACACCAAGGAACGGTCGCCCGCGGCCAGTTGCTCGGCCGCGAGGTCCATGCGTTCCTCACCGGTCAGCCGTCCGAGGAACGTTCCGCCGCTGAGCGCGACCTTGGTCAGCGGGGTGTTCTCGAAGGCGGGTGACGACACCTGGGCCGCGTGCACGCCCGCCCGATGTGCCAGCTCGAACACCGTGGGATACGGCTGCCAGACGCGCGGCGACGTCCACGGGTTCCAGCGCAGCTGGTTCATCAGCTCGCCGGTCTCGGGGTTGCGCACCGTGTAGCCGGGCAGGCCGTGCGCGCCCGGCGGCAGGCCCGTGCCGACCGAGGCGAGGGAGGTCGCGGTGGTCGCCGGGTAGCCGGCGGTGATCGGGCGCCCGGTGCCGCCGCGCGAGCTGCTCAGCAGCGAGGTCATGAACGGCGCGTCCTCGGGGTGCGCCCTGAGCTGCTGCCAGCCGAGGCCGTCGATGAGGAACACGCAGTTCCGGTCGGCGGCGGTCAGCTCCGGGATGGCGGCGGTCATGTTCGGTACGGCCATGCCCGCGGCCAGCGTGGGCAGCAGATCGGCGAGCGAGCCGCTGCCGTACTCGGGGAGCGGCGCGGACTCGACGGCGAGGGGCTCCGGATGCGGATCCCAGGCGGTGGACTGTGCCATCAGCGGGTGAGGTCCGCGGTCGCCTCGGAGAGCGCCTGGGCGAAGGCGAGCGCCTGGCGCACCGTCTCCGGGCCGTCACCGGCCTCGCTGACGCGCAGGCTGAGGTCGTCCGCCGTCGAACTGCCCGTGTAGCCGTGGTCGGCCTCGCAGTTGGGGTCGCCGCAGGCGGCGGGCTCCAGGTCGATGCGAGAGACGGCGCCCCAGCCGATGGTCAGCACGACCTCGCGGGGCAGGGTGCCCGGGGTGTACTGCTCGGGGTTGGCGACCACGCGGCTGACGACGACCGACGAGATCCGGTCGAGCTTCACGGACTCCGTGGACGTCGTGGCGTACGGCGTCGGGGAGGTGGTGTCGGCGGCCTGCTCGTCGGTGTGGCTGACGATGAAGCGGTTGCCGGTGAGGACGAGCACGGTCACGTGCCGCCGCACCTCGTTCTGGTCGAACGTCGTCTCCTGATGGACCAGGAACGACCGGATGGGCTCGCCGCCCACGGCGGCCTCCACCGCCTCGGCCACGAGGGCCGGGTAGTAGCCGCTGCGTTCGATCGCCGCACGCAGCCCCTGGGTCGTCGTACTGGTCTTGGCCATGACGTCCATCCTACGGGGGCGCACTGACTGCGAGGCACCGCTCACGGCAGTCCCTGTGCCGACTGTGCCGACTCAGTACACGGGGAGTGTCCGCGGGCCGAGATCGTCGCGGGCGGGGGGCGGGGCGAGGCGTACGGAGGCGCCGAGCACGCTCAGGCCGTGCGTGGCGACGACGACCGGTTCCAGGGTGACCGCGACGACCTCGGGATGGTCGTCGACGAGCCGCGAGACCCGCAGCAGCAGCTCCTCCAGGGCAGGGGTGTCGACGGGTGCGGAGCCGCGCCAGCCGAAGAGGAGCGGTGCGGTCCGGATCGAGCGGACGATCGAGGTCGCCTCGCGGTCGGTGACCGGGATCAGCCGGTGCGCCATGTCCCCGAGCAACTGCGAGGGGGCTCCGGCGAGCCCGAAGGACAGCACGGCACCGGCGGCCGGGTCGATCACGGCCCGTACGACGGTGTCGACGCCGCGCGGTGCCATCCGCTGCACGACCGGCCGCAGCTCCTCCGGCTTTCCGAACAGCGCGGTCAACTCGGCGTACGCCCGCCGCAGTTGCTCCTCGTCGGCGAGATCGAGCCGTACGCCGCCCAGGTCGGCGCGGTGCCGCAGGTGCGGGGCCGTGGCCTTGAGGGCGACGGGGTAGCCGAGGGCGCGGGCCGCGTCGGCGGCGGCTTCGGGGGTGGGCGCGTGCAGGGCGCGGTGCACATGGACGCCGTACTTCCCGAGCAGGTCACACGTCTCGTCGGTGCCGAGCGTGAGCCCCTGCCCGCGCGCGAGCAGCCCGTCGATCAGCCGGGCGGCCCCCTTCTCGTCGATGTCCTCGTACTCGGGCACCTTCCCGGGGTCGGCCGCCTCGCGGCGCCACTGGGAGTACTTGACGACTTCGGCGAGCGCCCGGACGGCACGCTCGGCGGCGGGGTAGGCGGGGATGAGGCGGGGGGTCTCGGAGGTGTCCGACTTGTCGGGCGGCGTCTCGGCCAGGAAGTCCAGGGGGCGGAAGGGGTGGGTCCGGCCTGTGGCGCCGGGTGCCGTCGTGCCCGCCTGTGGTGCGGTGCTGGCCGCCGCCGACAGTGCCTCCGCGAGTCCTCCGAGCTCCACGTGCACCACCAGCACCGGCTTGCCCGGCACCCGCTCGGCCGCCGACCTCAGCGCCTCCGCCAGCTCCGCGTCTCCGGGTGAGACCTCCCCGATGGCCGGAATCGCCGTCACCACCACCGCGTCGCAGGTGTCGTCCGCCAAGGCGCGCGCCAAGGCCGCCCGGAAGTCCTCCGCCGACGCCCCCGTCGTCAGATCCAGCGGCGGCAACGGCCGCAGCCCCTCGGACAGGCACGCGTCGTACGTCAGCAGCCCCAGCGACTCGGAGTTCCCCAGGATCGCCACCCGCGGCCCGGCCGGCAGTGGCTGCCGGGCGAGCAGCAGCCCCGCGTCCACCAGCTCGGTGATCGTGTCCACCCGGATCACGCCGGCCTGCCGCAGCAGCGCGGACACCGTGGCGTGCGGCAACCGCGTGGCCCGCACCGCGTGCCCCTGCGGCGCCGCGCCGCCGTGCCGCGCGCCCTGCACCACGACCAACGGCTTGGCAGCCGCCGTACGCCGGGCGAGGCGGGTGAACTTGCGTGGGTTGCCGATGGACTCCAGGTACATCAGGACGACGTCGGTGTCCGGGTCGTCGTACCAGTACTGGAGGACGTCGTTGCCGGACACGTCGGCCCGGTTGCCGGACGAGACGAAGGTCGACACGCCTGTGACGCCGGTGACCCCGCCGCCGCGTCGGTACAGCCGGGACAGCAGCGCGATCCCGATGGCACCGGACTGAGCGAACAGCCCGATCCGGCCCGGGCGGGGCATCTCGGGGGCCAGCGAGGCGTTCAGCCGTACGTCGGCCGAGGTGTTGATGATCCCGAAGGCGTTCGGGCCGATGATGCGCATGCCGTACGCGCGCGCGTGCCGGACGAGTGCGCGCTGGCGCTCGCGCCCGTCGGGCCCGCTCTCGGCGTACCCGGCGGAGACCACGACCAGCCCCTGCACGCCGTGCTCACCGCACTCGGTGACCACCTCGGGGACGTACTCGGCGGGCACGGCGACCACGGCGAGGTCGACCGGCCCGTCGATGTCCCGCACGGAGCGGTGGGCCGGCACCCCGTCGAGTTCCTTGAGGTCCTCCGGGAACGCCTTGTTCACGGCATACAGCCGCCCCGTGTACCCGGCGTCCTTGATATTGCCCAGGACGCTGCGGCCCACCCCGCCGGGCGTGCGGCCGGTGCCGATGACGGCGACGGAGCCGGGCACCAGCAGCCGCTGCACGGACCGCGCCTCGGCGCGCTGCTCGCGCGCGTACTGCACGGCGAGCGAGCGGTCCGTCGGCTCCAGGTCGAACTCCAGGCGTACGACGCCGTCCTCGAAGCTGCGCTTCTGGGTGTAGCCGGCGTCCGTGAACACCTTGATCATCTTGGTGTTGGCGGGCAGCACCTCCGCGGCGAACCGGCGGATCCCGCGCTCGCGCGCGACGGCGCCGATGTGCTCCAGCAGGGCGGAGGCGACGCCGCGCCCCTGGTGGGCGTCCTGGACCAGGAAGGCGACCTCGGCCTCGTCGGCGGGTGCCGACGCGGGCATTCCGTCGGCGCCGATCCGGTCGTAGCGTACGGTTGCGATGAACTCGCCGCCCACCGTGGCCGCGAGTCCCACCCGGTCCACAAAGTCGTGGTGCGTGAAGCGGTGGACGTCCTTGGCGGACAGTCGCGGGTAGGGCGCGAAGAAGCGGTAGTACTTCGACTCGTCCGACACCTGCTCGTAGAAGCTGACCAGGCGCTCGGCGTCATCAACGGTGATGGGGCGGATGCGCGCGGTGCCGCCGTCGCGCAGCACCACGTCGGCTTCCCAGTGGGCGGGGTACTCGTGCCGGTCCGACGAGGTCTGCATGGGCCCCAGAGTACGGCTCGCGTATGACAACGGCGCGAGGCAGTCTGTGGAGGACGTACGTCGGGTCGAGGCCGCGACCCGACGGTCACCGAAGGAGGGGCGTTCCGTCCCCTCCCGACGTGCTTCACGCGTGTGGGAAACTGGTCTAGACAACCCTGAACACCGAAGGGCAGCAACACATGGCTGAGCGCCGCGTCAACGTCGGCTGGGCCGAGGGCCTTCACGCCCGCCCCGCCTCCATCTTCGTCCGAGCCGCCACGGCCACAGGCGTCCCGGTGACGATCGCCAAGGCCGACGGCAACCCCGTCAACGCGGCCTCCATGCTGGCCGTTCTGGGCCTGGGCGCCCAGGGCGGCGAGGAGATCGTCCTCGCCTCCGACGCCGAGGGTGCGGACGCCGCCCTCGACCGTCTGGCGAAGCTGGTCTCCGAGGGCCTTGAGGAGCTTCCCGAGACGGTCTGAACGACCTGAGCGGGTCTTCGCAGCAAGCGGTGAAGCCGCGTCCGCCTTTCCGGCGGGCGCGGCTTCGCTGTTTCAGGGCAGGCGCCGCGTTTTCCAGGCGGGCACTTGAGAGAATTAATGGCACACCCGGAAAAGGGCAGCGGAAATTCCGCACCCCCGAATATCCCCCCTTTGTATACGGCGCTCCTGTTAATGTCGCAGACTCGGCATGTTTACGGGATGTTGCGAATTCCTCACACGCTCCCCGCGATCACCACCGGGACCGAACCGCAGCCGGTGCGCGGAGATGGCGCGCTCGGTGTGCAGCGCCGTGATCGACCGGGCGCGCTCGCCGTCACCGCGCGCCACGGCGTCCACGATCGCGCCGTGCTCGGTCCAGGACTCCACGGGATCGACCGGCGGCTCCACGGCGTACATCCAGGCGATCTTGTGGCGCAGCTGGGTCAGCGTCGAGGTCAGGGCGGGGCTGCCGGATGCCTGGGCCAGCGTCTCGTGGAACCAGCCGCCCAGGGAGCGCAGATCCTCGCTGTTCCCTCTCCTGGCCCGCTCCTGGCCAAGCCTGACCAGGCCGCGCAGCACCTTGAGATGGGCCTCGGTGCGCCGCTGGGCGGCCCGCGAGGCGCCGAGCGGCTCCAGCAGGGTGCGCATCTCCAGCAGGTCGGCGGCCTCCTGCTCGGTCGGTTCGGCGACGCACGCGCCCGCGTGCCGCCGGGTCACCACGAATCCCTCCGCCTCCAGGGTGCGCAGCGCCTCCCGCACGGGGACGCGGGAGACGCCGTAGCGGCGTGCGAGGAGTTCCTCGGTGAGCCGGCTGCCGCGCTCGTGGACACCGGCGACGATGTCGTCCCGGATCGCGGTGCATACCGAGTGCGCCGGAATACGCATGACCGACCTCCGCCTTAATCCCCGTGAAACGTCGACGAATGACGTGTGCTGAGTGACTCTATTGCAACCGGCCGGAATTTCCGACGGCGGGCCGGAATCCATGGATATTTTTTGGACAGCCGATCGTCACGGAAACGCCGAAAGCCCCGGCTCGGTGAGCCGGGGCTTCGGGGAGCGCGGTGGGACCGTCAGATGTCGACGCCGTGCGAGCGCAGGTAGGCGACGGGATCGATGTCGGATCCGTACTCCGCCGTGGTGCGGGCCTCGAAGTGCAGGTGCGGTCCGGTGACGTTGCCGGTGGCGCCGGACACGCCTATCTGCTGGCCCGGCGTGACCGTCTGCCCCACCGAGACCCCGATGGACGACAGGTGCCCGTACTGCGTGTACGTACCGTCGTTCATCTTGATCACGATGTTGTTGCCGTACGCCCCGCCCCAGCCGGCCTCCACGACCGTGCCGGAGCCGACCGCGTGCACGGGGGTGCCGCTGGCGGCGTGGAAGTCGACGCCGGTGTGGCTGCCGGAGGACCAGACGGCGCCGCCGGACTTGTAGCCGGTGGAGACGTACGAGCCGGAGATCGGGGCGACGTAGGACAGCAGGCGCTTGCGCTCGGCCTCGCGGGCGGCACGCTCCTTGGCCTCGCGCTCCTCCTTGGCCTTCTCCGCCGCCTTCTTGCGGGCGGCCTCCTCGGCCGCCTTCTTCGCGGCGGCGGCCTCCCTGGCCGCCTGCTCCTGCGCGTCGGCCTGGGCGTCGATCTGCTCGACGATCGAGTTGTCGACGGTGATGGCGGGGATGAGGCCGGTCTGCTCCGCGGCCGGTTCGGCCGCGAGCGCGGGGGCGGCCAGGGTGCCCATGACGCCGGTGGCGGTGAGTGCGGCGACGCCGGCCGCACGGGCGGTGGTGCGCTCGAACCGGCTGGGCCGACGGTGCTTGCCGGTGGGGCGGTTCTTCCCGGTGGCGCAGGTGAACGCCATGTAGTGGCTGGTCCTTTCCTTCCCTCTCGCCTACCGGGTTAGCTGACGGGTTCGGAGCAGGAAGGTCTCCTACGGATGCCCTCGCGGCTCGCGCGGGCGTCCGATTCACCCCAGGGACGTGAGTGGGTCCCCGGCTCCCCTGGCTCGCGCCGTACGGGGACTCGGCGATGGCTGTCCGGTGCCGCGGGTGCGGCGCACTGCCTGACGGACAGCCCGGAAGACGCTAAGCGGGACAACTTTCCATCCCCAAACCGATCGTGGCTTTTGTAGCGCATCCCACAGGGCAGACAGGCAACCTCTCCCGCAATTCGGGCATAAGGGGGCCCTGGTGACTGTGTCGTCACCAGGGCCCCCTACGCGCGCGGCCGCTGCCCGGCGCCGTTCCCGTCCTCTGCTCGACCTCTCCTCGGCCTCTGCTCGGCCTCTACTCGGCTGCCACGACGGTGACTTCGCCGATACCGAGGGCCTCGACCGGCTCCCGGATCTGCGCCGCGTCTCCCACGAGGATCGTCACCAGACGGTCCACCGGGAAGGCGCTCACGGCCGCGGCGGTGGCCTCGACGGTGCCGGTCGCGGCGAGCTGCCGGTACAGCGTCGCCTGGTAGTCGTCGGGCAGGTTCTGCTCGACCTGGTCGGCCAGCGTGCTCGCCACGGCGGCGGCGGTCTCGTACTTCAGCGGCGCCACCCCGACGAGGTTCTGCACGGCGAAGTCCCGCTCGGCGTCGGTGAGCCCCTCGGCGGCGACCCCGCGCAGGACCTTCCACAGGTCGTCCAGCGCCGGACCGGTGTTCGGGGTGTCGACGGAGCCGCTGATGGCGAGCATCGCCGCGCCCGTGCCGTCCGGGGCCGAGCGCAGGACTTGCGCGAAGGCGCGCACGCCGTAGGTGTAGCCCTTCTCCTCGCGCAGGACCTTGTCCAGGCGGGAGGTGAGGGTGCCGCCCAGGCAGTACGTGCCGAGCACCTGCGCCGGCCACACGCGGTCGTGCCGGTCGGGGCCGAGGCGGCCGATCAGCAGCTGGGTCTGGACCGCCCCGGGGCGGTCCACGATGACGACGCGGCCGGTGTCGTCGGCGGTCACCGCCGGGACGGGCCGGGTCTCGGCCGTGGAGCCGGTCCAGGCGCCGAGGGTGTCGCCGAGCAGGGCGTCGAGGTCGACGCCGGTGAGGTCGCCGACGACCACGGCGGTGGAGGTGGCGGGGCGCACGTGCCGCTCGTAGAAGGCGCGTACGGCCGAGGAGTCGATGCCGGCGACCGTGTCCTCGGTGCCCTGGCGCGGACGGGACATGCGCGAGGTCGCCGGGAACAGCTCCTTGGAGAGCTCCTTGGCGGCACGGCGCGAGGGGTTGGCCAGCTCGTGCGGGATCTCGTCGAGCCGGTTGCGGACCAGGCGCTCGACCTCGGCGTCGGCGAACGCGGGCGCCCGGAGCGCGTCGGCGAGCAGCGCCAGCGCCTTGGGCAGACGGGAGACCGGCACTTCGAGGCTGACGCGGACGCCGGGGTGGTCGGCGTAGGCGTCGAGCGTGGCGCCACAGCGCTCCAGCTCGGCGGCGAACTCCTCGGCGGTGTGCTTGTCGGTGCCCTCGGAGAAGGCGCGCGCCATGATCGTGGCGATGCCGTCGAGGCCCTTCGGCTCGGCGTCCAGGGGCGTGTCCAGGAGCACCTCGACGGCGACGACCTGCTGGCCGGGGCGGTGGCAGCGCAGGACCGTCAGGCCGTTGTCCAGCTCACCGCGCTCGGGCGCCGGGAACGCCCAGGGCCGGGCCTCGCCGGCCTGGGGCTGCGGGTGGAACTCCATGCTGGCGAGCTCGGTCACTGCGCCGACTCCTCGTTCTCGTCGGTGGTCCCGGCGGGTGCGGTCCCGTCGGTGGCGGCGGCTTGAAGGTCCTCGGCCTCGCCGGCGACCGGCTCGTACACGAGCACGGCGCGGTTGTCCGGGCGCAGACGGGCCTTGGCGACCGCCTGGACCTCCTCGGCGGTGACGTCGAGGACGCGCTGCACGGCGGTGAACGCGAGCTGCGGGTCACCGAACAGGACGGCGTAGCGGCACAGTTCGTCGGCGCGGCCCGCGACCGTGCCGAGCCGGTCCAGCCACTCGCGCTCCAGCTGAGCCTGGGCGCGCTCCATCTCCTCGGCGGTGGGGCCCTCCGCGGCGAAGCGGGCGAGCTCCTCGTCGACGGCCGCCTCGATGACCGGCACCTCGACGTCACCGGAGGTCTTCACGTCCAGCCAGCCCAAGGAGGGTGCCCCGGCCAGGCGCAGCAGGCCGAACCCGGCCGCGACGGCCGTACGGTCGCGGCGTACGAGCCGGTTGTACAGGCGGGAGGACTCGCCGCCGCCGAGGACGGTGAGCGCCAGGTCGGCCGCGTCGCACTCGCGCGTGCCGTCGTGCGGGAGCCGGTAGGCGGCCATCATCGCGCGCGCCGGGACGTTCTCCTCGACGACCTCGCGCAGCTGCTCGCCGATGATGTCGGGCAGCGAGCCGTCGCGCGGCTCGGGCTTGCCGTCATGCGCCGGGATCGAGCCGAAGTACTTCTCGACCCAGGCGAGCGTCTGCTCCGGGTCGATGTCGCCGACGACGGTGAGGACGGCGTTGTTGGGCGCGTAGTAGGTGCGGAAGAACGCGCGGGCGTCCTCCAGGCTGGCCGCGTCCAGGTCGGCCATCGAGCCGATCGGCGTGTGGTGGTAGGGGTGTCCGTCCGGGTAGGTGAGGGCGGTCAGCTTCTCGAAGGCGGTGCCGTACGGGACGTTGTCGTAGCGCTGGCGGCGCTCGTTCTTGACGACGTCCCGCTGGTTGTCCAGGTTCTCCTGGTCGAGCGCCGTCAGGAGGCTGCCCATGCGGTCGGCCTCCAGCCACAGCGCGAGCTCCAGCTGGTGGGCGGGCATGGTCTCGAAGTAGTTGGTGCGCTCGAAGCTGGTGGTGCCGTTCGGCGAGCCGCCCGCGCCCTGGACGAGCTCGAAGTGGCCCGTGCCCTTCACGCTCGCCGAGCCCTGGAACATCAGGTGCTCGAAGAGGTGGGCGAGTCCGGTACGGCCCTTGACCTCGTGGCGGGAGCCGACGTCGTACCAGAGGCAGACCGCGGCGACCGGCGTGAGGTGGTCCTCGGAGAGCACCACGCGCAGGCCGTTGGCCAGGCGGTGCTCCGTCGCGGTGAGGCCGCCGGATTGTGCCTCCGGTGTGGCCGTGTGACCCATGGGCAAGGTGTCCTTCCGGTCGCGTGCACTGCAGTTGTGTCGAGCACTGCGTGCTCAGTTCCTGCCACTGTATGCAGCGTCCGAAGGGTCGGCGAAGTTCCCGGTCAGAACGATGTGTCCGGACGGTGGTGAAGACGAGCCGGGGTCGCCGCCCGGGCGGTGCTGCGGCACTGCTCGTCGGCGTGTGCCGTGAGTACGGCGGGCGGAGCCGCCGGCACGCTCCCGCGTGCTCGCGCCCCGGCACATCCGCGTCGACGATCGTCCGGAAGGAGATCACTCCGGCGAGTGAACGGTCTCGTGGCACGCGCTTGCCTTCGCGGAACCTCTCGCGGCGCGCGGGCGTTGGTGCCCGATCCGTCCCCTCGGTCGCGGACGAAAGGCGGCGTCGGCGACACTTCTCGGACACCGGGTGGGAGGCCGAGATTCGGGTCCTGGTCGGAGGTTGTCAGTGCCGCGGTCCACAATGGTCCGCGTCAGATCCCGTCACACGCTCGAGCGACCAGAAACCTAAGGAGCCGGCAGCGATGGCCCGCCGCAGCACGAAGACCCCACCGCCCGACGACTCGTACGAGGAGAAGATCCTCGACATCGACGTCGTCGACGAGATGCAGGGCTCCTTCCTCGAGTACGCGTACTCGGTCATCTACTCCCGCGCCCTGCCGGACGCCCGCGACGGCCTCAAGCCGGTGCACCGCCGCATCGTCTACCAGATGAACGAGATGGGCCTGCGCCCCGACCGCGGCTATGTGAAGTGCGCCCGCGTCGTCGGCGAGGTCATGGGTAAGTTGCATCCGCACGGTGACGCGTCGATCTACGACGCCCTGGTGCGCATGGCCCAGCCCTTCTCGATGCGGGTCCCGCTCGTCGACGGCCACGGCAACTTCGGTTCGCTGGGCAACGACGACCCGCCGGCCGCCATGCGATACACCGAGTGCCGGCAAGCCGCGGCGACGAGCCTGATGACCGAGTCGATCGACGAGGACACGGTCGACTTCGTCCCCA
Organism: Streptomyces sp. NPDC006385; assembly: GCF_040612485.1. Classification (NCBI taxonomy): domain Bacteria; kingdom Bacillati; phylum Actinomycetota; class Actinomycetes; order Kitasatosporales; family Streptomycetaceae; genus Streptomyces; species Streptomyces sp. NPDC006385. The sequence continues at coordinate 153,375 of NZ_JBEXQG010000014.1, forward strand.
ACTACGACGGTCAGGAGCGGGAGCCGGTCGCCCTGCCCGCCGCCTTCCCGAACCTCCTCGTCAACGGCGCCTCCGGCATCGCGGTCGGCATGGCCACGAACATGCCGCCCCACAACCTCGCCGAGGTCATCGCGGCCGCCCGTCACCTGATCCGCCACCCGAACGCGGATCTGGACACCCTGATGAAGCACGTCCCGGGCCCCGACCTGCCCACGGGCGGGCGGATCGTCGGCCTCTCCGGCATCCGGGACGCGTACGAGACGGGCCGCGGCACCTTCAAGATCCGCGCGACCGTGTCCGTCGAGGCGGTGACCGCCCGCCGCAAGGGCCTCGTCATCACGGAACTGCCCTTCGCGGTCGGCCCGGAGAAGGTGATCGCCAAGATCAAGGACCTGGTCGGCTCGAAGAAGCTCCAGGGCATCGCCGACGTCAAGGACCTCACCGACCGCGAGCACGGCCTGCGTCTGGTCATCGAGATCAAGAACGGCTTCGTGCCGGAAGCGGTCCTGGAGCAGCTGTACAAGCTGACGCCGATGGAGGAGTCCTTCGGTATCAACAACGTCGCGCTGGTCGACGGCCAGCCCCTCACCCTCGGCCTCAAGGAGCTCCTGGAGGTCTATCTCGACCACCGCTTCGAGGTCGTACGACGCCGCAGCGAGTTCCGCCGCAGCAAGCGGCGCGACCGCCTGCACCTCGTCGAGGGCCTGCTCACGGCGCTGCTGGACATCGACGAGGTCATCCGTCTGATCCGGTCCAGCGAGAACTCCGCGCAGGCCAAGGAGCGCCTGATGGAGCGCTTCTCGCTGAGCGAGGTCCAGACCCAGTACATCCTGGACACGCCGCTGCGCCGTCTCACCAAGTACGACCGCATCGAGCTGGAGTCGGAGAAGGACCGGCTGAACGAGGAGATCGCCGAGCTGACCCGGATCCTGGAGTCGGACGCGGAGCTGCGCAAGCTGGTCTCCGCCGAACTGGCTGCGGTGGCCAAGAAGTTCGGCACCGAGCGGCGTACGGTCCTGCTGGAGTCGGCGGGCACCTCGGTCGCCACCGTTCCGCTGCAGGTGGCGGACGACCCGTGCCGGGTGCTGCTGTCCTCGACGGGTCTGCTGGCCCGTACGGCCAACGGCGACCCGTTCGCGGAGGACGGCGAGGCCAGGCGCTCCAAGCACGACGTGATCGTCTCGGCGGTGCCGGCCACGGCCCGCGGCGAGGTGGGCGCGGTGACGTCCACGGGTCGGCTGCTGCGCATCAACGTCATCGATCTGCCGCAGCTGCCGGAGACGGCGTCGAGACCGAACCTCTCGGGCGGCGCGCCGCTGTCGGAGTTCGTGTCCCTGCAGGGCGACGAGACCGTGGTCTGCCTGATGACGCTCGACGAGTCCTCCCCTGGCCTGGCGCTGGGCACCGAGCAGGGCGTCGTCAAGCGTGTGGTGCCCGACTACCCGGCCAACAAGGACGAGTTGGAGGTCATCACTCTCAAGGAGGGCGACCGGATCGTCGGCGCGGTCGAGCTGCGCACCGGTGAGGAGGACCTGGTCTTCATCACGGACGACGCACAGCTGCTGCGTTACCAGGCCGCGCAGGTCCGCCCGCAGGGCCGGGCCGCCGGCGGCATGGCGGGCATCAAGCTCGCGGCGGGTGCGAAGGTCATCTCCTTCACGGCCGTCGACCCGGCGGACGACGCGGTCGTCTTCACGGTCGCGGGCTCGCGCGGCACGCTGGACGACTCCGTGCAGACGACCGCCAAGCTGACGCCGTTCGACCAGTACCCCCGCAAGGGCCGCGCCACGGGTGGCGTGCGCTGCCAGCGGTTCCTGAAGGGCGAGGACTGCCTGGCCCTGGCCTGGGCGGGAGCCGTCCCGGCACGGGCCGCGCAGAAGAACGGCTCCCCGGCCGAGCTGCCGGACATCGACCCGCGCCGCGACGGCTCCGGTGTGTCGCTGCCGAAGACGGTGGCGGTGGTGGCCGGGCCGGTCTAGGGCCGGTTGCGAAAGTGGCGTCGTCGCCCGAAGGGCGGCCGCGCGGCGTCCGGTGCGCTCTCTCGGCGTGCCGCCCGGAAGCCCTCGTACTGGGCGTACT
>NZ_JBEXQG010000015.1:0-154115 GCF_040612485.1 Streptomyces sp. NPDC006385
GTGCCGTAGATCATGCCGACCGCCCAGCCGGCCAGCAGGGCCCAGCGGTGGAACCAGCGGGTGAACAGGCCGCCGACCAGGGCCGGGAAGGTCTGCAGGATCCAGATGCCGCCCAGGAGCTGGAAGTTGATCGCGACCGTCTTGTCCATCGTCAGCACGAAGGCCAGCGCGCCCACCTTCACCAGCAGCGAGACCAGCTTGGAGACCTTCGTCTCCTGCTCGGGCGTCGCGTCCGGCTTGATGAAGTCCTTGTAGATGTTGCGGGTGAACAGGTTCGCGGCCGCGATGGACATGATCGCCGCCGGCACCAGAGCGCCGATGCCGATCGCCGCGAAGGCCACACCCGCGAACCAGGCGGGGAACATGTCCTCGAAAAGCTGCGGGATCGCCAGCTGCGGGTTGGTGACGAGGACTCCGGCCGCGACGGCCATGAAGCCGAGCAGGGCCAGCAAGCCGAGCATCAGGGAGTACAGGGGCAGGATGGTCGTGTTGCGGCGGATCACCTCACGGCTGCGCGAGGACAGCGTCGCCGTGATCGAGTGCGGGTACATGAAGAGTGCCAGCGCCGAACCGAACGCCAGGGTGGCGTACGTCCAGTGGGCCGCCGGAGCCGGGATCAGCCCACCGGCGCCGGCCTCCGTGTACTTCTTCTCCGCCGCGCCGAAGATCTCGTCGAACCCGCCCAGCTTGATCGGGATGTAGATGATCGCCACCGCGATCACGATGTAGATCAGCGTGTCCTTCACGAACGCGATCAGCGCGGGGGCCCGCAGACCCGAGGAGTACGTGTACGCCGCCAGCACGCCGAAGGCGATCAGCAGGGGCAGGTCCTTGATGAACCAGTGGGTGTTCTCGCCGCCGCCGACGCCCATCACGTCCAGCACCGCCTGGATGCCGACGAGCTGGAGCGCGATGTACGGCATCGTCGCGAGGATGCCGGTGAGGGCGACCGCCAGCGACAGGCCCTTCGAGCCGAACCGGCCGCGCACGAAGTCGGAGGTCGTCACGTAGCCGTGCTTGTGGGAGACCGACCACAGGCGGGGCAGGAACGTGAAGATCAGGGGGTAGACGAGGATCGTGTAGGGCACCGCGAAGAAGCCCGCCGCGCCAGCCGCGTAGATCGCCGCCGGGACCGCCACGAAGGTGTACGCCGTGTACAGGTCGCCGCCGAGCAGGAACCAGGTGACCCAGGTGCCGAACGACCGGCCGCCCAGGCCCCATTCGTCGAGGCTGTGCTCGTTCTCGGCCCTGCGCCAGCGCGCGGCCAGGAAGCCCATCACCGTGACGAGCAGGAAGAAGAAGATGAAGACGGCGAGTGCCACGCCGTTGACGCCGTCGTTCACTTGGCACCCCCACGACGTGCACGCTGGTCACGCTGCCACAGCTTGTACGCGATCATGGTCAGCGCCGTGGAGATGACGACCCACAGCATCTGGTACCAGTAGAAGAACGGGATGCCGGCGAAGACCGGGTCCGCCTTCGCGTAGGAGCCGACCCACAGCATCGCCGCGAACGGCGCGAGCAGGCAGAGGGCGATGACCACGCGCACGGGTGTCACCACCGGTGGTCTCACTTCTGGCGCATCAGACATACGGCGGCTCCGTCCCCTCACTGATCACCTGGGCAATGCGCAGGAAATCTAGGCGACGGTTCCGCTTTATGGAACCCCTGTCCGCATAACGGATTCAGCGCACCGTTCAGCAGCAGCGGAAGCCCTGGCGCGGGTCCGGCGGAACGTAGAGCAGGATGTGCGGTTGCGCCACACCGCGTGCCACACCGCGTGCCGTACCGCGAACCGACCTACTCCCGCGGCCGCTTGAGCCGCGCGACGAACTTGTAGCGGTCGCCCCGGTAGACGGACCGCACCCACTCCACCGGCTGCCCCTCCCGGTCCAGCGAGTGCCGGGACAGCATCAGCATCGGCAGGCCCACGTCGGTGCCGAGCAGACCGGCCTCGCGCGGGGTCGCCAGGGAGGTCTCGATGGTCTCCTCGGCCTCGGCGAGATGGACGTCGTAGACCTCGGCGAGCGCGGTGTAGAGAGAGGTGTACTTCACCAGGGAGCGGCGCAGGGCCGGGAAGCGCTTCGCGCTCAGGTGGGTCGTCTCGATGGCCATCGGCTCGCCGTTCGCCATGCGCAGTCGCTCGATGCGCAGCACCCGTCCGCCCGCCGTGATGTCGAGCAGTTCGGCGAGGCGGTCGTCGGCGGTGATGTAGCCGATGTCCAGCAGCTGCGAGGTGGGCTCCAGGCCCTGGGCGCGCATGTCCTCGGTGTACGAGGTGAGTTGCAGGGCCTGCGCGACCTTGGGCTTGGCGACGAAGGTGCCCTTGCCCTGGATGCGCTCCAGACGTCCCTCGACGACGAGTTCCTGGAGGGCCTGGCGCACGGTCGTGCGGGAGGTGTCGAACTCGGCGGCCAGGGTGCGCTCGGGAGGGACCGGGGTGCCGGGGGACTGGGTCTCCGTCATGTCGAGGAGATGCTTCTTCAGGCGGTAGTACTTGGGCACGCGGGCGGTACGGACGGTGGCGCCGGTCTCGTTCTCCGCACTGCTGACGTCGGTGCTCATGCTCTGCCTTCCCGGCTCCGGATGCGGGTCACATCGTGATCCCTCGTGTATACCGTCGCCACCTCTTCTGGTCTAGTCCACACTGCCGAGTGGTCTAGCGGACGAGAGTACTCTGGCGCCGCTGTTTTCGCTGCCTTCTTACTTAAAGGTTCCTGCATATGTAGGTCCCATAACGGCTGGTCAGGGGCTATTCGGCCGCCCTTGACACGCTTCATGGCCTGGTCCAAGCTCCCCGTACTGGTCTACACCATTGGTCCAGGTCCGCCCATGGGCGGGAGGTGTGGGCATCCCTGAGGAGGGTGGCGTGAAGCGCAAGCTGATATCCGCGATCGGTGTCGCGGGCATGATGATCTCGCTGGCGGCGTGCGGGGGAGACGACGGCGACGGCGGGGGCAAGGCCGGGGCGGACGGCTACGCGGGCCAGACGCTCACCGTGTGGGTGATGGACGGCTCCTCGCCCGACCAGTGGCAGAAGGACGTCGCCGCGGCCTTCGAGAAGAAGACCAAGGCCAAGGTCGAGTTCCAGATCCAGCAGTGGAACGGCATCCAGCAGAAGCTGACCACCGCCCTGTCGGAGGAGAACCCGCCGGACGTCTTCGAGATCGGCAACACCCAGACCCCCGCCTACGCCAAGACCGGCGGCCTCGCCGACCTCGCCGACCTCAAGACCGAGATCGGCGCCGAGTGGACCGAGTCCCTGAACGAGTCCTCGATCTACGACGGCAAGCAGTACGCCGCCCCGTGGTACTTCGCCAACCGCGTCGTCCTCTACAACAAGAAGATCTGGGCCGAGGCCGGCATCAAGGACACTCCCAAGACCCGCGACGAGTTCTACGCCGACCTCCAGCAGATCGGCGAGAAGACCGACGCCGAGCCCCTCTACCTGCCGGGGCAGAACTGGTACCACTTCGTCGGCCTGACCATCGGTGAGGGCGCCGAGCTGGTGAAGAAGGACGGCGACAAGTACGTCTCCAACCTCGACGACCCCAAGATCGCCGCCGCCATGGAGACGTACAAGAAGTTCCAGGCGCTGTCCAAGGCGCCCAAGGACAAGGACGAGGCCACCCCGCAGCAGGGCGAGGTCTTCGGCAAGGGCGACGTCGGCGCCTTCATCGGCATGGGCTGGGAGGCCGGCATCGCGATCAAGGCCAACCCGAAGATCGAGAAGGAGATCGGCTACTTCACCATCCCCGGTGCCACGGCCGACAAGCCCGAGGGTGTCTTCCTCGGCGGCTCCAACCTCGCCGTCGCCGCCGGCAGCCAGAAGCAGGAGCTCGCCAAGGAGTTCCTGAAGATCGCCCTGTCCGACGAGTACGAGGGCGAGCTGGCCAAGCTCAACGGCGTCATCCCCAACAAGGAGTCGCTGCAGACCAACCTCAAGGGCAACGTCGTCGCCGAGGCCGCCGCGTCGGCCGCCGCGGGTGGTGGCACCACGCCGCTGATCCCGGAGTGGGCGGCCGTCGAGAACGCGCCCAACCCGATCAAGACGTACATGACCGCCGTCCTGAACGGCAAGTCCCCGGCCGAGGCCGCCAAGCAGGTCGAGGACGAGTTCAACAAGCGCCTCGCGCAGCAGCAGTAAGCGGCGGCAGTAAGCCGGCTGCAGTAAGGCGCCGGCGTGCGCGCCGGGGGCGGGGGACGCGCGTGACGCCCCCGCCCCGGCGACCGTACGCGGGTCTACGGACGTAGGTCGAGAAGAGAGATCGCGAGCAATGACCGTGCAGACCGAACGGCCGCCCTCCGGCCCGGTGGACGTGGCCAAGAGGGACGCGAGCGGGCCCGCCGGGCCCAGGCCGCGAGCCGCGGCGCGTCTCGGGGCGCTCGCCCCGTACCTCCTGCTGCTGCCGGCCTGCGCGGCCACCGTGCTGCTGCTGGGCTGGCCGCTGCTGAAGGACGTGCTGCTGTCGTTCCAGAACCTCAACATGGCGCAGCTGATCCAGCACGCCACCGAGTGGAACGGCATCGACAACTACAGGGAGGTCCTCACCGGCGAGGACTTCTGGCGCGTCACCCTGCGCTCGATCCTGTTCACGGCGGTCAACGTCGCCCTGATCATGGTCCTCGGCACCCTGGTCGGCCTGCTGCTGGCCCGCCTCGGCAGGCGGATGCGGGTCATGCTGATGATCGGGCTCGTGCTGGCCTGGGCGATGCCCGTGGTCGCCGCGACCACCGTCTACCAGTGGCTGTTCGCGCAGCGCTTCGGCGTCGTCAACTGGGTCCTGGACAAGCTGGGTTGGCACTCCATGGCCGACTACAGCTGGACCAGCAGCCAGATGTCGACGTTCTTCGTGGTCACGGTACTGATCGTCTGGCAGTCGATCCCGTTCGTCGCCATCAACCTGTACGCAGCCACGACGACCATCCCGGGCGAGCTGTACGAGGCCGCGGCGCTGGACGGGGCGGGCGGCTGGACGAGCTTCACCACGGTGACGCTCCCGTTCCTGCGCCCCTTCCTCTACGCCACGACCTTCCTGGAGATCATCTGGGTCTTCAAGGCGTTCGTGCAGGTCTTCACCATCAACGGCGGCGGCCCCGACCGGCTCACCGAGATCCTGCCCGTCTACGCCTACATCGAGGGCGTCGGCAACCAGCACTACGGCATGGGCGCCGCGATCGCCGTCCTGACCATCCTGATCCTGCTCGGCCTGACGGCCTACTACCTCAGGATCGTGCTCAAGCGAGAGGAAGAGGAGGCCGGGCTGTGAAGCGCTCGATCCTCGGCCGCCTGTGGCCCAACGTCACGGCCGTCGCCTTGTTCATCGGCTTCGTCTTCCCCGTGTACTGGATGTTCGCCACGGCCCTCAAACCGACCGGCGACATCGTCTCGGAGGACCCGGTCTGGTTCCCGACCGACATCACCTTCGAGCACTTCAAGAGGGCGACCGGCGTCGACCACTTCTGGACCTACGTCACCAACTCGCTGATCGTCACGGTCTGCGCGGTCGTCCTGGCCCTGGTCATCGCGCTCGCGGGCTCCTTCGCCCTCGCCCGGATGCGGTTCAAGGGGCGGCGCGGCTTCGTCATCGGCTTCATGCTGGCGCAGATGGCACCCTGGGAGGTCATGATCATCGCGATGTACATGATCGTGCGGGACGCGTCGATGCTGAACAGCCTGCTGCCGCTGACGGTCTTCTACATGATGATGATCCTGCCCTTCACCATCCTGACCCTGCGCGGCTTCGTCGCCGCGGTGCCCCGGGAGCTGGAGGAGGCCGCGATGGTCGACGGCTGCACCCGTGCCCAGGCGTTCCGCAAGGTCATCCTGCCGCTGCTGGCCCCGGGCCTGATGTCCACCTCCCTGTTCGGTTTCATCACCGCGTGGAATGAATTTCCCCTCGTCCTGGTACTGAACAAGGAGGCCGAGGCGCAGACCCTGCCCCTGTGGCTGGCGAGCTTCCAGACCGCGTTCGGCAACGACTGGGGCGCGACGATGGCGGCGTCCTCCCTCTTCGCCATCCCGATCCTGATCCTCTTCGTCTTCCTGCAGCGCAGGGCAGTCAGCGGCCTGACGGCCGGCGCGGTGAAGGGATAACGCAACCCGATGACGACAATCGCCAGCGGCACCGACACCCTGACGCGCGACGCGCTGACGGTCCTCCAGCCCGGTTTCACCGGCACCACCGCCCCCGACTGGCTGCTGCGCCGCCTCGGCGAGGGCCTCGCCTCGGTCGGCCTGTTCGGCCGCAACATCGCCTCGCCCGAGCAACTGGCCGCCCTGACCGCGCAGTTGCGTGCCGAGCGCGACGATGTGCTGGTCGCGATCGACGAGGAGGGGGGTGATGTGACACGGCTGGAGGTGAGGACCGGCTCCAGCTTCCCCGGCAACCACGCCCTGGGCGCGGTGGACGACGTGGAGCTGACGAGGCAGGTGGCGTCCGAGCTGGGCCGCCGTCTGGCCGCCTGCGGGGTGAACCTCAACTGGGCTCCGTCGGCGGACGTCAACTCCAACCCCTCCAACCCGGTGATCGGCGTACGCTCCTTCGGCGCCGACCCCGCCCTGGTCGCCCGCCACACGGCGGCCTACGTCACCGGACTCCAGTCGGCGGGCGTCGCGGCCTGCACCAAGCACTTCCCGGGCCACGGCGACACGGCGGTCGACTCCCACCACGCGCTGCCGCGCATCGACGCCGCCCTGGACGTGCTGGCGGACCGCGAACTCGCCCCGTTCCGCGCGGCGCTCGCCGCCGGCACGAGGGCGATGATGAGCGCGCACATCCTCGTCCCCGCCCTCGATCCCGACGGCCCGGCGACCCTGTCCCGCCCGGTCCTGACCGACCTCCTGCGCGGCGACCTCGGCTACACCGGCCTGATCGTCACCGACGGCATGGAGATGCAGGCCATCGCCGCCACCTACGGCATCGAGCGCGGCAGCGTCCTCGCCGTCGCGGCCGGCGCCGACGCGATCTGCGTGGGCGGCGGCCTGGCCGACGACGAGACGGTACGGCGCCTGCGCGACGCCCTGGTCGCGGCGGTCCGCGCCGGTGAACTCCCCGAGGAACGGCTGGCCGAGGCGGCGGAACGGGTGCGCGAGTTGGCCCGCTGGACGGCGACCGCCGTCAGGGCGCAGGCCGAGCCCCGGCCGGACATCGGCCTCGCAGCAGCCCGCCGCGCCCTGAGGACGACCGGCGCGGGGGACTTCGGCCCGCTCACCGAAGCGCCTTACGTCGCCGCCTTCGCCCCGGTCGCGAACATCGCCGTCGGCGACGAGACGCCGTGGGGCGTGGCGGCGGAGCTGGAGCGACTGCTGCCGGGGACGGAGACGGGCAGCTTCGCGGGGCGGGACGCGGGGCGCGAAGCCCTGGAGGCGGCGGGGGAGCGGCGGATCGTGGCGGTGGTCCGCGACGAACACCGTCACCCCTGGATGGCGACGGCACTCGACACCCTGCTGCGGTCCCGCCCGGACACGATCGTGGTCGAGATGGGCGTGCCCCAGGCACCACCCCGCGGCGCCCCGCACATCGCCACGCACGGTGCGGCACGTGTGTGCGGGCGGGCGGCGGCGGAGGTCATCGCCGGGGTCTGAGAGGCGCGAGAGGTGTGAGGCCCGCCGTGCCACACCCCGGAGGGCACTCGCACCGCGCGGCATCGCACGACTCATGGAGGTTGCAGGTCTCTCTCGGTATGTAGTACTTCTTATACATGAGCGAGCAGGTGCACAACAGATTGGCGATGGTGCGCGCCGAGCGCAAGGTGTCGCGCCAGAGCCTGGCCGAGGCGGTGGGAGCCCACTACCAGACCATCGGCTACATCGAGCGAGGGCAGTACAACCCGAGCCTCGACCTGGCACTGAAGATCGCGAAGTTCTTCGGACTGCCGGTCGAGGCCCTGTTCTCCCTCGAACCGTTCCGGCCGCTCACGGACGAGGTCTACGGGAGGAACCAGCCATGACGACGACGCGGATGACGCGCTACGACCGGAGCATGCTGCGGTTGATGAACGACCCCCGGGGGCGGGTCCTGCACGCGACGGCCACGCGACGGCGGGTGACCGTCGCCGCGCATGTGGCCCTCACCGTGGCCATCGTGGCGCTGATCGCGCACTTCTGTCTCTCGCAGCCGGAACCGATGTGGGCCGTCGCCGTCGGAGCGGTGCTCATGGTGCCCTGGATGGTGGCGACAGGAGTGATCAACAGTGCCACCCGGGGCATGCTGGAACTGCGCGAACACGCCTTGGACGAGCGCCAGTCGGCCGAACGCCGGCGGGTGCTCGCCCGAGCCCACCGGACGATGACCACTCTGCTGCTCGCGGCCGTGGCGGCCCTGCTGGCGGCGGGTGCGGCCGACGGTGACGCCCTGCGCACCTATGCGGCGCCCACCCTCGCCATCGTCCTTGTGGCCCACTGGCTGATGCCCTTGTGGGTGGCCGGCCTGACCGCCCAGGACGAGCCGGCCGAGGACGAGGCGGCCATCGTCTAGAACCGACGAGAAACCGACCGGCTCAGACGCGGCGGGCGCACGACGGGATTCCCGTGGGGCGTCCGCCGCCGCGTGCGCTCTCGCGTGCCTCGCCGGCCTTCGCGCGTCCTAGATTCCCTGCCACTGCGGCTTGTTGGCGTAGGTGTGCCGGAAGTAGTCGGCCAGCTTCAGCTTCGACGCCGCGGCCTCGTCGACGACGACCGTGGCGTGCGGGTGCAGTTGCAGTGCCGAGGCCGGGCAGACGGCCGCGACCGGCCCCTCGACGGTGGCGGCGACCGCGTCCGCCTTGCCCTCGCCGGTCGCGAGCAACACCAGGTGCCGCGCCTCCAGGATCGTGCCGATCCCCTGCGTGATGACGTGATGCGGCACCTGCTCGATGTCCCCGTCGAAGAACCGTGCGTTGTCGACCCGCGTCTGCTCGGTCAGCGTCTTGATCCGCGTCCGGGAGGCCAGCGACGAGCACGGCTCGTTGAACCCGATGTGCCCGTCCGTCCCGATCCCGAGCAACTGCAGATCGACGCCCCCGGCCGCGGCGAGCGCCGCGTCGTACGCCTCACACGCCCCCTGCACGTCCTCGGCGGTGCCGTCGGGCCCCATGAAGGCGTCCATCCCGATCCCCAGCGGTTCCAGCACCTCACGCCGCAGCACCGACCGGTAGGACTCCGGGTGCTCGGCGGGCAGCCCCACATACTCGTCGAGCTGCGCGATCCGAGCGCGCGAGGCATCCACGGCACCGGAGCGCACCTTGGCCGCGAGCGCGGCGTAGATGGGCAGCGGCGTCGACCCGGTGGCCACGCCGAGCAGCGCGTCGGGCTTGCGCCTGAGCAGCTGCGCCATGGCCTCGGCTATCAGTTCGCCACCTGCCTTGGCGTCCGGAACGATGACAACTTCCACGCTGGGCCTGCCGATCTGAAGAGGGACTCGAAGGGCACCCTTGAGGGGCGTGTGGTTTAGACCAATCTAACAGAGCGGGACTCCGAGGCCCAGGTGAAGGAATCCCCGTGGGCGGCGTTTCGCCGACTGCATGGTGATCACCTCCCGTGACTACCGGCCCCCTGTACGGCCCGCCCGCCATGGCTGCGAACGTCTCCCCGGTCTCCGGCCCTCGACCCCGGCGCCGACCTGCTCGCCGTCGGCTGGCGCCGAGCTGCTCGCCATCGGTCCCCGGCGCCGGGCCGCTCCAAGGGTGCCGGGCAGCGCAAGGTGCTGCTCTCGGGTGGCCGACACCGGTGGATACCGCTCCTCAGGTGATCGAACCCCCCGTCGCATCCACCCAGCTCCCCGTGACCCATCGGCCCTCGTCCGAAGCCAGGAACGCCACCACATCCGCGACATCGGCCGGTGTGCCGACCCGCCCCAGCGCCGATATCGCCTCGGCCTGCGCCCAGCCGTCCTCGGTCCCGTGCAGGAACCCGGCGGTGTTGTCGGTGTCGATCAGGCCCGGTGCCACGGAGTTCACCCTGACGCCCCGAGGGCCCAGCACCTTGGACAGGTCCCGGGAGAGGATGTCCAGCGCTCCCTTCGTCATCGCGTACGCCATGTTGTCCGGCATCACCGCGGTCCGGGCGAGCCCCGACGAGATGTTGATGACCCGGCCGTTGTCACGCAGCCGCGCCATGCCGTGCTTGACGATGAAGAACGGCGCCTTCACGTTCACCGCGAAGACGGCGTCGTACTCCCGCTCGTCGATCTCCTCGATCGGCCGGGTGTTACCGATCCCGGCGTTGTTCACCAGCACGTCCAGCCCGTCCGCGTGCCGGTCGAACTCCTCCCACAGTGCCTCGGCGTCCCCCGGCACCCCCAGCTCGACACCGATGGTGAACGCCGAGCCGCCCGTCGCCTCGATCGCGGCGACCGTCTCCTTCGCCGCCGCCTCGTTCCTGCCGTAGTGCACGCCGACCCGCGCTCCGTCGCGCCCCAGCCGCTCGGCGATCCCCCGGCCGATCCCCCTGCTCGCCCCCGTGACGAGCACCGTCCTGCCCGCAAGCGCGCCCATGCCGCCGCCCCCTCGCAATTAACTAGCGATCGATACAAAAATAACCGTAGATCAGGTCTCGGGTCTTTGTCTAGTGCCCGCTATAAAATGCACTCCATGACGAGCAACGAGACGAGGGTGAAGGGCGGGTCCGCGTCCAAGCCCCGCGGTCGTCCCCGGTCCTTCGATCGGGAGACCGCCCTGGAGAAGGCGATCCTCGCCTTCTGGGAGCATGGTTACGAGGCGACCTCCGTCTCCGACCTCACACGCGTCATGGACATCGGCGCCCCGAGCCTGTACGCGGCCTTCGGTGACAAGCGGTCGCTCTTCGAGGAGGTCGTCCGCGAGTACGGCGTGCGGTACGGATCCTTCGCCGACCGTGCCCTCGCCGAGGAGCCCACGGCCCGCGCCGCCGTGACGCGGATGCTGCGCGAAGCCGCCGCGGAGTACACCGATCCGGCCCATCCGCACGGCTGCCTCGTCGTCCACGCGGCGACCAACTGCTCGACGCCCGAAGTCGAGGAGTCGCTACGAGGGCGGCGCAACGCCAATATCGCCGCCATCAGGAGCCGTATAGAAGCGGACATCGCCGCAGGAGTCCTCCCCGCCGCCACCGACGCCGCCGCGCTCGCCCGGCATGCCGGCGCGATGATCCAGGGCATGTCACAACAGGCGCGCGACGGGGCGAGTCAGGAGGAACTCGAGGCGCTCGCGGAAATTGCCATGACCATCTGGCCCCGCACATGAACCCACACGGGTTAGGCTGCGTGATGGATAGCAGGACGTCCTACCGGTATCTCCGACTGGTCGGGGCCCCGCGAGAAAACGTCAACAACAAACAAGCTCCCACGCATGGACACACTCGAGTGGTCTAGTCCACAATGCGAAGGAGTGCGTAGGACAAGAACGCACCGACTTCCGTCTTCCCCGCACAGGAAGACGGACCGAGGAACCGGAGCTCTCTGCCCTGACTGCCCCGGCTCCTCATCCTTCGGCCGACCGGGACCGCACACCCCACGGCCGATGTTGCTCCGGGCTGCGGTGCCGGGAGGGTTGAGGGTCCCTCTCAGGCGCCGCGGCCCGCGGGTGTCTCTGCGGCCGGATCGCTTCCCGATGGCTGATTTCGAGTGATGTCCGTACCGCCAGGTACGCTCGGCCACGTGCCCTCCATGAACGAACTCGTACGCCAGCACACGGCCCTCGACGACTCCGACCTCGAGTGGCTCCACCTGCTGGTCTCGGAGTGGCAGCTGCTCTCCGACCTCTCCTTCGCCGACCTCGTCCTGTGGGTCCCCACCAGTGACGGCACTCGTTACGTCTCCGTGGCCCAGATGCGGCCCAACACCGGCCCGACCTCGTACCAGGACGACATGGTCGGCCACCTCGTCCCCCGCGGCCGCCGTCCGATGCTGGACGCCGCGCTCGACGAGGGCCGGATCGTACGCGAGGGCGACCCGGAGTGGCGCGAGGAGGTGCCGGTCCGCGTCGAGTCGATTCCCGTACGACGAGAAGGGCGTGTCCTGGGCGTCATCGCCCGCAACACCAACCTGCTGACCGTCCGCACCCCGAGCCGCCTGGAGCTGACGTACCTCCAAAGCGCCTCGGATCTCGCGCAGATGATCGCGGCCGGCGCGTTCCCGTTCGCCAACCAGCAGGTCGACATGGACGCCTCACCGCGCGTCGGCGACGGCCTGATCCGCGTCGACGCCGAAGGCATCGTCCAGTACGCCTCCCCGAACGCGCTGTCCGCCTACCACCGCCTCGGCCTCGCCGCCGACCTCGTCGGCCACCACCTGGGCAAGACCACCGCCGAACTCGCCCCCACCCATGGGCCGGTGGACGAGGCGCTCGCCAAGGTCGCCAGCGGATGGGCGCCCCGCGAGTTCGAGATCGAGTCGGACGACGGGGTCATCCAGTTCCGGGCGATCCCGCTCAAGCCCAAGGGCCCCCGCATCGGCTCGCTGGTGCTGCTCCGGGACGTCACCGAACTGCGCCGCCGCGAGCGCGAGTTGATCACCAAGGACGCGACAATCCGGGAGATCCACCACCGCGTCAAGAACAACCTCCAGACGGTGGCCGCCCTGCTGCGCCTCCAGGCCCGGCGCATCGAGTCCGACCGCGGCCGCGAGGCACTCGAAGAGGCGGTACGACGGGTCGGCTCGATCGCGATCGTGCACGAGACGCTCTCCCAGAACCTCGACGAGCGCGTGGAGTTCGACGAGATCGCCGACCGGGTGCTCGCCATGGTCGCCGAGATCTCACCGGGCAAGGTCACCGGCCGGCGCACCGGCCGCTTCGGCATCCTGGACGCCGAGGTCGCCACCCCGCTGTCGATGGTCCTGACCGAGATCCTGCAGAACGCTCTGGAGCACGGCTTCCGCGAGGGTGAAACCGGCGCGGTCGAGGTCTCGGCGGTCCGCGGCGGTACGACCAAGCAGATCCGGCTCCTGGTCACCGTCCAGGACGACGGGGTGGGCCTGCCCGAGGGCTTCGACCCGCACACCGCCGGCAACCTCGGTCTGCAGATCGTACGGACGCTGGTGGAGGGCGAGTTGGGGGGCACGTTCGACATGGTCCCGGCGCCGGAGCGGGGGACTCGGGTGATCCTCGACATTCCGGTGCGGGCGCACAAGTAGGTGCCAGTAGGCGCCAGTAGGTGGCTGCGGCGGGACTGCGACTGGCTGCGGCTCGGCGCGAGGAGGACCGCGGCCGCCGGACACGCGGCGCGCGCCGCGGACCACTCACGGACCGCGCGGCAGACTACTCACGGACAGCAAAGAGCCCCAGCCCGTTCAGGGGGCTGGGGCTCACCATGCTCGTTGCCAGCATTTGCTGCGCATCGGGGGTACTGCGCGCTGCGGCTCGGGGGCGGGAGATGCGTACTCGCTGTACGCGCCGCCAAGCTCAGGCTGTTTAGCGGGGTGGATGTTGTCAGGCGGAGGCCTGACGGGCCCGGTTGCGGGCGGCGCGGCGCTTCATGGCGCGGCGCTCGTCCTCGCTGAGACCACCCCAGACGCCGGAGTCCTGACCGGACTCGAGCGCCCACTGCAGGCACTGCTCGATAACCGGGCAGCGACGGCAGACGGCCTTGGCTTCCTCGATCTGCAGCAGCGCAGGACCAGTGTTGCCGATGGGGAAGAAGAGCTCGGGGTCTTCCTCGCGGCAAACGGCGTTGTGACGCCAGTCCATGGCTGCTACCTCTCCTTGTATTACTGCTGGGTTGCTTGTGAATGTGAACGCTTTCACGAATCCCTCAACAAGTGAAGGGCCTATCGCCAGGTTCCCTGGCGTGGGTCCTGTGAGTTGAAGAGGGGTTCCGGTGATCAGTGGAGGCCGGTGTTGCGGGCCGTCCCGATCGCCACGTAGAGACTCGCAAACCTCAGCGACGGATACAACCCCTTCCGGAAAGTTTTTTTTGATTCCTCGGTGTCGACTAGGTCACAGCCGTACTTCCATGGGGTGGACCCTGGCCTAAACGTTCGAGTGAAAGGACTTTAGCCCGTTCCGCTCACACAATCACACGCAGTGCACGGCGTACGCCTGTGAACGTCACGCTCGTACGCAGCCCGAGGTGGTCGCCGTCCATCTGAAGGGGCAAGGGGACCTTCGAATGCAAGGTGAACTGGTCCAGGTCGTGCAGCGAGACGGCGTGCTTGCCGTGGGGTCCCCGCTCGGGGGACGAAGTGAGCAACTGGGTTGCATACCGGGCAACCGCGACCGTGGACATACGGCTGAGGCCGAGTACGTCGAGGCCGGTATCGAACGAGGCCTTAGGTGCCGCGTACACGGGACGATTGAGCAGATAGGTCCACGGAGCGGTGTTGCAGACTATGGACAGCACCAAATCGGTCACGGGATCCTTGCCCGGCCGTTCCAGTGTGATCGTGCCGTGCCGGCGGTTGGGTTCCTGGAGGAACTGACGTGCCACCTGGCGCAGGTAAAGGGCGTGCGTGGATTTCTTGCCCAGCTCGCGCTGCTGCTCGACCCGTCCGACGACACCCGCGTCGAAGCCGAGTCCCGCGCAGAAGGTGAACCATCTGCCCGGTACGGCCTCGTCGGCGGTGCCCGGCGTGCCTGCCGCCATGCCCATGCCGACGGTGCGTTCGCTGCCCTCGCGTATGGCGTCGAGCAGGGCGCCGGTCGCCTCGACGGCGTCGTTGGGCAGGCCGAGGGCGCGGGCGAAGACGTTGGTGGAGCCGCCCGGGACCACGGCGAGGCGGGGGAGGCGGTCGGGGTCGGGGCCGTTGTGCAACAGGCCGTTGACGACCTCGTTCACAGTGCCGTCGCCGCCGAGGGCGACCACCAGGTCCACGTCGTGGCTCTCCGCCGCCTGCCGGCCCAGGTCGCGGGCGTGGCCGCGGTACTCGGTGGTGACGGCCTCGAGTTTCATCTCACTGGCGAGCGCGTGGATCAGGACATCGCGCGTACGTGCGCTTGTGGTGGTTGCTGCCGGATTGACCACGAGAAGTGCACGCATGCCTGGCAGCGTACCTACTGGGGGGTACTGGGCACAGGTCGAGGTGGGCATCCGGTAAGGGATCGGGGGTGAGGCTCGACACGGGGGACTTTGTCGGCTGGGCCTGGGTTGCGGGGGTGCCGGGTGGGTTGGGGTGGCCTGGCGATGGGCGGGCTGAGGCTGGGCGGGGTGGGGTGGGGGCGGTGGTGGCGCGGGCGCGTAGACCGGGAGCGGTGACTGGTCGGCGGGCTTGGGTGTGCGGCGTGCGGGGCATGCGGGGCGGCTTCGGTGCCTGTGGGGCGTGCGTGGAGTGCCGGGCGCGCAGGCGTGCACGGCGCGCGCTGCACGCTTGGAGGTCCCGCCGGCGTGGGGTCTGGGCGAGGCGGGGTCGCGCAGCCCGGTGCTCACGGGGTGCCGCCGCGCCCACCCGTGCCGCCTCAGCGGCACGACTGCCCGCGGTCTGGTGGGTGTGGCTGTGGGGTGCGGTTGCCTGCCCGTGGCTTCGTGGGGTGGCTGGGCCGCACGTTGGTCGGCGCCTTCATGCGCGTGGCTGGTGGTGTGGTGTGGCAGCCCGCCGCCTGAGGGGCGTGGCGTGCGGCGTGGCTGCCTGTGGCTGCGTGGGCTGGCTGGGCGGCGCGCAAACCGGCCGGTGGCCTGATGAGCGTCGCTGTTGGTGGGGCTGACTACCCGGTGGGCGTGGCTGTTGGTGGGGCTGACCGTACCCGGTGGGCGTGGCTGTGCGGTCTGGATGACCGTGCCCCGGTGGATGACGTTGCGAGCCGGTGCCGGGAGCCGAGCTGCGTGGCGCGAGGGCCAGTGAGGGGGGAGATCGGCTGTGGGGGGCTCTTTAGGGGAGGGCTACCCTTCAGGGGTGACCAAGGAGCAGACCCCCACCACCCCGGAAACCGCCGGGCCGCGTCCGCGGCGGCTGACGTACGCCGCGGTTCTCACCGCGTTGGAAGGGCTGGGGCTCGCCGTCGGGGGTGTCTGGGTGCTCGTGCTGGGGCTCGCCGGGGATCCGGACGACCGGCAGCAGGCCGTCACGCTGGGTGTGACGCTCGTGGCGCTCGCCCTGCTGCCGTTGCTCGCCGCGCGGGGCCTGTTCGCTCAGCGCAGCTGGAGTCGAGGGCCGTCCGTCATCACCCAGATCCTGGCGCTGCCGGTGGCCTACAGTCTGCTGCAGGCCGACAGCATCGCGATTCCGGCGGGGATCGTGATCGCGGTGGTCGCGATCACCACGCTCGTGCTCCTGGTCAACCCGGCGACCACCCAGGCCCTCGGGATCCGAGGGCCCGGCAGCGAGCAGGACCAGAAGTAGCGTCGGCTCTCAGGAAGCCGTCACTCCTCCACCAGCAGCTTCTCCCGCAGCTGAGCCAGCGTGCGCGCCAGCAGCCGGGAGACGTGCATCTGGGAGATCCCGACCTCCTGCGCGATCTGCGACTGGGTCATGTTGCCGAAGAAACGCAGCAGCAGGATCCGCTTCTCGCGCGGCGGGAGATCTTCGAGCAGCGGCTTCAGCGACTCCCGGTACTCGACGCCCTCCAGCGCCTCGTCCTCCGCGCCGAGGGTGTCCGCGACCGCCGGGGACTCGTCGTCCGTGTCGGGGACGTCCAGGGACAGCGTGGAGTACGCGTTGGCGGACTCCAGGCCCTCCAGGACCTCCTCCTCCGAGATCGCCAGCTTCTCGGCGAGTTCATGGACGGTGGGAGAGCGGCCGTGCTGCTGGGACAGCTCGGCCGTGGCCGTCGTGAGGGACAGGCGCAACTCCTGGAGGCGACGGGGCACCCGCACCGCCCAGCCCTTGTCACGGAAGTGCCGCTTGATCTCGCCGACGACCGTCGGGGTCGCGTACGTGGAGAACTCGACGCCGCGCTCCGGGTCGAACCGGTCGACCGACTTGATCAGGCCGATCGTGGCGACCTGGGTGAGGTCGTCGAGCGGCTCACCGCGGTTGCGGAAGCGGCGTGCGAGGTGCTCGACGAGCGGCAGGTGCATACGGACCAGCTGATTGCGCAGCTCCGCGTACTCCGGGCTGCCGTCCCTCAGCTTGCGCAGCTCGACGAACATGGCGCGCGCCCCGCTGCGGTCCTGAGGTTCGTGGTGCGTGGCCTGCGCGCTGTGCGCGCCCGTCGCCTCGCCCTCGGCGTTTCGCTCGTGCTCGCTCATCGTCCTGCCCGTCGCCCTCTCCCGAGCCCTCGCCTCCGCCCCCAGTCTCGGATTGGCTCGAGCGGAGGGACCCCCATGGACAGGGACGACCCCGATCCGCCCGCCCGGAGGCGCGCCCTGCACGGCACCTTCGTCAGCCGGTCCGTCGCCGTGGATGCCTGCCGCCACGGAGTCGTCCTCCGGGTGCGGCCGGGCCTGCTCCGGGATGCCGTCGATGCCGTCGACCATGCGTCGGGAAGCGCTCGGACCGCTCGTGCCCGCCCCCAGGCTCTCGGCTTCGCCCGAGCAGGGGGGAGTGCTTTCCGGCAGCTCCCGTGTGCCGCGATCTTCGTCCCGCACCGGCCCGTCCCCGTTCCTCACGCCGGCCCTGGTCCCGCGCCGCGCTGTTTGTAGAGGCTGATCGAAACGGTTTTGTCCTCGTCCACGGCGGAGGAGACCTTGCCCGCGAGGGCGGACAGGACGGTCCAGGCGAAGGTGTCCCTGGAGGGGGCGTGGCCGTCCGTGGTCGGGGCCGAGACGGTGACCTCGAGCGAGTCGTCGACGAGTCGGAAGACACAGCTGAGCACCGAGCCGGGCACGGCCTGCTGGAGCAGGATCGCGCAGGCCTCGTCCACCGCGATGCGCAGGTCCTCGATCTCGTCGAGGGTGAAGTCCAAACGGGCCGCGAGGCCGGCAGTCGCCGTACGCAGCACCGACAGGTAGGCACCCGCGGCCGGCAGCCGGACTTCCACGAAGTCCTGGGTCGCGGGCTCGCCTGCGATCTGGGACACCCTCACCTCCAAGGTGGTACAAGCTTCTCGGGGCCGAGGGTCGCCCCCCGGGGTAACGCGATGTGTGGTTCAGCGGTGACGCTACCGCGCTTCGAAGTTTCCTGTCCCCAGGACCCCAACCCCTTGCTGTCACTCATAGTAAACACACGGATACGCTCCGTGGCTAGGGGGTCTGCGGGCCCAATTGGGAAGAGCGCGCGCCGGATTGACGTACCCAGAGGTCAGACGGTCGAACCGTCCGGCTCCCCGGTCGTCCAGGGTACGTCGGCGTCACACCAGTACGTGGTCGACGAAACACCAGCGCCAGCGCTCGCCGGGCTCGAACGTCCGCATGACCGGATGCCCGGACTCCTTGTGGTGCTCCGTGGCATGCCGGCCCGGCGAGGAGTCGCAGCAGCCGACGTGACCGCAGGAGAGGCACAACCGAAGTTGCACCGGATGCGCTCCGTCCGCCAGGCACTCCGGACACGTCTCGCTGAGCGGAACGGGTTCCGGGTGCGGCAGCACGTCGGCGTGCGTGCACTGTTTCATGATTGCCAGGTTACGACGCCCACGCGCGCGACCGCGCGGAAAATCGAGGGCGGCTGCGGCGACGATGAACGAGAGCGGACGATGGCCATGATCCGTGGCCAAGGCCAAGGCCAAGGTCAAGGCCGGGCGGCGAGCAGGCCCGGGTCAATGCTGACCGGCGGGCGTGGGAGCGGTGCGATGGGTGGGCGAGGCGTATGGACGTGATGCCGCTGCTGTTGCTGGTGGCGGGGAGTGCCGCCATTGCCGCGGCCGGCCGGCGGTCGCCCGTGCCGACGCCGCTGCTGCTGGTCGCCGCCGGTCTCGCGGTGTCGTACGTGCCGGGCGTGCCCGAGTACACCCTCGACCCGCACATCGTCCTGCCGCTGCTGCTGCCCCCGCTGCTGCACACCGCGGCGACGGACAGTTCGTACCTCGACCTGCGGGCCCAACTGCGACCCGTGATGCTGCTGTCGGTGGGCTACGTCCTCTTCGCGACCTTCACCGTCGGCTGGGTGGCGTATCTCGTCGTGCCGGACCTGCCGCTGACCGCGGCGCTGGTGCTGGGCGCGGTGGTGGCGCCGCCGGACGCGGTCGCGGCGACGGCGGTCGCGCGCCGGGTGGGGCTGCCGTCCCGGATCACCACGATCCTTCAGGGCGAGTCACTGGTGAACGACGCCACCGCGATCACCGCCTACCGCGTGGCGCTCGCGGCCGCCGTGGGGGAGGGCGCCACCTGGGCCGGCGGCATCGGCGAGTTCCTGCTCGCGGCGGTCGGCGGCATCGGCATGGGGCTGGTGCTGATGGTGCCGATCCACTGGCTGCGCACGCACCTCAAGGAGGCGCTGCTGCAGAACACGCTCTCCCTGCTGATCCCCTTCGTCGCGTACGCGGCCGCCGAGCAGGTGCACGCCTCCGGAGTGCTGGCGGTCGTGGTCGTCGCGCTGCACCTCGGGCACCGCGCGTGGGAGGTCGACTTCGCCACCCGGCTCCAGGAGGAGGCGGTCTGGAAGATGGTCGCGTTCGTGCTGGAGTCGGCCGTCTTCGCCTTGATCGGACTGCAACTGCCGGTGG
The DNA here is from genome assembly GCF_040612485.1 of Streptomyces sp. NPDC006385. NCBI lineage: Bacteria > Bacillati > Actinomycetota > Actinomycetes > Kitasatosporales > Streptomycetaceae > Streptomyces > Streptomyces sp. NPDC006385. The sequence continues at coordinate 19,429 of NZ_JBEXQG010000015.1, forward strand.
TCCTCAAGGGCCTCGGTGAGTACGAGGGCAGCCGCGCCGCCTGGTACGCGTTCGCCGTCTTCCTCGTGGTCGTCGTCTCGCGGTTCGTGTGGGTGTACCCGGCGACCTTCCTGCCGCGGATGCTGTCCGCGCGGATCCGGGAGCGTGAGGACGCCCCGACCTGGAAGGCGCCGTTCGTCATCTCCTGGGCCGGGATGCGGGGCGTGGTCTCGCTGGCCATCGCCTTCTCCATCCCGCTCACCGTGCACGGCGGCGAGGACTTCCCCGAGCGCAACCTCATCCTCTTCCTGACCTTCACCACCGTCATCGGCACGCTGGTCGTCCAGGGTGTGACGCTGCCGTCGCTGGTCAGGCTGCTGAACCTGCCCGGCCGGGACGCGCAGGCCGAGACGCTCGCGGAGGCCAACGCCCAGGCGCAGGCTTCGCGCGCCGCCGAACGGCGCCTGGAGGAACTCCTCTCCGACGAACGCAACGCCCTCCCCGAGCCCTTGGCCGACCGCCTGCGAGCGGTCGTGGAACGGCGCCGCAACTCCGTCTGGGAGCGCCTGGGCCAGGCCAATCCCGTCACCGGCGAGTCCGTGGACGACACATACCGGCGTCTGTCCCGTGAGGTGATCGGCGCCGAGCGCGCGGTGTTCGTGAAGTTGCGGGACGGCCGCTACATCGACGACGAGATGCTGCGGACACTGCTGCGCAGGCTGGACCTGGAGGAGGCGGCGGCCTATCGGGAGGCGGGGTGAGGTCCCGAGGGCTCCTCGGCCGGTGGTCGGCCCCGCGACCGGCGGTCACCCGGCGAACGGGGCCCCGGTGATCACCGCGACCACGGTGGTCCCCGCCCCGAACGCCCCCTCCCGTACCGACGCGACAAGTCCGTACAGCAACTTGGCGACATAAAGACGCTCGACAGGCACCCCGTGCCGCTCCTCGAAGTCCTCCGCAAAGGCATTGAGTTCGGGCGTCGTGCGCGCGTAGCCCCCGAAATGGAACCGCTCGTCGAGCCGCCACCTTCCCCGCGGCCCGCCGAACGCCTCCCGCTGGAGCGCCCGTACGTCGTCGGCCAGGAAGCCGCCCTTCAGGACGGGGATGCCCAGCGCCCGCTGACCCGGGTCGAGGCCGGCGGCCAGCCCCGCCAGCGTCCCGCCCGTGCCGCACGCGACCGCGACGACGTCGGCCCGCCCGCGCAGCTCCTCGCCGAGCGCCCGGCATCCTCGTACGGCAAGGGCGTTGCTGCCGCCTTCCGGGACGACGTACGCCCCCTCCGCACCCGCCGCCCGCAGGACGGCCGCCAGCGTCTGCGGCTCGGTCTTGCGGCGGTACGTGGACCTGTCGACGAAATGCAGCCGCATGCCGTCGGCCACGCACCGCGCCAGCGACGGGTTGAGCGGTCGGTCGGCGAGCTCCTGGCCGCGTACGACACCGACGGTGGGCAGGCCGAGGAGGCGGCCCGCGGCGGCGGTGGCGCGCAGGTGGTTGGAGTAGGCGCCGCCGAAGGTGACGACGGTGCGGCCGGCCGCCGCCGCCAGGTTCGGCGCGAGCTTGCGCCATTTGTTGCCGGTCAGCTCCGGGTGGATCAGGTCGTCGCGCTTGAGGGCCAGGCGGACGCCGTGCCGGGTGAAACGTTCGTCCGCCGGCTCCTGCACGGGGGAGGGGAGCCGGGGGCACAGAGCGGTGGGGTCGGCGCTGGTCACGTGGCCATTGTCGCCCCGCCCCGGTCGTGCTACCTCAGCCGCTCCCGGATCCGCCCCCGCATCCACGCCATCGTGAACCCCCGCGGGTCCACCTTCCCCGGCTGCCATTCCAGATGCCCGATCACCGATCGCTCGGTCCAGCCGTGATGACGGCAGACGGCCGCCGAGACCCGTTCGATCGCCTCCAGTTGGGGCTCCGGCCACGGGTCCTGTCCGTCGCCCAGGTTCTCGCACTCGAAGCCGTAGAAGTGACGGTTGCCGTCGGTGTTGGCCTCGTTGTCCGGCGGCAGGGCCGTCTCCGCGATGACCGCCCGCAGTACGTCGTCGTCGCCGAGGCCGGCGTGGTTGGCGCGGCCGTAGCCGACGAGGTGGACCCTGCCGTCCTTGGTGATCACGCCGTGGCACAGCGGACCCGGCAGCCCCGCGTAGCCCTTGCGGCAGAGCTCCACCGTCCGCGCGCTGCCCTTGGTCACCGTGTGGTGGATCATCACGCCGTGGACGGGGCCCCACGGGCCCACGTGGTTGCGGTTGTGGTGCTCCCAGTCACCGACCTCGACGACCGTCGCGCCCTCCGCCCGTAGTCTCTCCAGGAATCTCCTCGCGGACATGGGTGTGGCCATGACCGCCTCCTTCGTGCCGTGCGTCGGCCGCCGTGCGCGGCCGTCCCGTACCCGTGCTTTACCGAAAACGGGCAGACGGGACTCCTCGGCCCTCTTGAATCGCACGCTGTACGACTGGTTTTGGACAGCCACCGTGGCCCGCCCGGGACGACCGCCGTACGTCCACGGGTCGACAAGGGCCTTCTATTTGCCCAGCGGCCAGTGATCCATTCCCGCTCTTTCGGGTAATAGCACAGACGCACTCCGTGATGGAAGGCTCTGTCGTGCAGATTGCGATGCGCGGCGCCAGATCGGCGCCATGTGCATGACCGGGAGGGCAATTCTCTATGTCGGTAGGCGAAGAGGTCCGCACAGAGCAGGGCAAGCCGCAGCAGAGCCTCGGCACTGCGGCCGCGCGGAACCTGGCCACCACGACCAAGTCCGCACCCCAGATGCAGGAGATCAGCTCCCGCTGGCTGCTGCGCATGCTGCCATGGGTGAACGTGCAGGGTGGCACGTACCGGGTGAACCGGCGTCTGACCTACGCCGTGGGAGACGGACGCATCACGTTCGTGAAGACCGGCGACCGCGTCGAGGTCATCCCCAACGAGCTGACCGAGCTGCCGGCGCTGCGGTCGTACGAGGACGAGGACGTGCTGTCCGAGCTCGCCCGGCGCTGCGAGCAGCGCGAGTTCGCGGCGGGGGACGTGATCGCCTCGTTCGGCAGCCAGACCGACGAGGTGTACCTGCTGGCGCACGGCAGGGTGGAGAAGTTCGGTACGGGCCCGTACGGCGAGGACGAGTCGCTGGGGGTCCTCGCCGACGGCGCCTACCTCGGTGACCAGGCGCTCCTCGACGCCGACTCCATCTGGGAGTACACGGCCCGGGCGGTCACCGCGTGCACGGTGCTCGTCCTGCCCCGCCAGGACGTCGAGCAGGTCGCGGAGCGCGCCGACTCCCTGCGCGAGCACCTGGAGCGGCTGCGGGCGATCCCCGAACAGCGCACCAACAAGTACGGCGAGAAGGAGGTCGACCTCGCGGCCGGCCACAGCGGCGAGCCGGACATCCCGCACACCTTCGTCGACTACGAGGCCCGGCCCCGCGAGTACGAACTGAGCATCGCCCAGACCGTGCTGCGCATCCACACGCGCGTGGCCGACCTCTACAACCAGCCGATGAACCAGACCGAGCAGCAGCTGCGGCTGACGGTCGAGGCGCTCAAGGAGCGCCAGGAGCACGAGCTCATCAACAACCGCGAGTTCGGGCTGCTCCACAACTGCGAGTACGACCAGCGGCTCCAGCCGCACGACGGCGTGCCCAGCCCCGACGACATGGACGAGCTGCTCTGCCGGCGGCGCGGCACCAAGCTGTTCCTCGCCCACCCGCGGGCGATCGCCGCGTTCGGGCGTGAACTCAACAAGCGCGGCCTCGTCCCCGAGACGATCGAGATGGCCGGCAACCGCATCCCCACCTGGCGCGGTGTGCCGATCTTCCCGTGCAACAAGATCCCGGTCACCGAGGCCCGGACCACCTCGATCATCGCCATGCGTACGGGCGAGGCGGAGCAGGGCGTCATCGGCCTTCAGCAGGCCGGCATCCCGGACGAGATCGAGCCGAGCCTGTCCTGCCGCTTCATGGGCATCAACGAACAGGCCATCATCAAGTACCTGGTGACGGCCTACTACTCCGCCGCGGTGCTCGTCCCGGACGCCCTCGGCGTGCTGGAGAACGTCGAGATCGGTCGCTGGCGGTGACCTCCCCCTCCGGTACGCCGTGTCCCGCGTCCCGCGCGTGGGTACACCCTCGGGGCAGGCGCCCAGCCACAGCGGACGGGACACCGTCCGCCGCGTCTCCGAGACGATGCCATGGGTGAGTTCATGACGGGGACGCAGCAACGCCCCACCGGGGCGGGGCCGTCCACCGAGGCGTTCGAAAGGCGGAGGTCCATCGCGACCCAGAGAGACGGCAGGCCGGGTCCGCTCGACGGCCCCGAGGCGGCGGTCATCCTGGAGCGTGCCCGGGCATTGGTGGAGCCCGAACTGCGCGCCGCCGTCGCTTCGTTGCCGGGATCCATGCGCCGGGTCGCGCGCTACCACTTCGGCTGGGAGCACCCGGACGGGACCCCGGCCACGGGCAACGCGGGCAAGGCGATCCGTCCCGCCCTCGTCCTCACCGCGGCCGCCGCGCTCGGGGGGCCGGGGGCGCGGGCGGCGGCCGTACGGGCGGCCGTCGCGGTGGAACTGGTGCACAACTTCACGCTGTTGCACGACGACGTGATGGACCGGGACACCACCCGTCGGCACCGGCCCACCGCGTGGGCCGTGTTCGGCGACGCCGACGCGATCCTCGCCGGGGACGCCCTCCAGGCGCTGGCCCTGCGGCTGCTCGCCGAGGACACCCACCCGGCGTCCACGGCGGCCGCCGCGCGGCTCGCGGGCTGCGTCGTCGAACTGTGCGCCGGCCAGCACACGGACACGGCGATGGAGAAGCGGGGTCCCGGGGACGTCGGCCTCGACGAGGTGCTCGCCATGGCCGAGGCCAAGACCGGCGCGCTGCTGGGGTGCGCGTGCGCCCTCGGCGCGCTGTACGCGGGCGCGGCGGACGAGGACGTGGCGGCGCTGGACGCGTTCGGCCGGGAGGCCGGGCTCGCCTTCCAGCTCATCGACGACGTGATCGGTATATGGGGGGACCCGAGTCGCACCGGGAAACCGGTCGGCGCGGACCTCACCGCGCGCAAGAAGTCCCTGCCGGTCGTCGCCGCGCTGACCTCCGGGGGGCCGGCGGCTGCGGAACTGGCCGCACTGTACGAGTCGCCGTACGACGAGGAGGGCGAAGAGGACATCGCGCGGACCGCGCTCGCCGTCGAGCGAGCCGGCGGACGCGACTGGGCCCAGGCCCAGGCCGCCGACCGGATGGCCCGCGCCATGCAGGAACTGGCCCGTGCCGTCCCCGACCCGGAGGAGGCGGGCGGACTGCTGGCTCTGGCGGAGTTCGTGACGCGACGCAGCAACTGAGAACCACGGCCGCCGGCGGTCGCACCGCCTGAGACCCACGGTCGCCGGCGGTCACACCGTCCCGGGGCCGTGGCTCGGCAGCCGGCGGTTGCACGGTGCCGGGGCCGTGGCAGCCGCGGGGCATACGTCCCGGGGTTGCAGCGGCCGGCGGTGGTATGGCGCGAGGCGGTGGTGGCCGGCGGTTGTATGGGCCGTGGCCGTGGCAGCGGACGGTGGTGAGACCAAGTCCGCAGCAGCCGGCGGTTGCACGGTGCCGGGGCGGCCGGCGGTCGTGTCGGCCGTGGCCGTGGCCGTGGCAGCGGACGGTGGTGAGACCAAGTCCGCGGTAGCCGACGGGGCGAGCTGAAGGCCCCCGGGCAGTCGACGGGTGGAGATGAAGGCCCCGGCAGCCGGCGGGCAACGATCAAGGGCCCCGCAGTCCGCGGTCGCACGGTCGAAGGTCCGGTAGCCGGCGGGCACACGGCCAAAGCCCCCGGCAGCCGTCGGGCAACGGTCGAAGGCCCGGCAGCCGACGGGCACACCGCCAAAGCCCCCGGCCGCCGGCGGCCGTGAGGTGCGAGGCCGGCTCAGTCGGCCGTGGTTCAGACTCCGGAGGCGCCGGGGCCGTACGGTTCCTGACCCCGTGCGGCTGTCGGGCGGCTCCGGACCCGCGGGTCCCGCACATCCCCACGGTGTGCGGGGCCCGTCCCTGCGCACCGGCCAGATCTCGACAAACCGGCCCCACGGGCGCCGCACACGCCCCCATCGCCCTACGATCAAGGCCGTTGACAGGAAGGGGCGGGTACACATGGGCGTGGCGATCCGGACGGCGGGCGAGGCGGACCGGGAACTGGTGGTCCGGCTGCTGGACGCGGCCTTCCAGGACGATCCGGTCAGCGGCTGGGTGTTCCCGGGCGAGGAGCACCGTCGTACCACCCATCCCCTGCTCATGGCCGCGTTCACCGACATCGTGCTCACCGTCGGCCGTATCGACGTCACCGAGGACGGCACGGCGTGCGCGCTGTGGATGTCCGTGCCGGCCGACGCGCACGACCAGGACGACGAAGGGCCCGCCCGGCTGCGCGAGGCCATCGACCCGGAGAACGAACGCGTCGAGCTGATCGGCCGTCTGACAGCCCGTATCCACCCGGTCGGCCGTGCGCACGAGTACCTGTGGATGATCGCCGCCGCCCCCGAGCACCAGGGCGAGGGACTCGGCACCGCGCTCATCGCCTCGGTCCTCGACCGCTGCGACCGCGAGGGCCTGCCGGCCTACCTGGAGGCGAGCAGCGCCCGCAGCCGGAAGCTGTACGAGCGCCTCGGCTTCGAGCTCCTGGACCGTCCGCTGGACCTACCCGACGGCCCCCAGATGTGGCCGATGTGGCGCGAGCCGCGCGGCTGAGCCGCCTACAGGACAAGCCTGGCCCGCTCGGGCTCCGATCCCCGCCGGATCGCGGAATTCGTTCTCGCACTTCCAGCCGATGCCAGAAATGCCCTTGCGACCACTATGAATGGAGTACTACAACTGGAGTAGTAACGAGGTTCGTCGACGGAAAGAGCCCCACTTGCGAAAGCTCACGTACTACATCGCCTGCTCCCTCGACGGCTTCATCGGGGACCCGGGTGGCGACGCCTCGTCCATGTACCCGTTCGTCGACGAGGAGTTCTTCGAGTTCCTCAAGACGGAATACCCGGAGACCCTGCCGACCCACGGCCGCCGGGCCGCCGGTGTCGACGACCTGGAGAACAAGAGGTTCGACACGATCATCCAGGGGCGTGGCAGCTACGACCTGGCCCTGAAGGAGGGCATCACCAGGCCGTACGCCCATCTGCGCGAGTACGTCGCCTCCCGCACCCTGACCGAGTCACCCGACCCCCACGTCCGGATCCTCGGCGAGGACCTGGTCGCCGAGGTGCGCGAACTCAAGGCCGAGGACGGTGCCTTGGGGATCTACCTGTGCGGCGGCTCGAAGATCGCCGGTGAACTGCTCGACGAGATCGACGAACTCGTCATCAAGACGTACCCGATCGTGCTCGGCACGGGCATGCCGATGTTCGGCGCCGGCTTCGCCGTCACCGAGTTCGCCCTCGACTCGGTGCGCGCGTTCGGCAACGGCGTTCTGGTGAGGACGTACAGCAGGAAGCGCTGACGCCCCGCCCGCCCTACTCTGAAGACATGGACAGCGAAGAACACGTCTGTCCCGCTTGCGGACAGCCCGTGGAGACGGTCGTCAAGCGTCACAAGACGCTGGGCGCGTGGGTCCCGGTGTGGGTGGCCGGCCCCTGTCGCAACCCGAAGTGCGAGGCGTACGTCGAGGAGGGCGCCGAGGCCGGCGAGGAGGCGCGCCGGAAGAAGCCCGGAAGGACGGCCGCCCGAGGTGGCGGAGCGACCGCCGGAGAGGCCGGGGGGACGGCCGTGCGGGAGGCCGGGGGGACGGCCGTGCAGGAGGGCGGAGAGACGGCCGTGCGGGAGGCCGGAGGGGCGGACGGACAGACGGACGCGGAAAAATCCTGAGGCCCCTGTCGAGAATCCTGGTCCGGCTCCGACGTCCCCTGTGAGAGCCGCCCACCAAGGGTGGCCCGAGCCGACGGACACCGAAGGAGTTCAGTCATGAAGTACCTGGTCATGGTGCAGGGCACGCAGGCGGACTACGAGGCGATGCAGGGCAAGGCGTCGGAGCACTCCCCGGCCTGGACCCAGGAGGAGGTCCAGGCGATGTACGCCTTCATGAGCGCCCTCAACGACGACCTCGCCGAGACCGGCGAGATGGTCGACGGGCAGGGGCTGGCCGAACCCGCCAAGACCCGGCACGTCACGCTGGGCGAGGACGGCAAGGCGGTGATCACCGACGGCCCGTACAGCGAGACCAAGGAGCTGCTGGCCGGCTTCTGGGTGCTCGACTGCGCGAGCCTGGAGCGGGTCACCGAGATCGCCGACCGCATCCTCCGCTGCCCCCAGCCCGCCGGAGCCCCCGTGTACCCGGTGGTGATCCGGCCCATCGACGACGGCTCCGGGGACGTCTGAGCCGTACATGAGCGCCACACCCGAGACCGAGGACCTGCTGCGCCGCCACGCGCCGCAGGTCCTCGGCGCGCTGGTGCGGCGGTACGGCCACTTCGACACCGCCGAGGACGCCGTACAGGAGGCCCTGCTCGCGGCGGCCGAGCAGTGGCCGCGGACCGGCCTCCCGGACAACCCGCGCGGCTGGCTGATCAAGGTCGCCGCGCGCCGCCTGACCGACGCCCTGCGCGCGGACGAGGCACGCCGGGCCAGGGAGGACAAGGTCGCGGCGCTGACGCCACGGGACGCCTTCACCGCCCCGCCACCAGGAGCGGACCGTGCTCCGCGCGAGGACGACACCCTCACGCTCCTCTTCCTCTGCTGCCACCCGAACCTGACCCCGCCCGCCCAGATCGCCCTCACCCTGCGCGCGGTCGGCGGACTGACCACGGCGGAGATCGCCCGCGCGTACCTGGTCCCCGAGGCGACGATGGCCCAGCGCATCAGCCGGGCCAAGCAGAAGGTCCGCGGGGTGCGGTTCGGGCGGCCCGACAACTGGGAGGACCGCCTGCCCGCGGTCCTCCAGATCCTGTACCTGATCTTCAACGAGGGCTATACGGCGACCTCGGGCGGGAGCCTCCAGCGCCGGGACCTCGCGGGCGAGGCGATCCGGCTGACCCGGGCGGTCCACCGCCTTCTCCCCGACGACGGCGAGGTGGCCGGCCTGCTGGCCCTGATGCTGCTCACCGACGCCCGCCGCGACGCGCGCACCGGCCCGCACGGGGAGCTCGTCCCCCTCGACGAACAGGACCGCGACCACTGGGACAAGGCCGCGATCGACGAGGGTGTCGCCCTGGTCACACGGGCCCTCGCCCGGGGCCGCGCCGGCCCCTACCAGCTCCGCGCCGCCATCGCCGCCGTCCACGACGAGGCGCCCTCCGCGCAGCAGACCGACTGGCGGGAGATCCTCGGCCTCTACGACGTCCTCGTACGCCTCGTCCCCGGCCCGGTCGAGCGCCTCAACCGAGCGGTCGCCGTCGCCATGGTGCGTGGCCCGCGCGCGGGACTGGCCGAACTGGGCGCACTGCAGGGCGAGTTGGGTGCGGGGCACCGCCTGGACGCGGTCCGCGGCCACCTCCTGGAGCGGGCGGGCGCCCACGACGAGGCCCGCGCAGCCTACGAGTCCGCGGCCGCCAAGACCCTGAGCCTGCCGGAACAGCGCTATTTGCGCGCGCGGGCGGCGCGGCTGAGGCCGTAGCGTGGCCCATGTCCGAACACACGTACATCCTTCACCTCACCGAGCGCTCGCTGTGGGAAGCGGCCCGCCGACGTGGTGCCTACGAGATGTCGACGCGCGGTCGCACCCTCGCGGAGGAGGGCTTCATCCACTGCTCGACCCGCGCCCAACTCCCGCGCGTGGCCGCCTTCTTGTACGGCTCCTACGACGGCCCCGAGGAGCTGGTGGTGCTGGTCGTGGACCCCACGCGGCCGGACGTGCCCGTGACGTACGAGGCGCCGGAGCCCGGCGGCGAGGCGTTCCCGCATGTGTACGGGCCGATCCCGGTGGACGCGGTGGTGGACGTGGAGCCGTGGCCGTGACGGGTCGACGCCGGTCATGGCGGTGGGCCGTGGCGGTATGGGCGGTCCTCGTGGCCGTCGCGGGCGGGCTGACGCTGTGGTTGCAGGACTCGGCGGAGCCGCGGCGGTACGGCTGGGAGGAGGCCGGCCCTACGCCGTCACTGCCTCAGGGGTGGGAGTCGGCGTGCGCGGGCGCCACGCCCGATGAGAACGGCCGGACGCTCTGCTTCATCAGGAGCCGTTAGCCGGCCCGCCCGGTCTCCGGGTCGCGGCCGGTCAGACAGTACGTCCCGCCCGCCGGATCCCGCATCACCGTCCAGTCGGAGCCCTGGGCCACGAAGCCGGCGCCCAGCTCCTCGTGCCGGGCGCGGGTCGCCTCGATGTCCGCGCAGGCGAGGTCCAGATGGGCGGAGGCGGGGCGCTCCTCGCCCAGCCGCTGGAGCAGGATGCGGATCGGCAGCCCGGGCGGCGGAGTGAGCACATGGAACTCCGGGAGGGAGCCGCGGTGCGACCTCCAGGTGCCCGACAGGGCGCTCCAGAAGGCGACTTCGGCATCGTAGGCCGATGGCGGCACGTCGAGGCAGACCTGGTCGAGCCGGCTGCCGCGCACCACGGGCGGGCGCACCGACTCCCCGTGCCAGGGCACGGCACAGAACACCTGCCCGGCGGGCGACCGCAGCACCGCCCACCCCTCGTGCTCGGCGGCGACGCCCGCCCCCAGCCGGAGCGCCGACTCCACGAACTCCGGTACGTCGTCCACCGCGAAGTCGAGATGGGCGCCACCGGCGCCCGCGCCGACCCCCTGGGCCTTCACACAGGCGTCGGCCCCGCCGCCCGGCAGCAGGGTCACGAATTCGCCCCGTTCACCGCGGAATTCGGACAGCCGGGTGCCCGTCACCGCGGTCCAGAAGGCGTGCGCGACGCCGAAGGACGCGGCGGGACGGTCGACGAAGGCGTAGAGCCAGCGGATGCTCATGGGGCGATCGTAAGTCGGCGGTGGCGGTGGCAGTGGCGCTGGCGGCGGCAGTGGCGGTGCCGGGCCGTCGCCGTCACCCCCACCGGCTTTGCGGGCGCCTTACCGTCCGCGCGCCGGCTCCTGGGACACGCTTTGCCCGTCAGTTCCCCGCATATCGGCCCATGCTTGTTTGCATGGGGGAATGGACCACATCACCTTCCTGGTGGTGGTCGTCATCGCGACGGCCCTCGCCTTCGACTTCACCAACGGATTCCACGACACGGCGAACGCGATGGCGACCTCCATCGCCACGGAGGCCCTCAAGCCCAGGACGGCCGTTCTCCTCAGCGGAGTCCTGAACGTGGTCGGCGCATTTCTGTCCACCGAGGTCGCCAGGACGATCTCCGGCGGCATCGTGGCGGACACCCTCGTCACTCCGGGCATGATCTTCGCGGGCCTGGTCGGGGCGATCCTGTGGAATCTGCTCACCTGGCTGGCCGGGCTGCCGTCCAGTTCGTCGCACGCGCTGTTCGGCGGGCTGATCGGGGCCGTCTGGGTCGGTGCGGGGTCGCACGGCGTGCACTTCGACAAGGTCGTCGAGAAGGTGCTGATCCCGGCGGTGGCCTCGCCGGTGGTGGCGGGCGTGGCGGCGCTGCTGGCCACGTACCTCGCGTACCGGCTCACCTCCCGCGCCCGCGAACAGTCCGTCACCAGGGGTTTCCGCCTCGGCCAGATCGCCTCCGCCTCGCTCGTCTCCCTGGCGCACGGCACGAACGACGCGCAGAAGACGATGGGCGTCATCACGCTGACCCTGATCTCGGCGGGCGCGCTGGGCCCCGACGCGGGCCCGCCCCTGTGGGTGATCGCCTCGGCCGGACTGGCCATCGGCCTCGGCACCTACCTCGGCGGCTGGCGGATCATCCGCACCATGGGCAAGGGCCTGACGGAGATCCGGTCCCCGCAGGGCTTCGCCGCCGAGACGGCCTCCACGACGGTGATCCTGACCTCGGCCCACCTGGGCTTCGCCCTGTCCACCACCCAGGTCGCCTCCGGCAGCATCCTCGGCGCGGGCCTCGGCCGTCGTCTGGCGGAGGTCCGCTGGGGCGTGGCCGGCCGCATGGTCGTGGCCTGGCTGGTCACCCTGCCCGCCGCCGCGCTGGTCGGTGGCGTCTCGGCGAGCGTGGTCAAGCACGGCGGTGACATCGGTACGGCCGTCGTCGCCCTGGTGGGGGCGGCCCTGGCCGCCGGCATCGTGCTCGTCTCCCGCCGCAATCCGGTGTCCGCGCACAACGTCAACGACACCCACGAGGTCACGATCCGCGGCACGGAGCCGGCGCGGGTCGGCACGGCCGCCTGAGAAGGGACATTCACGCCATGAACCTCGACTGGACCGCACTCGGCCAGGTCACCGCGGTGAGCCTCGCCGTCACGGTGGCCGTGGTCGCCGTCTTCGCCCTCGGCGTGCTGGGACTGGCCCGCTCCGGGGAGGCCCATGAGGAGGGCGGCACCTCCGCCGCGGGCCTCGTCCAGGCCGGGCTGTGCTTCCTGGCGTGCGCGGCGGCGGTGGCGTACGGGATCTGGCTGATCGTTCCGCAGTTCCACTGACGGGGTGCGTACGGGCCCATCAGTCACCCCGGGTGCGCTCGTACACCGTCACCCGCCGCCCGCGGACCTGTTCGTCGGCCTCCACCCTGAAGTGCTCCCTCAGCACGGCGGACTTCACCTTGTCCCGTTCGTTCGACACGGGCCGGGCCACATCGGGTGCGTCGGTGACCAGCAGGATCCGCTGGTGTGCCAGCATCGCGGTCCGTATTCGGGCCGGATCCGCCTCCTGGCCCTTCAACGTCCCGGACGCCACGGGGCTCCGCGCCAGCGCGACGTCCCGCAGGCCGGCGAAGTGCTCGGGGGAGACGAGCGCGGTGTCCCGCCGGGCCGCCGGTATGAAGACCACCGCGTCCCCGCTCTCCTTCAGACGCCGTACGTCCGCCGCCACGGCCAGGACGTCGTCCACCCGGCTTGCCGGCGACCGCTTGGCGAGCGACTGCGGCAACAGCGCCGCCACCGCCACGGCGACCACGACCGGCACGATCCACCGAGACCCGCTCGGGAAGCGCGGCCCGGCCACCCGTACCGCCGTGCCCAGCGCCGCACCGATCAGCAGTGCGAGACCGAGCATGCTGAACAGGACGTAGCGGTCCAGGAACAGCGGCCGGACCAGGGACAGGCCGAGGAGGCAGAGCTGCGGCACCGCCAGCAGCGGAAGCCCGACGGCCGCCACCGACAGCCGCCCGGCTCGGGGCCGGTCCAGCAGGGCGCCGAGGCCGCCGATCGCCAGCAGGATCGCCGGGCCGATCAGCATGTGCCAGGTCAGCGGCGGTATCCAGGAGACCTGGGCCGCCTGGCGCCGACTGAACAGGACCAACGGCAGCACGGCCGCCACGGCACCGGTCGAGGCCACCGCCCAGCGCGTCCACGTCCGGCGCCGGGCCCGCGTCCACAGCAGGGTCGCCAGATGCGCGGGCAGGATCAGCAGGGACAGCCAGTTCAGCAGGCCGCACACCGCGACCGTGCCGCCGTACGCGGCCCAGTGCACCGCTCGGCCACGCCCCTGAAGGGCGCTCACCAGCAGCAGGGTGGACATCCCGGCTCCGGCCGTGACCAGGGCGTAGGGGCGGCCCTCCTGGAGATGGAACTGCACGGCCGGCAGCAGCCCGAACGCCAGCCCTCCCGCCAGCCCCGCCCCGTACCCGGCCAGGCGTCGGCCGATGACCGCCACGCAGACCGCCGCCACCGCCATGGCCAGGACCGAGGGCAGGCGCAGGGTCGTGGTACCGGGACCGAAGCAGGCGAACAGCGCGCGCATCAGCAGGTAGTAGAGCCCGTGCACGGCATCGACCTGCCCCAGCATGTGCCAGATGTCGGCGACGGGCCGCCGGGCCACTTGCCAGGTCGCGGCCTCGTCCCGCCACACGCTGTGCTGCCGGGACAGCCCCCACAGCCCTAGGGCGAGGGTCCACAGCAGCGGGATCGGCCACAGGGGCAGGCGGCGGCGCAGGGGATTCTCCAGGGATCGACATTCCAACCGGCGGGGGCCAGGTCGCCGGTCGATGTGGTCCCCACTCGCCCGCTGTCGCCGAACACGCCGCAGAACGCCTCGGCCGCACAGGCCGAGACGAGATCGGAGAGTCGCTCACCTTCCCCCGTACACCACTCGCGTCGCAGGTCAGCGCGACGGAGTGGACATGCCAGAACCTACGGCACCGGACAGACCCCAGCCAGTGCCGACGGCGTGAACACAATCACCCGCAGGTCAGGGAACCTTGAGTCCCCCGATCCGTCGGATTCACGGCATTCGTCGGTGATTGACGGTTCGTCGCCTCCGAGAACGTCGAAGGGCCCAGCCGGTTGTTCCGGCTGGGCCCTTCGGGAGTGCGACGAAGAAACGCCTGGGTCAGGCCTTCTTGGTCTCCCAGAAGATCTTGTCGATCTGGGCGATGTAGTCCAGCGCCTTCTGGCCGGTCGCCGGGTCGGTCGAGCCCTTGGCGGCCGACAGGGCCTTCAGGGTGTCGTTGACCAGCTGGTGCAGCTCCGGGTACTTCTCGAAGTGCGGGGGCTTGAAGTAGTCGCTCCAGAGGACCGAGACGTGATGCTTGGCCAGTTCGGCGCGCTGTTCCTTGATGACCGTGGCACGCGCCTGGAAGTGCGGGTCGTCGTTGGCGGCCATCTTCTCCTGGACGGCCTTCACCGACTCCGCCTCGATGCGGGCCTGGGCCGGGTCGTACACGCCGCAGGGCAGGTCGCAGTGCGCGCTGACCTTGACCTTGGGGGCAAACAGGCGGGAAAGCATGGAGCATTCCTTCCTCGTGATCGTCTTCTCAGGTGGGACATTACTCCCTGCAAGACGGGTTTTCGCGAGTGCCCCCATGGGCTTAGGACAAAAGTCCAGGGTGAGACTGAGACTGGTGGAGGACCGTACCGGGGAGGTGCCGGGGATGCCGGAGCTGTCGCAGGAGACCGAGTGTGGGCGGGCCGGCCGGCCCTTCGGGTGGGCCGAGGTGACCGGGCCGTCGATGGTGCCCACGCTGTACCACGGCGATCTGCTCGTCGTGCTGCACCGGGGCCGGATCAGGGCCGGTGACGTCATCATCCTGCGGCATCCGTTCCAGCAGGACCTGCTCGTCGTCAAGCGCGCCGCGGAGCGCCGCGAGGGCGGTTGGTGGGTGCTCGGGGACAACGCGTACGCCGGTGGCGACAGCACCGACTACGGCGTCGTGCCCGACGAGCTGATTCTGGGCAAGGTGCGCCTGCGCTACCGGCCGCGCAAGCCGGATCAGCGCTCGCCCTTCGCGCTGGCGCGCTGGGCGCTGTCGGCCGTGCGGCCCGTGTTCGCCGACCGGTCGGCCTCCAGGCGCTTGCGGGCGCGGTAGGCGGCCACGTTGGCGCGGGTCGCGCAGCGGTCCGAGCAGTAGCGCCGGGAGCGGTTGGTGGACGTGTCCAGGTAGGCGTTGCGGCAGGGGGCCGCCTCGCACAGGCCCAGGCGGTCGACGCCGTACTCCGTCAGGTGGAACGCCAGGCCCATCGCCGCGATGGCCGCGTAGCCGGAGGTCGCGTTCGACGGGTGGTCCGCGAGGTGCATGTGCCACAGGGGGCGGCCGTCGTCGTCCCGGAAGTCGTGGCCGGAGATCTGCGGGCTCACCGGGAACTCCAGCAGCAGTGCGTTCAGCAGGTCCACGGCCAGGGTCTCGTCGCCCTGGTCCGCCGCTTCGAAGACCGAGCGCAGCCTCGCCCGGACCGAGCGGAACCGCGTGACGTCCGCGTCGGTGGCGCGGCGGGCCGCCGACTGGTTGACGCCGAACAGGTCGCGGATGGCCTCCACCGAGGTCAGCGAGTCCTTGCCCCGGGCCGGGTCCTCGCTGTTGACGAGGCGCACGGCGTAATCCGAGTAATAGGCCAGTTCCACTTGTAGTCCTTACGGAGGCGTTCTATCGTCGTGGTGCGGTCGGGTAACAGCCGGTCGTGCTTCCAGGGTATTACGTGACGTGCGCGATGGAGGGGCTCGATGACGAACACGGACATCACCACCACGGCCGGAGCCGACTGGGCCGCCTGGCAGGAGAGCTGGGACCGGCAGCAGGAGTGGTACATGCCCGACCGCGAGGAACGGTTCCGGATCATGCTCGACATGGTCGAGGCCCTCGTCGGCCCCGCCCCGCGCGTGCTCGACCTCGCGTGCGGTACGGGAAGCATCACGGCCCGGCTGCTCGCGCGGTTCCCGGACGCCGTCAGCACTGGCGTCGACCTCGACCCGGCACTCCTCGCCATCGCCGAGGGCTCCTTCGCGGGCGACGGGCGGGTCTCGTTCGTGACGGCCGACCTGAAGACGCCCGACTGGCCGGCGAAGCTGCCGTACGACTCGTACGACGCCGTCCTGACCGCCACGGCCCTGCACTGGCTGCACCGTGAACCCCTCGCCGCCCTCTACGGTCAGGTCGCGGAACTCGTCCGCGACGGCGGTGTCTTCCTCAACGCGGACCACATGATCGACGAGTCCACGCCCCGGATCAACGCCGCCGAGCGCGCCCAGCGTCACGCCCGCATGGATCAGGCCAAAGCGGACGGTGCCCTCGACTGGTCCGAG
The DNA here is from genome assembly GCF_040612485.1 of Streptomyces sp. NPDC006385. Lineage (NCBI taxonomy): Bacteria > Bacillati > Actinomycetota > Actinomycetes > Kitasatosporales > Streptomycetaceae > Streptomyces > Streptomyces sp. NPDC006385. The sequence goes on from NZ_JBEXQG010000015.1 coordinate 35,881, forward strand.
TGGTGGCAGCTCGCTGCCAAGGACCCGGTCCTCGCCGAGCCGACGGCCCGCCGCTTCGAGATCTACGGTGAGCACGCCGACGGTGACATGCCGCCCGTCGAGTGGCACGCGCGCGTACTGCGCGAGAAGGGCTTCGGGGAGGCGCGGCCGGTGTGGTGCTCGCCTTCGGACACGCTGCTGCTGGCGCTCAAGTAGCGCCGGGGCGAGATGTGCGGAAGGGGCGGTACAGGAATCCCGTACCGCCCCTTCTCGCGGGACCGTCAGAGCACCTTGGACAGGAACACCTGCGTCCGCTCGTGCTGCGGGTTCGTCATGACCTCGCGCGGGTCGCCGGACTCGACGACCACGCGCCGTCCATCAGGGATCTAGCGAGGGGGTGCCCCACTTTAGCGGGGTGGGGAATCGCTTCTCTGGACTGCTCTGACATCAACTCGGTGCACGGATCTGCACTGTTCGCCTTTACCACATCTCTGCCGCACTAGACCTGTCGCGTGTGTATAGTGATCGCGTGACTGTGACCAGGAAGGTTCGCCGGTTCTCTGGCGGTGTGTGCGACCTCGGGCTCCACGTGGTGTGGTGCCCGAAGTACCGCCGTCCGGTCCTCGGCGGCCGGGTCGCGGAACGCCTGGACGAGCTGATCCGGCAGAAGGCGGACGAGCGCGGCTGGCAGATCATCGCCCTTGAGGTGATGCCCGACCACGTGCACCTGTTCGTCAAGCACGATGCGAAATCGTCTGCCTCGTATGTGGCAAACCAGTTCAAGGGCTTCACTTCCCGCGTGCTGCGGGAGGAGTTCCCGCACCTGAAGTCACGGATGCCCACCTTGTGGTCATCGTCGTACTTCGCGGCATCGGTCGGCGCCGTGTCGGCGGCGACGGTGGAGAAGTACATCAACACCCAGTGGGAACGTCCCTGGAAGAAGGACGAGGAGGCGCGCTCGTGATACGGGCGTACAAGTTCCTCCTGCGCCCCACCGCCGGTCAAGAAGCCGCGCTGCGGGCGATGATGGCTGATCACTGCTCGCTCTACAACGGCGCGTTGCAGGAACGCCGGGACGCCTATCGGCACAGCTCGAAGACCAGCATCAAGTACGGGGACCAGTCGGCGCAGCTCAAGGAAATCCGCGCCTTCGATCCGGAGCGTCAGGAGCGCTGGTCGTTCAGCTCGCAGCAGACGACCTTGCGGCGCCTGGACAAGGCATTCCAGGCGTTCTTCCGGCGCGTCAAGGCAGGTCAGAAGCCGGGATATCCGCGTTTCAAGGGCGTCGGACACTTCGACACCGTGGTTTTCCCGAAGGACGGGGACGGCTGCCGCTGGGACTCCACCCCCCACGGCACCCAGACCCGCGTACGCCTGCAAGGCCTCGGACACATCCGCGTGCACCAGCACCGCCCAGTACGCGGCAGGGTCAAGACGATCAGTATCAAGCGGGAAGGCCGCCGCTGGTACGTCATTCTTGCCTGCGACGAGGTCCCCGCCGAACCGCTCCCAGCGACGGGCAGCATCGTGGGCATAGACATGGGCACGGTGCACTTCTTCACCGACTCAGGCGGGGGGCATGAGCCGAACCCGCGCTTCCTCGCCACGAAGGCGGACGAGCTGGCCGCAGCCCAGCAGTACCTTGCCACCTTCCCCAAGCGCACCAAGCGCCGCACGAAGAAGCACCGGGCTGCGGCCCGGAAGGTCGCCAAGCTGCACGCGAAGATCCGGCGCCAGCGCCTGGACCACCACCACAAGACGGCCCTGAAGCTCGTGCGTGAGCACGACGTGATCGGGCACGAGAGGCTGAACACAGCCGGGATGACCAAGGCCCCGGCCCCCAAGCCCGACCCCGAGTAGCCTGGCGCCTTCCTGCCGAACGGCGCCGCCGCGAAGACCGGGCTGAACAAAAGCATTCTCGACGCGGGTTGGGGACAGTTCCTTGCGGTCCTGGCGCAGAAGGCTGAGAGTGCCGCTCGCCGCGTGATCGAAGTGGACGCCCGCAACACCTCCCGCACGTGCCCGCCTGCGATAGGCGGATGCGGGCATATCGCGAAGGAGAACCGAATCACCCAAGCGAAGTTCGAGTGCGTCAAGTGTGGGTTCGTTGAGAACGCCGACACGGTGGGCGCGTTGAACGTCCTACACAGGGCCGGGCTGGTCCTCTGCGCGGGGGCTTAGCCACCGACGCAGGAAGCCCGCGCGTTTACGCGTGGGTGGAGTCACGAAGACCAGGCTGTCGACCCGACCTAGCGGGCGAAGCCCATCTTGTGGGCGACGACGGCCATCGTCATGCCGAACTCGGCGAGGTCACGCATGACGTCGAGGACGTCACCGACCAGCTCCGGGTCGAAGGCCGAGATCGGCTCGTCGAAGAGCATCAGCTTCGGGTCCATCGCCAGCGCCCAGGTAATGTCACGCGCTGCTGGTGGCCGTCGGCGAGCTGGGAGGGGTAGATCCCGGCCGTGTCGGCGAGGCCGACACGGCCGAGGAACTCCCTCGCGCGCTCCCTGGCCTGGGCCTCGCCGAACCCACGGCCCGGCGCTTCGCGATCTACGGCGAGCACGCCGACGGCGACATGCCGTGGGTCGAGTGGCACATGCGCGTGCTGCGTGAGAAGGGCTTCGGGGAGGCATGGCCGGTGTGGTGCTCGCCTTCGGACACGCTGTTGCTGGCGCTGAGAGTAGGCGCAGCGGTATGTCATTTTCAGCGGGGCGGGGACACTCGGGCAGGGGAAGGGGGCGCCGGGATGTTGCCGTATTGCCCCGTCTCGTCGTCCGACCTGGGCCCTTCCGACTGAAAATGGTCGATAGATAAAGGCTCTTGATCGATCTGTGGTCGAAGTGTACGTTCCCCAAGGCGGATTTGGTGATCCGCCGGACAACATGCGCCCATGCGTCCGGTTCTGACCAGCCGGGCGGCGCAAAAAAGAAAGAGGGGAAGACCTTGCGTAGCAAGATACTTGGCGCTTTGGCGCCGGCCGTTCTCGCTGCGGCGGCGATGGTTCCGTTGGCTGCCAGCCCGGCTGCCGCTGACCCACCGTGCGCCATGGACGTTTACGGTAAGAAAATCTCATCGGGGGGCCAGGGCGGGTACCAGATCGACATAGCCCTCAACCGCTGCAACCGCCCGGCCCGGGCGATGGCGAAGTGTGCGGCGCTGGGCGGGTCCGCCATGAACTATGGTCCTTCGGTCACGAGAGGGACCAGCCGTACCGAATTCTGCTCCCGTAACTCCGAGATGGTGGACTACGGATGGCAGGTGTACTACGACGGGAAGTGGAACAACCGGTGGATGGGCTGAGTTCCCTAACCGGATCCGCTGCTCCCGCCGCTTGGGGACTTGCAGTGTGAGCCACCGAAGATGTCGGGGTGGTACGGGGTTCATGGCCCGTACCACCCCGACAGTCGTTTGCGTGGGTATGTCGCCTACAGCACCTTGGACAGGAACGACTTGGTCCGCTCGTGCTGAGGGTTCGTCAGGACCTCGCGCGGGTGGCCAGTCTCGACCACCAAGCCGTTGTCCATGAATACCAGCGAATCGCCGACCTCACGGGCGAAACCCATCTCGTGCGTGACGACGATCATCGTCATACCGTCCTCGGCGAGGTCGCGCATGACATCGAGGACCTCGCCGACGAGTTCCGGGTCGAGAGCCGAGGTCGGCTCGTCGAAGAGCATCAGCTTGGGCTCCATCGCCAGCGCGCGGGCGATGGCGACGCGCTGCTGCTGACCGCCGGAGAGCTGGGCAGGGTAGTGACCCTTCCGGTCGCCGAGGCCCACCCGGTCCAGGAGGCGCTCCGCGCGCTCCCGGGCGACCGACCTGGTCTCACGTTTGACCTGGACAGGTGCCTCCATGACGTTCTCCAGCGCCGTCATGTGCGGGAAGAGGTTGAAGCGCTGGAACACCATGCCGATGTCCCGCCGTTGTGCAGCCACTTCCCTCTCCTTCAGCTCGTAGAGCTTGTCGCCCTTCTGCCGGTAGCCAACCAACTCGCCGTCGACGTACAGCCGACCGGCGCTGATCTTCTCCAGATGGTTGATGCACCGCAGGAAGGTGGACTTGCCGGAGCCGGAAGGACCGATCAGACAGAAGACCTCGCGCGGATTCACCTCCAGGTCGATGCCCTTGAGGATGTGCGCGAGCCCGAAAGACTTGTGCACGCCCTCGGCCCTGACCATCGGGTGGCCGCCCGCGCTCTTGCCGATGTCCTTGCTGAGGCTGCTCATCGGGCCACCTCCGGGCGGCGGAACGAACCGAACAGACGGAGGTTCTTCTTGAGACGCTGCAACGGGGTCGGCGGCAGGCTGCGCGACGAGCCGCGAGCATAGCGGCGTTCCAGATAGTACTGACCGATGCTGAAGACGCTGGTCAGGATCAGGTACCAGATCGACGCGACGAAGTACATCTCGACGACCGCCAGTGACGTACTGGAGACGTCCTGGGCCCGTTTGATGAGTTCGTTGAATTGAACCGCATACGCCAGGGACGAGGTCTTGAGCATGTTGATGAACTCATTGCCGGTCGGCGGCACGATCACGCGCATCGCCTGAGGGAGGACCACACGCCGCAGTGTCTTGCCCTGGGTCATGCCCAGCGCGTGCGACGCCTCCGTCTGCCCCTCGTCCACCGACTGGATGCCGGCCCGGACGATCTCCGACATGTACGCGGCCTCGTTCAGGCCGAGCCCCAGCAGCGCCGTCAGCATCGGCGTCATCACCTGGTTCATCTCATCCTTGTAGAACCCCAGGTTGAGGATGGGGAACACAAGCGCGATGTTGTACCAGAGGAGGAGTTGTACCAGCACCGGCGTGCCGCGGAAGAACCAGACGTAGAACCAACCCACGGCGCTGGTGACCGGGTTTGACGACATCCGCATCACCGCGAGGACCACGCCCAGGACGAGTCCGAGCAGCATGGCGAGCACGGAGATGTACAGCGTGTGCCAGACGCCGGACAGGATCGTCCCGTCCGTGACGTAGTCCGGGATGACGCTGTAGTTGATGTCCGCGTTGGAGAACGCGATCCCGATCAGCACCAGGATGGCGATGACAACCGCGCCGGCCACCCAGCGGCCGTAGTGGCGCACTGGGATGGCCTTGATCTGCTCCGGCGGCACGGGGGATGCCGGTGTCTTGTCGACAGTGTCAGTCACAGTGACTGCCCTTCAGTGTTGCGTCAGGCAGGGTCAGGAGCCGCCGTTGATCTTGGCCTCGGTCACTGCGCCGTCCGTGACGTTCCACTTCTCCATGATCTTCTTGTACTCGCCGTTCTCGATGATCGCGTTCATGGCCGCTTGGATTGCGTCGCGCAGCTGGGTGTTCTCCTTGCTGACGCCGATGCCGTACGGGCCGGCCTCGATCTGATCGCCGACGACCTCGAAGTCCTTGCCGCCACCCGAGGTCTTCGCGTTGTATGCGGCGACCGGGAAGTCGTTCAGGTCGGCGACGGACGCACCCTGCTTCAGACGGAGCAGCGCTTCGGGGTCGGTGTCGAAGGTCTGCAGCGTGATGGCCTTCTTGCCGTCCTCGGTGCACTTCTTGCTCTGTGCCTTGGCGACATCTTCGGATGTTGTGGCCTTCTGCAGTGCCACGACCCGGCCGCACAGGTCGTCCAGGGACTTGATGCCCTTGGGGTTGCCCTTCTGGACCAGGATCGATGTACCAGCGGTGAAGTAGTCGACGAAGTCGATGCCGTTGCCGACCTTCTTGCCGGTGTCGGAGTCGATGCCGTTCTGACGGTCCTTGGTGTCGGTCATCGCTGACATGACCACGTCGAATCGCTCGGACTGCAGACCCACGATGAGCTGCGCGAACTTGGCGTTCTGGAACTCGAACTTCACGCCAAGCTGCTTGCCGAGGGCGTCGGCGAGATCCGGGTCGATGCCGACGGCCTTGCCGCCCTCCATGTACTCGACCGGCGGGTAGGCGATGTCGGAGCCCACCTTGATGACGCCCGCCTTGCGGATGTCCTCGGGGAGCTTGTTGGCGAGCGGTGCCGCCGACGCCGTGGTGTCCGAGGTGTCGCTCTCGCTGTTGTTGTCCGTCTGGTCACCGCAGCCGGTGAGAATCAGGGCGCCTGCGACCGCGATCGAGCCGACCGCTGCCAACCGGGAGCGTGCGGCGGTCGTACGACGGGTGGAGCATGCGGTCATGGTGGGTTCCTCCGGCGGATGGGTGGAGTTGCCGATGGGGCGGGCGCCTGTCGATGGGTTCGGCAGTTGCCTTGGGTCTCGGATCGATGAGAGCACACACATCTTCGAGTGTCGCGACCTCGTGTGATTACGGCATCTTGCCATTCGGACTCGGCCGTTCAGGGCGGCCGCCATGTCAAAATCGGGTAACGGGTGACCCCCGAACCGCCTCAGGCCGGTACATCACGGCCGGACCTTCTACGGGAATCTGTGCTTCCAGCCGGAAGATCTTCGGCCCGACCCGCGTTGCGGCACGGTCGCATGACAGGTTTGCGGTGATTGGTGTTTTTTGCGGTCACAGGTGTTGATTGTCCGCTTATCTGGTCACGAATCACAGCCGTGTCGTCGCCCGGTCGTGTCCGATTCGTGTCGTCGCTGCCGTTGTTTCCGTGCCCGTCATGTGATCTTGCACCAATTGGACTCGTCGTCGGTGCGGTCCGTCCGGTAAGAAGGGTCTTTACACCCCTCATCCGGGGCTCAGGGCGCGTGTGCGGCGCGCCCGTCGCGTATGTCCCGTACGTCGTACGTCGTACGTATCAACGAGCAGGGTCATACGCGGTCCCGCCCACTTCTCACCAGGAGTGGTCCCACCCTCAAACCATGAAGACTTAAGGGGTCAGACAAAGTGGCAGCGGAGATTGTCAATCCTCGCAGCGGAAGCAATACCGATCAGGACGGCGGGGTCGAGCCCCTCGATTCCTTCGATCCGGCGTTCGCGCTGCACCGCGGCGGCAAGATGGCCGTGCAGGCCACCGTGCCGGTCCGGGACAAGGACGACCTGTCCCTGGCGTACACGCCCGGCGTCGCGAAGGTGTGCAGCGCGATCGCCGAGCAGCCGGAGCTGGTGCACGATTACACGTGGAAGTCGTCCGTCGTCGCCGTCGTGACCGACGGCACGGCCGTGCTGGGGCTCGGCGACATCGGGCCCGAGGCCTCCCTCCCCGTGATGGAGGGGAAGGCGATCCTGTTCAAGCAGTTCGGCGGCGTCGACGCGGTGCCGATCGCGCTGAACTGCACCGGCGTCGACGAGATCGTCGAGACCGTGGTGCGGCTCGCGCCGTCCTTCGGCGGTGTGAACCTCGAGGACATCTCGGCGCCCCGCTGCTTCGAGATCGAGCGCAAGCTCCAGGAGCGGCTGGACATCCCCGTCTTCCACGACGACCAGCACGGCACGGCCGTCGTGACGCTGGCCGCGCTGCGCAACGCCGCGCGGCTGACCGGGAAGGGGCTCGGAGATCTCCGGGCCGTCATCTCGGGCGCCGGGGCCGCCGGTGTCGCCATCGCGAAGATGCTCGTCGAGGCCGGGATCGGGGACGTCGCGGTGGCCGACCGCAAGGGCGTCGTGTCGGCCGACCGGGAGGACCTGACGTCGGTCAAGCGGGAGCTGGCCGGCTTCACGAACAAGGCGGGCATCACCGGGTCGCTGGAGAAGGCGCTGGCGGGTGCCGACGTCTTCATCGGCGTCTCCGGCGGTACGGTCTCGGAGGAGGCGGTCGCCTCCATGGCCGAGGGCGCGTTCGTCTTCGCCATGGCCAACCCGAACCCCGAGGTGCACCCCGACGTCGCGCACAAGTACGCGGCGGTCGTGGCCACCGGGCGGTCGGACTTCCCGAACCAGATCAACAACGTGCTGGCGTTCCCGGGGATCTTCGCGGGCGCGCTTCAGGTGCGGGCGTCCCGGATCACCGAGGGCATGAAGATCGCCGCCGCTGAGGCGCTGGCGGGTGTCGTGGGTGACGATCTCGCCGCCGACTACGTGATCCCGTCGCCGTTCGAGGAGCGGGTCGCCCCGGCCGTCACGGCCGCCGTGGCCGCTGCGGCTCGGGCGGAGGGCGTCGCTCGGCGCTGACGTACCGCTGAGGCTGTGCGGAGTGGCCCCGTCCGGGTCGGGCGGGGCCACTTCTGTGCCTGAGGAGGGGCCGTCCGGGGAATTCTCTGCCTGAGGAGGGGCCGTCCGGGAAACGTCCCCCGGCCGGGCACCTTGACAAGAGGGCATGTCTCACAAGGCGCCGCTGTTCCGTCGGTCGTCGCGGGCCCCTATCGTCAAGGTCATGTTCGCTGTCTACGCCGCCCGAATCGACCGCGACCAGCCGCTGTCCGGACTGGAGTCGGGGGAGCGCCCGGCCCCCGAGGCCCGTCCCGGCTGGAGCACGGTCAACGTCAAGGCCGCCTCCCTCAACCACCACGACCTCTGGTCACTGCGAGGCGTCGGCCTCCCGGAGGACCGGCTGCCGATGATCCTCGGCTGTGACGCCGCCGGTGTCGACGAGGACGGCAACGAGGTCGTCCTGCACTCCGTGATCGGACAGAGCGGCCACGGGGTGGGGCCCAAGGAACCGCGGTCCATCCTCACCGAGCGGTACCAGGGCACGTTCGCCGAGCAGGTCGCCGTGCCGACCTGGAACATCCTGCCCAAGCCCAAGGAGCTCTCCTTCGAGGAGGCCGCCTGTCTGCCGACCGCGTGGCTGACGGCGTACCGGATGCTGTTCACCAACGCCGGGGTACGGCCCGGTGACTCCGTGCTCGTGCAGGGGGCGGGGGGTGGCGTCGCCACCGCCGCCATCGTGCTCGGCAAGGCCGCGGGGCTGCGTGTCTTCGCCACCAGCCGGGACGAGGCCAAGCGCAAGCGCGCCGTCGAGCTGGGCGCCGTCGAGGCCCTGGAGTCGGGCGCCCGCCTGCCGCAGCGGGTCGATGCCGTGATCGAGACCGTCGGCGCCGCCACCTGGTCGCACTCGGTGAAGTCGCTCAAGCCGGGGGGCACGCTGGTCATCTCCGGTGCCACCAGTGGTGACCGGCCCTCGCATGCCGAACTCACCCGGATCTTCTTCCTGGAGCTCAAGGTCGTCGGGTCCACGATGGGGACGAAGGACGAGCTCGAGGATCTGCTCGCCTTCTGCGCCGCCACGGGTGTGCGGCCCGTCATCGACGAGGTGCTTCCCATGGACCGGGCCCGTGAGGGCTTCGAACGGATGGAGTCGGGCGAGCAGTTCGGGAAGATCGTGCTCACCAACTGACGGTTCTGCTACCGGCAGGCAGCTGCGGCGGGTTCGGGCTCTGCCCGGGCCCGCCGTTCGCTTGTCACGCCGTTCGCTTGCCCTTGCCTGCTTGCCCGCGTGCCCACCCGGGCGGCTGTCAACTGGGATTGACGCGCTCTGTGTGTCAATGTAAGTTGACATCATGACCGAAGCAACAGACCTCGCCGAGCGTGCCGGTGACCGCGATCCGCGCGTCGGACTCCGGGCCGTCGCGGCGTTGCGCCGGCTGCTGGAGCAGTTGGAGGCCGTGCAGGTGCGCAGTGCGCGCAATCAGGGGTGGTCGTGGCAGGAGATCGCCGCGGAACTCGGTGTCAGCAGGCAGGCCGTGCACAAGAAGTACGGGAGGCGTTGATGTTCGAACGGTTCACGAAGGATGCCCGGGCCGTGGTGACGGGTGCCGTCGAGCACGCGGAGCGGGGCGGGACCTCGACCGTCGACGCCGAGCACCTGCTGCTCGCCCTGCTCGACCGGGAGGGCGGCCGGGCCTCGCTCGCGCTCACCGCGCTCGGGGGCGGGGAGTGGCTGGAGTCCGTACAGCGGGCGTTGGGGGAGGCCCGGCGGCGGGGCGGGCTGTCGCAGGCCGAGGCCGAGGCGCTGGCCGGGCTCGGGATCGACGTGGCGGAGATCGTCGCCCGGGTGGAGGAGGTCCACGGGGCCGGGGCGATGTCAGGGGACCGGAAGGACAAGGGGTGGTGGTCCGGGCACCGTTCCTTCAGCCGGGGTGCCAAGGACGTGCTGGAGGGCTCCCTGCGCATCGCCGTCGCCCGCCGGGACCGGCGCATCGGGGATGAGCACATCCTGCTGTCCCTGACGGCCCGGCCCGGCGTACCCGCCGAGGTCCTCGCCGACCACGGGGTGACGTACGAGGCGCTGACGCGGGTGCTGTACGGGGAAGGGGAGGCCAAGGCTGGTTGAGGGGGCTGCGTGGTCGGTCCCGGGCGGTGCGGCTGAGTTGCCTGCCGTACCGCCCGGAGTGGTGCCTCAGGGCTTCGGTGTGCGCAGGAGTGCCCCGATGTGCGCCGCCGCTGTGGACAAGTGGCGGCGGGCGTCGTGGAGTTGGTCCGCTGTCACGCCGTGGTCCCTCGCCGCGTCGCGGATGTCGTCGCGGAAGCGGTCCAGCAGGCGGTCCAGGTCGCGGGCCGGGTCTCCGGTGGGGGGCTCATGGGTCCAGGCGGGTTCGTAGTCCGCCGGGAAGTCCTCCGGTGTCTCGGAGTAGTCGGGGTGCTGCTGCGCCGACTTGGGTGCGCCCTGGCGGCCGAAGCCGAAGTCCCTGCCGAACTCCTTCCCCAGGTCCATGCCGAAGTCGCCGAACTCCTTGGCCAGTTCCGTCAGGCCCTCCCTCACGCCCGTCGGCCAGTCGCCGCGCGCGAAGTGGTCCTGTACGTGTTCCTGGACCCGGCGGGCGATGCGCTGGACCTCCTCCTGGGCCTGGGCCCGGGCGCGGTCCTGCGCCTCCTTGGCCTGGCGCCGGGCGCGCTGCGCCTCCTCGCGGGCACGGCGGCTCTCGTCCTTGGCGCGTCGGGCCTGTTCCTTCCACTCCTGCTTGGCACGGCGCATCTCCTCCTTGGCCGCGCGCCACGCCTCCTTGTCGGTGTAGTCCGTGAAGTCACCGAACGGCCGGTCCGCCTTGGCGCCGGTGCCCTGGCGGGCCTCGGACGCCGCCGCCCGCATCTCGCGCCGCAGGTCGCCGGCCGCGCCGCGCACATCGGCCTGGATCTCGGCGGCGAGCTCGGCGACCGACTCCCTGATCTCCAGCTCCAGGTCGGCCAGTTCCCCGCTGCGATCGGCCAGTTCCGCGCGACCGGCGTCCGTGATGGCGTACACCTTGCGGCCGCCTTCGGTGGTGTGGGTGACCAGTCCCTCGGCCTCCAGCTTGGCCAGGCGGGGGTAGACGGTGCCGGCCGACGGTGCGTACAGCCCCTGGAAGCGTTCCTCGAGGAGGCGGATCACCTCGTAGCCGTGGCGCGGGGCCTCGTCCAGCAGCTTCAGCAGGTACAGGCGGAGGCGTCCGTGGGCGAAGACGGGAGGCATGTCAGAGCACCTTCTTGTCGGTCGTGCCGTCGGCCGGGGCGTCGGTGGGGCCCTCGTCCCGGCCGGAGACGGAATTGTCCCCCGAGTCGTCCTGTGCGCTGTTCACCGGGTCGGTGGGATGTGTGGCGTCACTGGGACGCATGGAGTCGGCGGCTTCCGTGACCTCTGGGGTGTGCGGGGTGGGCTCGGGCTCCTCCCACAGCTCCGCCTCCCACGGTTCGTCCTCCTTGGGCGGGCGGCGCAGCAGGGCGATCGAGCCGGAGACCGTCGTCGCCCGGAGCTTTCCCGTGCCGGCGCCCAGGCGGCCGGTGATCTTGTGGGCACCCCACTGGCCGTGGACCCGCAGGCCCTCGAAGGCGTTGGAGATCGTCCCGCTCGCGGTGTTGGCCTCGACGTCGGCGTCCGCCGGGGCGGGCAGGCGGATGGCGATCTCGCCGGAGACGCTGGTCAGCCGGACATCGGTCGGGCCGTCCGGGTCGAGATCGACGATCATGGAGCCGCTCACGGAGTCGGCCTTCACGGCGGAGCCGGAGCCTTCGACGACCGTGAGGTCACCGGAGACCGAATGGAAACGGAGATCGCCGGTGACGGCCTGGGCCTCCACGTTCCCCGACACCGTGTCGGCGCGGACCGGGCCGGACAGGCCGACGAGGGTCGTGTCGCCGGTGACGCCCTTGACGACCGACGGGCCGTGGATCCCGGAGACCACCGCGCCGGCGCCGACCACGCCCACCTCGACACGGGTGCCGGGAGGCACCGCCAGGGAGACCACCGCGCTGCGGCGCCAGCCCTTGCGGTCGAGCCACTGGAGGAAGCCCTTCCAGGGCAGGTCCTCGTACGCCACCGTCAGGGTGCCGCGCTGCTGGGTCACCACCAGCGGCGGGCCCTCGATCTCGGAGACCTCCAGGCGGGCGGAACCTTCGTCCGTCCCCACCACGTTCACCGTTCCGTTGACGATGCGCACCTGGAGCTCGCTCACCGGCTCGTCGAAGGTGAGCTTCCTCGGCTCTGAAACGGACCACTCGGACATGGTGCGGACCTCCTGGGCGACCGGACACGGCCGCATGGGCCGGACCTGAACACGACACGCCATATCGCGTCTTACGAGAAACACGATATATCGCGGACATCGAAAGTCAAGGCACTCGTTCTGGTGATCACAAATCACGCCAGGTGGACAAACCGGCCTAGCGTGTTGCCATGCCGACGGAAGAGTCCAGGACCGCTCGCCAGGCCCGTCCCGCCCCGGGAGCCCTGCTGCTCTGCCGCGCGGAGCCCGAGTCCGTCGCCCACGCCGCCCAGTTGCTGCGCGAGCACATGCTGCTCGTGCCGGCCGGCGGGGAGTGGAGTGTGCTCGTCCCGGAGGGCAGGCCCTGGCTGGCGGGCGACGAACCGGTCGACCGGGTCCTCACCGGCTGGGCCACCGCCCTCGCCGTCGGCGCCTCCTGGCCCGTCCTCGCCCTGTGGTGGGACGCCGACCGTGCCGGATACACCCTTGCCTCCGGCTTCCGGCGCCCCGTCGGCTACGTCTGGCTCGCCAACGGCACGCCGGCCGGCGAGGACGAGGCCATGCGCACCTTCGCCGGCCGGCTGGGCCTGGATCCGGTCCTGGACATGCAGTCCCTCGACGAGCTGACGCGCCCCGACGCCGCGGCCGACGCACGGGCACGCATGCGTGGCCTCATCGCCGTCCTCACGCGCGCGGGCGTGTCCCTGCCCGTCGGCCTCACTCCCGGCGAAAGCGCCGACAGCCTCCACGAGGCCGCTCGCGGCCGGCCGCACATTCGGATCGAGTGGTCGGGCTGGCGCGACGCCCTCCGCGCGGAGCTCGACGCCGTCGAGGGCGGCCGCCTCGGCCCTTGGCTGCCCTGGGCAGGCGGCCCCAGGGCCCATGCCCTCGCCCTGACCCAGGTCGCGGCCGGCCTGCCCCTCGCGGCCTGGGGTCTGCGGCACCGCGACGGCGGCTGGATCGCGGCGGGCGCGGTGCTGCTGGCCCACGGCGCGCTGGGGCTGGCGTATGAGGCGGTGCGGCCGCTGGACTGAGGGGGTGGCGGTGCGGTGTCACCGCGTACGACGCGAAGGCGACCCGCACGGCCGATCGCCTGGGGCCGGTTGCGAAAGTGGCGCCTGCCGCGCGACGCCCGCCGCCGCGCGGCCGCCCTTCGGGCGACGACGCCACATTCGCAACAGGCCCTAGAGGTCGTCGTCCTCGTCGTCCAGCCGGGCCAGCCACGTCGCCAGCCGCTCCACCGGCACCTCGAAGTCCGGGTTCAGATCGACGAACGTACGCAGCTGCTCGGCCAGCCACTCGAAGGTGATCTCCTCCTCACCGCGCCGCTTCTCCAGTTCCTCGATGCCTCGATCGGTGAAGTACATGCAGTGAGGATATGTGCAGCCCCGGCACGTGTGCGTGCAGCCGGTCGACCGTCAACGCCGAAGGCCCGGTTCCGAGTCCACTGGACTTGGAACCGGGCCTTCGGTACGGCCTGGTGTCAGAGGCTCACGCCTCGAACACCTCACGCACCAGCTGCTCCTGCTCGGCCTGGTGCCGCTTGGCGGAGCCGACGGCCGGGGACGAGGAGTGCGGACGCGAGATGCGGCGCAGGCGCTCGCCGTGCGGGACGTCGGCGCCGACCGCCAGGTCCAGGTGGTCGATCAGGTTGAGCGCGATGAACGGCCACGCACCCTGGTTCGCCGGCTCCTCCTGGGCCCACAGGTACTTCTCGGCGTTCGGGTACTTGGCGATCTCGGCCTGGAGCTCGGCACCCGGCAGCGGGTACAGGCGCTCGATGCGGATGATCGCCGTGTCCGTCACGCCGCGCTTCTTCCGCTCGGCGTCGAGGTCGTAGTAGACCTTGCCGGCGCAGAAGACGACCTTCTTGACCGCGGCCGGGTCGACCGAGGAGTCACCGATGACCGGCTGGAACTGCCCGCTCGTGAACTCCTCCGCCTTCGCGGCCGCCGCCTTCAGGCGCAGCATCGACTTCGGCGTGAAGACCACCAGCGGCTTGTGGTGCGGGTTGTGCACCTGCCACCGCAGGAGGTGGAAGTAGTTCGACGGCGACGTCGGCATCGCGACCGTCATGTTGTTCTGCGCGCACAGTTGCAGGAACCGCTCCGGGCGGGCCGAGGAGTGGTCCGGGCCCTGGCCCTCGTAGCCGTGCGGCAGGAGCAGCACGACGCCGGAGGTCTGGGCCCACTTCTGCTCGGCCGACGAGATGAACTCGTCCACGACCGTCTGGGCGCCGTTGACGAAGTCGCCGAACTGCGCCTCCCACATCACGAGCGCGTCGGGACGGGCCAGGGAGTAGCCGTACTCGAAGCCCATCGCCGCGTACTCGGAGAGCAGGGAGTTGTAGACGTTCAGCCGCGCCTGGTCCTCGGAGAGGTACTGCAGCGGCGTGTGCTCGTTGCCCGTGCGGTTGTCGATGATGACCGCGTGGCGCTGGCCGAACGTACCGCGCTGCGAGTCCTGGCCCGCCAGCCGGACCGGGACGCCCTCCAGCAGGAGGGAGCCGATTGCGAGGGTCTCGCCCATGCCCCAGTCGATGGTGCCGTCCTCGACCATCGACGCCCGGCGCTGCAGCTGAGGCAGCAGACGCGGGTGGACGGTGACGTGGTCGGGGATGTTGACCTGGGACTCGGCGATCCGCTTGACGGTCTCCGTGGTGACCGCCGTGCCGACGGCGACCGGGAACTCGGGCTGCGGTTCCGTGGGCTCGGCGGCGGCCGGCTGCGAGGTGGCCTCGCGGACCTCCGTGAAGACCTTCTCCAGCTGGCCCTGGAAGTCCTGAAGCGCCTGCTCGGCCTCTTCCAGGGTGATGTCGCCCCGGCCGATCAGGGACTCGGTGTACAGCTTGCGCACCGAGCGCTTCTTGTCGATCAGGTCGTACATCAGCGGCTGGGTGAAGGCCGGGTTGTCGGTCTCGTTGTGGCCGCGGCGGCGGTAGCAGATGAGGTCGATCACCACGTCCTTGTTGAACGCCTGGCGGAACTCGAAGGCCAGCCGCGCCACGCGGACGCAGGCCTCCGGGTCGTCGCCGTTCACGTGGAAGATCGGGGCCTCGATCATGCGGGCCACGTCCGTCGCGTACATGGAGGAACGCGAGGACTCGGGGGCCGCGGTGAAGCCGACCTGGTTGTTGATGACGATGTGGACCGTGCCGCCGGTGCGGTAGCCGCGCAGCTGCGACATGTTCAGGGTCTCGGCCACCACGCCCTGGCCGGCGAAGGCCGCGTCGCCGTGGATCGCCACCGGCAGGACCGTGAAGTCCGTGCCGCCCTTGCCGATGATGTCCTGCTTGGCGCGTGCGACGCCCTCCAGGACCGGGTCGACCGCCTCCAGGTGGGAGGGGTTCGCGACCAGGGAGACCTTGATCTGCTCGCCGTCGAGGCCGGTGAAGGTGCCCTCGGCGCCCAGGTGGTACTTCACGTCGCCGGAGCCGTGCATCGACTTCGGGTCGAGGTTGCCCTCGAACTCGCGGAAGATCTGCGCGTACGACTTGCCGACGATGTTGGCCAGGACGTTCAGCCGGCCGCGGTGGGCCATGCCGATGACGACCTCGTCCAGGCGCGACTCGGCGGCGGAGTCGAGCACCGCGTCGAGCAGCGGGATGACGGACTCGCCGCCCTCCAGGGAGAAGCGCTTCTGACCGACGTACTTCGTCTGCAGGAAGGTTTCGAAGGCCTCCGCGGCGTTCAGCCGGCGCAGGATGCGCAGCTGCTCCTCGCGCTCCGGCTTGGAGTGCGAGCGCTCGATGCGGTCCTGGATCCACTTGCGCTGCTTCGGGTCCTGGATGTGCATGAACTCGACGCCGGTGGTGCGGCAGTACGAGTCGCGCAGCACACCGAGGATGTCCCGCAGCTTCATCAGGGACTTGCCGGCGAAGCCGCCGACGGCGAACTCGCGCTCCAGGTCCCACAGCGTGAGCCCGTGCTCGGTGATGTCCAGGTCGGGGTGCTTGCGCTGCTGGTACTCCAGCGGGTCGGTGTCGGCCATGACGTGGCCGCGGACCCGGTAGGAGTGGATCAGCTCGAAGACGCGGGCGGCCTTGGTGACGTCGTCGTCGTGGCTGGCGTCGATGTCCTTGAGCCAGCGGACCGGCTCGTAGGGGATGCGCAGCGCCTCGAAGATGTCGTCGTAGAAGCCGTTCTCGCCGAGCAGCAGGTTCGCGACCTGGCGCAGGAACTCGCCGGAGGCGGCGCCCTGGATCACCCGGTGGTCGTAGGTCGACGTGAGCGTCATGACCTTCGAGATGCCGAGCTTGTTCAGGGTGTCCTGGGAGGTGCCCTGGAACTCGGCCGGGTAGTCCATGGAGCCGACGCCCATGATCACCGACTGGCCGGGCATCAGACGCGGGACCGAGTGGACGGTGCCGAGGCCACCGGGGTTGGTCAGGGAGACCGTGACGCCGGTGAAGTCGTCCATCGTCAGCTTGCCGTCGCGGGCGCGGCGGACGATGTCCTCGTAGGCCTGCCAGAACTCGAAGAAGTTCAGCGTCTCGGCCTTCTTGATCGCCGCGACGACGAGCTGGCGGTCGCCGTTCGGCTTGACCAGGTCGATGGCGAGGCCGAGGTTGACGTGCGGCGGCTTGATCAGCGTCGGCTTGCCGTCCTTCTCGCCGAACGCGTAGTTCATCGACGGCATGGCCTTGACGGCCTGCACCATCGCGTAGCCGATCAGGTGCGTGAAGGAGATCTTCCCGCCCCGGGCCCGCTTGAGGTGGTTGTTGATGACGATGCGGTTGTCGAAGAGCAGCTTCACCGGGACCGCGCGCACGGACGTGGCCGTGGGCAGCTCCAGTGAGGCGTTCATGTTCTTCGCGACCGCGGCGGCCGGGCCGCGCAGCGTCACGAACTCGGGACCGTCCGGTGCCTCGGCGGCGGGCTCGGCCTTCTTCGGCTGAGCGGGCTTCGCGGCCGGGGCGGGGGTGGCGGGCTTCGCCGCGGCCGGGGCCGGAGCGGCGGCCGCGGGCTTCGGAGCCGCGGGGGCCGGTGCGGGGACCGACGCGGCGGCCGGAGCGGCCGGAGCCGGGGTGGTGGTCTCTGCGGCCCCCGCGGCCGCAGTACCCGCCGGAGCCGAGGCGGCGGCCGCCCCCGGCTTGTAGTCGGCGAAGAAGTCCCACCAGGCGCGGTCTACCGAATTGGGGTCCTGGAGGTACTGCTGATAGATCTCGTCGACGAGCCACTCGTTCGGACCGAACGCGGCCGCGGGGTTCTTGCCCGCTTGGTCTGCGTCGGTCGAGATGCTCGATGCGTTACTGGGGGACTGTGGCGACACGGCGGCAACCGCCCTCTTCCGCTTCACAAGGTGATGGACAGCGGGAATTAAGGCTACGCCTCCAGGGCCGGGAAGGTCAGGCCGAGCAAGGTCATCGTCGCGTAAGTCACATCTGAAAGCGTGTTTCGGGGCAGGAAATGGCGGGAAACAAGCGTGGTTCCGCTTCATCCGGGAAGGGTCGAGCGGGCCCTGACACAGCGAAGCTGCGGGCCTGCACCTGATCACACGTGCCCGTCGGCCCGGACGCACATGGATCTTGTGGCTCCGCTTCGAACTTTACGTCAACTTGGCAAAGAAGGCTGCCCCGGAAGCGTGACCAGGATCCGGCAACCCCGATCGGATTCGGCCACTCCGATCCGGCCGCCGTGCAGATCGACGGCCCAGCGCGCGATCGCCAGCCCCAGACCTGTACCGCCGTCGCTGCCCGGCCCGTGCGGCCGGCTGACGGCGCCCCGGTTGAACCGCTCGAAGACCCGGTGCCAGTCCGACCTCGGAATGCCCGGACCCTCGTCCAGGACCTCCAGCACCAGCGACTCCGGGTGGGACCCGCGCCGCGCCTTGACCGTCACGCGGCCGTGCGGCGGGCTGTGCTTGATCGCGTTGTCGATGAGGTTGGCGACGACCTGGTGGATGCGCTCGGGGTCGGCGTGCGCGGTCAGCTCCGGCGGGGAGACGTCGAGGTGCAGATGGACGTCGGTGCGGGTGTGGCTGCCGGAGCCCGACGCCATGCCCCCGCGCGCCGAGGCGACCATGTTGGCCTCCTTCAGCACGCCCGACAGGTACGGCCACACCTCGAAGCGCCGCGTGCGCAGCGGTACGACGCCGTTGTCCAGGCGGGACAGGTCCAGGAGCGTCTCCACGAGGCGGCCCAGCCGCTCGGTCTGCTTCAGCGCCGTGCGCATCGTCTCGGGGTCGGCCTCGGCGATGCCGTCGACCACGTTCTCCAGGACGGCACGCAGGCCCGCGATGGGGGTGCGCAGCTCGTGCGAGACGTTCGCCACCAGCTCCTTGCGCTGCTGGTCCTGGGCCTCCAGCTCGTCGGCCATGCGGTTGATCGTCTCGGCCAGGTCGCCCAGCTCGTCGCGGCGGTTCTCACGGACCCGGCGCGTGTAGTCGCCGTGCGAGATGGACCGGGCCACCGCGTTCATCTCGTCCAGCGGGGCGGTGAGCGAGTGCGCCACGAACTGCGTGATGAGCAGGGTGGCGATCATCGAGAAGACCGTGATGAAGCGCAGCTCCGTCTGGGTGCGCACGGCGATCATCGACAGACCTGTCGTGATCAGCACCGCGATGACGACCAGCGCGCCCAGCTTGGTCTTGATCGAGAACGGACTGACGCTGCCCCAGGGTTCCCCGGGGCCTCTCCGCGCGGCCGGCCCGTCGCTCATGGCGTCGGCGTCTCCAGGGCGTAGCCCACGCCGTGCACGGTGCGGATCCGCTCGGCGCCGATCTTCCGGCGCAGCGCCTTGATGTGGCTGTCGACGGTCCGGGTGCCGGAGGCGTCCGCCCAGTCCCAGACCTCGGCGAGCAGCTGCTCGCGCGAGAGCACGGCGCGCGGGGTGTTCGCCAGGCACACCAGGAGGTCGAACTCGGTCGGCGTGAGGTGGACGTCCTCACTGCGCACCCGCACCCGTCGCTGTGCGTGGTCGATCTCCAGCTCGCCGAGCCGCAGGATGCCGGACCGCGGGGTGGTGGCGGCCAGTGCCGCGCGCTCGACGCGGCGCAGCAGCACATGCACGCGTGCCGCCAGCTCCCGCATCGAGAACGGCTTGGTCATGTAGTCGTCCGCGCCGACGCCGAGCCCGACCAGCATGTCGGTCTCGTCGTCGCGCGCGGTCAGCATCAGCACCGGCACCGGCCGCTGGGCCTGGACCCGGCGGCAGACCTCCAGGCCGTCGAAGCCCGGCAGCATGATGTCGAGGATCAGCAGGTCGGGCTGCCAGGCCTCCGCGGTGTCGACGGCAGCCGGCCCGTCACCCGCGGTCTGCACGAGGAATCCCTCGGCGCGCAGGCGGGCCGCGATGGCGTCCACGATGGTCGGATCGTCCTCGACCACGAGGACCCGGCGCTGTGCGCCAGGGGTCGCCGCCGTGCCGTTGTGGGAGGTGTGTGTCTGCTCCATCGCCCGCCCCAAAGTTGCTTTCCGGAATCCGTGGGGTGATTCCTCTGACTGCATATGCCTGCGCATGCTTGCGATTGACGCTTGAATGATCCGCGTCAGAGAAGCAGAGTACGGGGAGTCACCGCGCCACGGCTATCCAGGTCGGACGGCGAGGTGCACGACGTCCGGAACGCCCCGGGCAACGGGGATCTCTTCGGTACGCACCTGCTGGAATCCGGCATTACGCAAGGTTTCTTCGAATTCCGGAGAGGGCTGGGCGGACCACACGGCCAGGACCCCACCCGGTCTCAACGCCCCTGCGCAGTCCGCCAGTCCGGTCGGCGAGTACAGGCTGTCGTTGCCCTCCGTGACGGTCCAGTCGGGGCCGTTGTCGATGTCGAGACACAGTGCGTCATACGTGGCGGAAGTCTCATGTACGTACGCCACGAGATCCGATTCCACAATCTCGGTGCGCGGATCGGCGAGGGCATGGGCGGAGAAGTCGGACAAGGGCCCGTCGCGATGCCAGTCGATAATCGCGCGTTCGCGCTCCACGACGGTGATCCGTCCGGGGCGGGGATCGGCCGCGGCGTGTGCGAGCGAGAACCCGACGCCGAGCCCGCCGATCAGCACGTCCGGCTGCGCGCGCCCGTCCAGCGCGCCGAGCGCCGCGTCGACGAGGAGCCGCTCCGAGCGCCCGTCGGAGGTGTCCATCAGGAAGCAGCCGTTGGCGATGATCTGGAGCAACTCCCCGTGCCGCCGCAGCACGACCTCGCCGTGGGGGCCTTCGCGACGGTCCAGTACTTCCGGGATGTCATACGAAGTGGGCATCCGGTCATCCTGCCAGGCGGCACCTTGTTGAGAGGTTCCTGAGAATCCACTCATGTGTGGCGCCCGTCACAGACACGGGCGGGCGGCGGGCCAAGAGTGAGGAAAACGGAAGGAGCACCTCACCTTGGAGCGGACTGGGGCCGGTGCTTCCACCGACGCGGGCGTGCCCGATGTCGCCGAACTGCTGGACGGCCTGCCGCGACAGCGCGGACCGCTCGGCGCCGCGACCGCCCCGCGCCTGGAGCCGGTCCTCGGGCCGGTCCTCGGCGACACCCCCGCGCCCACCGCCCGCCCCCTCCGTCCTCGGCTCCACCCGTGGCGTCTGCTCCCCACTCCCACCGGCACGCCGTTCACCTTCTCCTACGCCGCCGTGCTGACCGTCACCTCACTGATCGCCGCCTACGCCGACCCGGCCCTCGTCCACACCCTGCTCCAGGGCTCCAGCACCGATGTGGCACACCTCGTGCGCGTGCCCGCGCTGGTGCTGCCGGCCAGCGCGCTGTGGGTCGCCGGCGGGCCGGGGTCCCCGTACGCCATCGGGTTCCTGCTCGTGCTGACCGCGCTGGAGCGGCGGATCGGCGGTCTGCGGACGGCCGGTGTCTTCCTGCTGGGGCACGTCCTGGCGACCCTCGCCACCGAGGTCCCGGTGGGTCTCGCGGTGCTGGCCGGTCACCTCCCGGACAGTTCGCTGCACCGCCTCGACTACGGCATCAGCTTCGGCGTCGCCGCGAGTACCGGCGCGCTGGCGGGGCTCCTCCGGCCGTGGCTGCGGTGGCCGGTGCTGGCCGCCGTCGTCGGGACGCTGCTGCAGGACCTGGCCGAATTCACCGACCCGATGACGGACTGGGGGCACCTGCTCTCCCTGGCCGTCGGCGTCGCCACCTGGCCGCTGGTCCGGTCCTGGCACACGAGCCGCGCTGCCGCCCCCGGCCCGTCCGGCGTCTGACGCCGTTCAGGCCGGACCAGGGGTCCGCGGGGGAGTGTCTGGCACTGGTCAGCAGGGCCACCCCGCCGCGGGGCGAGGGCTGAACACCTTCAGCCACACCCGGCCCCCACGTCGATCGTGCAGCCCCACGACTCCCGTGCCGGCCCGCCCCTGGCGTCACGAACGATCGCTCAGACGATCGCTCAGAGCGAACACCTGCGGGGGAACATTCAAAAGCCCCCGAGCATTGAGTCGGCATAGCTCAACTTGACTGCCGAAGGGGAGATCATGGCTGCTGAGTCCACGGCGTTCACATCGCTCACCCTGCCCGTGCTGCCGCTCGACGGCGAGGTCGTGCTGCCCGGGATGGTGGTCCCGCTGGACCTGAACGACGCCGATGTGCGCGCCGCGGTGGAGGCCGCGCAGGCCGCCGCCCGGTCGGAGCCGGGCAAGCCACGGGTGCTGCTGGTGCCCCGCCTCGACGGGACGTACGCGAGCACCGGTGTGCTCGGCACCGTCGAGCAGGTCGGCCGGCTGGCCGACGGCGACCCGGGCGCCCTGATCCGCGGCCGCGGCCGCGTGAAGATCGGCGCCGGCACGACCGGGCCGGGTGCCGCGCTGTGGGTCGAGGGGACCCGGGTCGACGAGAGCGTGCCCGACCCGCTGCCCGGTCAGGTCGCCGAACTCGTCAAGGAGTACAAGGCCCTCGCCACCGCCTGGCTGCGCAAGCGCGGCGCCTGGCAGGTCGTCGACCGCGTCCAGGCCATCGACGACGTCTCCGCCCTCGCCGACAACTCCGGCTACTCGCCCTTCCTGACCACCGAGCAGAAGGTCGAGCTGCTGGAGACCGCCGACCCGGTCGCCCGCCTGAAGCTCGCCACCCAGCACCTGCGCGACCACCTCGCCGAGCAGGAGGTCGCCGAGACCATCGCCAAGGACGTCCAGGAGGGCGTCGACAAGCAGCAGCGCGAGTTCCTGCTGCGGCGTCAGCTGGAGGCGGTCCGCAAGGAACTGCGCGAGCTGAACGGCGAGAAGGACGGCGAGGAGTCCGACGACTACCGCGCCCGCGTGGAGGCCGCCGACCTGCCGGAGAAGGTCCGCGAGGCCGCGCTCAAGGAGGTCGACAAGCTGGAGCGGGCGAGCGACCAGTCGCCCGAGGGATCGTGGATCCGCACCTGGCTGGACACGGTCCTCGAACTGCCGTGGAACGAGCGGACCGAGGACGCGTACGACATCCAGGGCGCGAAGGCCGTGCTGGACGCCGAGCACGCGGGCCTGGAGGACGTCAAGGAGCGGATCACCGAGTACCTGGCGGTGCGCAAGCGCCGTGGCGAGCGGGGGCTCGGTGTGGTCGGCGGGCGGCGCGGCGGTGCCGTGCTGGCCCTCGTCGGCCCGCCCGGCGTCGGCAAGACCTCGCTCGGTGAGTCGGTCGCGCACGCCATGGGGCGCAAGTTCGTCCGCGTCGCCCTCGGCGGCGTCCGCGACGAGGCCGAGATCCGCGGCCACCGCCGTACGTACGTCGGCGCGCTGCCCGGCCGGATCGTGCGGGCCGTCAAGGAGGCCGGGTCGATGAACCCGGTCGTCCTCCTCGACGAGATCGACAAGGTGGGGTCCGATTTCCGCGGCGACCCGGCGGCGGCGCTCCTGGAGGTGCTGGACCCGGCCCAGAACCACACCTTCCGGGACCACTACCTGGAGGTGGAACTGGACCTGAGCGACGTGGTGTTCCTGGCGACCGCCAACGTCCTGGAGGCCATCCCCGAGGCGCTGCTCGACCGTATGGAGCTGGTCCGCCTCGACGGCTACACCGAGGACGAGAAGGTCGTCATCGCCCGCGACCACCTGCTCCCGCGCCAGCTGGAGCGGGCGGGTCTGGACGAGGACGAGGTCGCTCTCGACGAGGGCGCGCTGCGCAAGCTCGCCGGCGAGTACACCCGCGAGGCGGGCGTGCGCAACCTGGAGCGCTCCATCGCGAGGCTGCTCCGCAAGGTCGCGGCGCAGCACGAACTGGGCGAGCGGGAGCTGCCGTTCACCGTCACGGACGGCGACCTGCGCGGCCTGATCGGACGGCCGCACCATGTGCCCGAGTCCGCGCAGGACCCCGCCGAGCGCCGCACGGCCGTGCCGGGCGTCGCGACGGGCCTAGCGGTGACGGGAGCCGGCGGTGACGTGCTGTACGTGGAGGCGTCGCTGGCCGACCCGGAGACGGGCGCGGCGGGACTGACGCTGACGGGTCAGCTGGGGGACGTGATGAAGGAGAGCGCCCAGATCGCCCTGTCCTTCCTGCGCTCCCACGGCGCCGAACTGGAGTTGCCGGTCGCCGACCTCAAGGACCGGGGTGTGCACATCCACTTCCCGGCGGGCGCGGTGCCGAAGGACGGCCCGAGCGCGGGCATCACGATGACGACGGCGCTGGCGTCGCTGCTGTCGGGCCGGCTGGTCCGTACGGACGTGGCGATGACGGGCGAGGTCTCGCTGACCGGCCGGGTCCTGCCCATCGGCGGCGTGAAGCAGAAGCTGCTGGCCGCCCACCGGGCGGGCGTCACGACCGTCGTCATCCCCAAGCGCAACGAGCCCGACCTGGACGACGTCCCCGCCGAGGTGCTGGACAAGCTCGACGTCCACACCGTCACCGACGTCCGCCAG
Organism: Streptomyces sp. NPDC006385; assembly: GCF_040612485.1. Taxonomy (NCBI): domain Bacteria; kingdom Bacillati; phylum Actinomycetota; class Actinomycetes; order Kitasatosporales; family Streptomycetaceae; genus Streptomyces; species Streptomyces sp. NPDC006385. The sequence goes on from NZ_JBEXQG010000015.1 coordinate 59,902, forward strand.
GTCCTGGAACTGGCCCTGTCGCCGGCCACCGACGGCGCGGCCCCCGAGGTTCCGGTCGCGGCGTGACGGACGCGACCGGACAGGCAGGGCCCGGGTCCCGTGAGGGAGGCCCGGGCCCTCGCCTTGGGCCCTCGCCGTGGGAGGGGGCGGCACGGCGGTGGGTCAGCCGTGGGCTATCGCCTGGTGCCGGTCCGGTGCTCCGTCGTGCATGTCCCCGGGGACGGCCCAGCCCCCGGCAGGGGCGGTGTGGTGGTGGCCGTGGTCGCTGTCTGCTCTTGGTCCGGTGCCCCGTCCTGCACTCCCTTGGGGGCGGTGTCCGGGTCCTCGGCCGCGGCGGCGTGGGAGTCGCCGTCGGCCAGTGCCTTGAGCCGGTCGAGTGTCCCGTTGAACCTGTTGTGGTCACCGACCGTCGGTCCGGAGGACGTGTACTGCCACATCGTGTAGTAGCTCCAGCCCGCCGGCAGTGCCCCCACCGTCGCCGCGTACCGGGCGATCCACAGCGGGTTCGCGGAGGCGAAGCCCTTGTGGTTGCCGGTGCACTGGATCCACCAACTGGTTGCCGTGTAGATGACGGCGTCGCGTCCGGTGCGGGCCTTGTACCGGGTCAGGAAGTCGCGGATCCAGGTGACCATCCCGCTCGGCGTCTTGCCGTAGCAGGCGTCGCCGTACGGGTTCCACTCGATGTCGAGGGCGCCCGGCAGGGTCTTGCCGTCGCGGGACCAGCCCCCGCCGTGGTCGACGAAATAGTCGGCCTGCGCTGCTCCATTGGTGGTGTCGGGGGTCGCGAAGTGGTAGGCGCCGCGGATCATGCCGACGTCGTGGGAGCCCTTGTACTGCCGGGCGAAGTACGGGTTCGTGTAGTACGTCCCCTCGCTGGCCTTCACGTAGGCCCACTTGACCCCGCTCTTCCACAGGGTCGACCAGGCGACGTCGCCCTGGTGGCTGGAGACGTCCACGCCCTCCGTCTGGGCGGCCTTGGTGCCGGTGGGCAGGCCGTGCACGCCGTCGTGGGCCGCGACGCCCATGCCCATGTGGGCGGAGCCGCGGGGCGGGCGGTCGTCGGCGGAGGCGGCGGAGGTCTGGGCGGCGAGGAGGGTGAGGAGGGTGACGGCGGCGGCGAACAGGAGCCCGGAGCGGTGCGGGCGCCGGGAGCGGAGCGGTTCGGATCTGTGCACGGGCATAGCGTGCCTCCGCAGGCCCGAGGCCGCTCGGTGGACGAGCGAGCCGGGGGCCCGGATCCGGTATGGCGTGTGCATGCCAGTAACGCGCCCGGTTCATGCCGCCAGGAGCACGGAACAGCAGGTGGAAGGGGGTCCGGAGGCTGCCGTTGGTCCAGTCCTGCGAAATACTGGCGGAGCAGCGGCAATGGCGGCGGCCGGCGGAACTTTCAGGGCCGGGACACTCGAGGCAGGGGCTGACGTGCACGACAACGGAAACGGCGACGGACGGGCGGTCGGGTCCGGTGTGCCCGGTGGTGGTATGGGCCGGCCCGAGTTCCTGGACCTGGAGCGCGAGTTGACGGTGCTCCTGCGGCGCGCCCGGGCCAAGCAGGGCGAGATGGCCCGCGAGGTCCATCCGGACCTGGAGTCCGCGGCGTACGGGCTGTTGGTACGGCTGGGTGAATGCGGCCGTCAGCGGGCCACCGAACTCGCCGCCTACATCGGCGTCGGCAAGGCCACCATGTCCCGGCAGCTGCGTGCCCTGGAGGACCTCGGACTGGTCGCCCGCGAGCCGGACCCCGCCGACGGGCGGGCCTGGCTGGTGCACCTCACGGAGGAGGGGCGCGGCCGGGTCGCCAAGGTGCGCGAGGCGCGGCGGGCGCGGTACGTCGAGCAGCTCTCCCACTGGGGCCGGGGCGAGGTGGCCGAACTCGCACGGTTGCTGAACCAGCTGAACCGGGGGATGGAGAAGTAGGCACGCCGGGGGCTGCGCGGCTCACAGCTCCGCGTACACGACCGTCGCGTCGTCATGCGTCTTGCTCCGCCCGAGAAAGGCCCGCTCCTCGGCGTCCGCCGCCTCCAGCGCCCGCACCCGCTCCACCAGCGCCCGCGCCCCCTCCTTCCGTACGAATGTGAAGCAGTCCCCCCAGTCCCCCTCCCGGAACGTCTCCACCCACCGCGTCGCCCCGTCCGTCAGGGCGGCCAGCGCCCGGACCCGCGCGCGCGGCAGCACCCCCGTCACCGCCCGCGCCGCCACCGACGGATCCGCGGCGGCCGTGAAGAAGCCGCCCTCCTTGTTGCGGATGTGGGCGTCGATCAGCGCGTCCGTGGCCAGGGACGCCCGCGGCAGACGGGACAGCCGGTCGTCCAGGTACGGGGTGACGGCGCCGTCGGGCGACTCCACCAGGAGGGCCGAGTCGGACAGGACCAGATACTCCACGGTCGCCGCCGACCACCGGGCCAGGGCCACGGTTGCCTGTGGGGTGCGCGGGTGAGAAAGGTCACAGGTCTCGGCGTGGGAGTCGGCGGTACGCGTGAGGGCGTGGGTCAGGGCGTCGGCGAGGGGAACATCCGGGAGTGAAACGGTCAGTTCGGTCAGTGCTCCGCCGAGCCGTGCGGTGAACCAGGGGACGGAATGCAGACAGCCCGTCTCACCCCTCGGCGGGGTCACCCCGTCCAGGACCACCAGCGCGCCGCCCTGTCCCGAGGCGGGGAGCGCGACACTCGCGAAGTCCTCGTTGCGGCGGGACGGGTCGCCGGGTTCCGAAACAAGCTGAGTTTGCATTCAGCCAGTCTGCACGAGCCCTTCACAAGGTTCGCGAACAGCCTGCATCGGTTGCGGAATCGGTGCGGCAATGCAGGTCAAGCGCCTGATTTGGGGTGGAATGGTTGGCTCCGGACAGGCGTGGCGGCGAATATTGCCACTGCCTGCCGCAGACGTCCAACCGGCCCGCCGCGCAAGGCGCGTGTGTGCGCCAGAGGAACTTGCCCGCCAACTCCCCTCCGGGGTTCACTCCTTCGGGTGGCGGGTCAGGTGATGCGCGACCGTTGCCCACCGGCACTGGGAGGGTCGGGGACCGGTGAGGGCACCCCCCTGCTCGAGCAAGGTCGAGCGCTCGGGGGAGGGATGTACGCGAGGTCGGCGGTAGTTGACGCAGCGTCACCCGGACCCATGGGTTTCACGAGTCAGGAATGCGAGCACCGGTGCAGAAGATGCGGCCTCGTCGCTCAGGCAAGCAGTCGGCCTCCGCAGGGGCCCCGCAGCCCGCTCCCGGCACCACGACCGACGCCGCGCCCGCCGGCAAGGGGCGCCCCACTCATGTGCGGAACCGGCTGATCGTCGCCGTGGCCGTCGTGGCCGCCGCCATCGCCGGGGCCGGCGTGCCCTCGATCGTCGCCGCCTCCGGGCAACTGCACGACTCCCAGGAGCTGGTGACGCTCGCCGAGCAGACCGAGGACGCGCTCACCCTCGCGCACTCCCTCGCCGACGAGCGCGACGAGGTCACCTCGTACATCGCCGCCGGCCGGCCCAAGGCCAAGGCGCCCAGCGAGCAGCGCAGCGCCCGGGTCGACCGGCAGGTCGAGGAGCTGCGCGCCGACACCGACGCCCCCGTCCCGCTGCGCGACGACCTCGACGGCATCGCGGCCGTGCGCAGGTCCGCGCTCACCGGCAAGAGCACCGCGCTGGAGGCGCACGCCGCCTACTCGGCCGCCATCACCGAACTCCACCGGCTCGCCGAGCGGCTGGCCGAGCAGATGCCGCCGCGCGCGGGCGCCGACGCCCACGCCCTCGCCGAGCTGGACTCCGCCGTGCAGCAGGCCGCCGCCGCCCGTGGTCTGCTGCTCGCCGCCCTCAGCGTGCCGACCTCCACCGCGACGGTCATCGACCCGGTCACCGGCCTCGCGACCACCCAGCGGACCTCCTCGGACGCCGACGCCAGGCAGCGCGCCGCCCTCAGCGCCGCCGCCCAGCAGGCCCGGCTGCGCTCCGACGCGGCCCTCGCCGACTTCCACGACACCGCCCCCAAGACCGCCCGCACGTCGTTCGACTCCACGGTCACCGGACCCGAGGTCAACAGCGCCGAGAAGTATCTGGCGGCGCTCACCGACCAGCCCACCTTCTCCGACCGGGACCTGGCCACCGACGCCCGGCGTGCCGGGGCCGCCCTCTCCGCCCGCGTCGACCTGATGCGCGGCGTGGAGTCCGCCCTCTACGACCGCCGCACCAAGGCCCTCGAAGGGCTGCGCGACGACGACGTCACCGCGCTGGAGATCCGTATCGCGGTCCTCGGCGCGCTGATGCTGCTCGCCGTGGGTGTCGCCACCGGCATGGCCCGCAGCCTCACCCGCCCGCTGGCCGTCCTGCGGCTCGGCTCCGCCCGGCTCGCCGGGGCGGAGGACCCGGCGGCCGAGGAGCCCGTCAAGTTCACCGGGCGCAAGGACGAGTTCGCGCAGGTCGTCGACTCCGTCAACGCCCTGCACGCGCACGCCGTCGCCCTCCACGAGCGCATCACCACCCTGGAGGCCGACCGCAAGCACCTGGTCGGCCAGCGCCAGAAGATGGCCGACGCGCGCGAGCGACTGCGCGCCGAACTCGCCGACTCCGCCGCCCAGCTGGAGCGGCTGCGCGGCAGCATCAGTGGCACCTTCGTGAACCTCGCGCTGCGCACCCTCGGCCTGGTCGAGCGGCAACTCGCCGTCATCGAGGGGCTGGAGGAGCGCGAGCAGGACCCGGACCGTCTGGCGACCCTCTTCAAGCTCGACCACTTCGCCACGGTCATGCGCCGCCACAGCGAGAACCTCCTCGTCCTGGCCGGCACCGAACACGTCCAGCAGCACGCCGGGCCGGTGCCGCTCGTCGACGTCGTCCGCGCGGCGGTCAGTGAGATCGAGCGGTACGAGCGGGTCCGCATCGCCGCGCTCCCGCCGCACGCGCACGTGGCCGGTTTCGCCGCCGACGACCTCTCCCACCTGCTGGCCGAGCTGATGGAGAACGCCACCTCGTTCTCCCCGCCCGACCTGCCCGTCGAGATCTCCGGCTGGCTGCTGGAGAGCGGCGAGGTCATGCTCTCGGTGCAGGACGAGGGCATCGGCATGACCGAGGAGCGCCTGACGCGTCTCAACTCCCGCCTCACCGACTTCGACCCCGAGGCCACCTACGACCAGGAGGGCGCGGAGGGCCTCGGTCTCGGTCTGTACGTCGTCGCCCGCCTCGCCCACCGCCACGGCGTCCGCGTCCAGCTCCGCGAGCAGAAGCAGGGCGGCGTCGCGGCGGTCGCGGTCCTGCCCAAGGGCCTGCTGGCGGCGGCCCCCGCGGCCGCGGTCCCGTCCCAGTCGCCGCACCACACGGGCACCCACACCTTCTCCCTGCCGGGCGCCGACGCGGAGGCCAACTCCAACGTCCTGCACGGCCGCACGAAGGCCGCGGACCCGCTGGTGGCCCTGGCCGAGAAGGCGGTACGGGAGACGGAGGGCGCCGAGGAGGCCGTACCGGCGACCGCGGAGCAGGAGCGGGAGCACCCTGCCGAGACCACGATGGAGCTCCTGATCCCGGCGCAGGCGAGCGACGAACCCGCGGCCGCCGACGGTGAGGAGGCCCCACAGGGTCCCCCTGTACCCGACGACGACGGCCGCGCGGACGACGCGCCCGGGAGCGAACCCGCCGAAGACGAAGCGGAGGCGGAACACGCACGCACCCCGGACGAGGAGCTGCTCACCGACAAGGGCCTGCCCAAGCGCACCCCGAAGATCACCAGCCCGGCCCAGGCCCCGCGCCAGCGGACCGCCGGCGTCGACGCCGAAGCCCTCCGCAGGAGGCTGGGTGGCTTCCGTCGAGGAGCGGAGGCCGGATACCGCGACGTACAAGCAGAGATCGCCGAACAGACCGGCCGGCACAAGACACCGAGCACGGAATCCGAAGCAACCGACGGGGGCACAGTCGAGGAGGCAAGCAGTTGACCGCGCCCAGTACCTTCGGACTGAGCAGTGAAGCCCGCAACCTGCATTGGTTGTTGACGAATCTGGTCGAGGAGGTGCCGGGCATCCAGTCGGTCGCGGTCGTCTCCTCCGACGGCCTGCTGCTGCTCTCCTCGGACCACTCCCGCAACGCGGAGGCTCGCGAGCTCAGGACCGACCGGCCCACCGGCCCCCGCGGCTCCTCCGCGGACCTCGCCACCATCGTCTCCGGCATCGGCAGCCTCACCATCGGCGCGGCCAAGCTCATGGAGTCCGGCGCGGTGCGGCACACGATGGTCGCGATGGACGAGGGCAGCCTGTTCGTGATGTCCATCAGCGACGGCTCGCTGCTCGGTGTGCACGGCTCCGCGGACTGCGACATGAGCGTGGTCGCCTACCACATGGCACTCTTCGTCGGCCGCGCCGGCCATGTCCTCACCCCCGAACTCCGCAGCGAGCTGAGGAAGTCCCTCGAAGCCGCGTCGGCAGGGAGTACGCGATGAGCAACGTTCCGAAGAAGCCGCCCGCCAAACCCCACCTCCCCGTCCGCGGCGGCGACCGCAAGCCCGCCCGGGTGCGCCCCTACTCGCTCACCGGCGGCCGTACCCGCTTCGGCCACGTCCTGCTCGTCGAGACGTTCGTCAGCAGCACGGCCGCGCTGGAGGCGGCCGAGGAGCGCAAGGAGCTGACGAATGGTTCCCTCTCCACTCGGGTCATGCCGGAGATGCGGGCCATCGTCGAACTGTGCCGCCGTATGCGCACGGTGGCCGAGATCGCCGCGCTGCTGAAGATGCCGCTCGGCGTGGTCCGCGTGCTCCTGAGCGATCTCGCGGACCAGGGAAAGATCCGTGTGTACGGCACCGGAACCGGTCACGGCACGGGCCGGCCGGACCGCGCTCTGCTGGAAAGGGTGCTGAGTGGACTCCGTCGTCTCTGACGCCGCCTCCGTCGGCGGCAGCAGCCCGTTCGTCGAGCCGGACGAGGACCTGAGGTCCTGGCAGACGGACCGCACCCGCGCGCCCGTCGCCACGAAGATAGTCGTGGCCGGCGGCTTCGGCGTCGGCAAGACCACGCTGGTCACGGCCGTCTCGGAGATCACGCCGTTGGAGACCGAGGCGCTGATGACCGAGGCGAGCGAGGAGACCGACGACCTCTCCTCGACGCCCGGCAAGCTGACCACCACGGTGGCCATGGACTTCGGCCGCCTCACGCTCGACGACGACCTGGTGCTCTACCTGTTCGGCACGCCGGGCCAGCAGCGGTTCTGGTTCATGTGGGACGACCTGGTGCGCGGTGCGATCGGCGCGGTCGTGATGGCCGACACGCGCCGCCTGAAGGACTGCTTCCCCGCGCTGGACTACTTCGAGAGCTGCGGACTGCCGTACGTCGTCGCGGTCAACCACTTCGACGGCAGTGAGCTGTTCGAGCCGGAGGACGTGCGGGAGGCCTTGACCGTCCCGCAACACATACCTGTCATGATCATGGACGCGCGTCGCCGGATCTCCGTGATCGAGACCCTCCTGGCCCTCGTGGGCCACGCGCTCGACGAAACCCCCGAGTAGAGGACAGCCCGCATGCGGAAGATACTCGTCGTCGGAGCCGGTCAGTCCGGACTCCAGATCGCTCTCGGCCTCCAGTCCCAGGGGTACGAGGTCACCTTGATGTCGAACCGGACGGCGGACGAGATCCGCACCGGCCGGGTCATGTCCACGCAGTGCATGTTCCACACGGCCCTCCAGCACGAGAGGGACCTCAAGCTGAACTTCTGGGAGTCCCAGGCCCCCAGGATCGAGGGGCTCGGCGTCTCGGTCGCCGCCCCCGGCTCCTGGGCCGAGGGCCCCGCGGCGCGCGCGATCGACTGGCTGGGCAACCTCGACGGGTACGCGCAGTCCGTCGACCAGCGCGTGAAGATGGCCGGCTGGATGGAGACCTTCGCCCAGCGCGGCGGCCAGCTCGTCATCCACGGCGCCGCCGTCGGCGACCTCGACTTCTTCTCGCGTACGTACGACCTGGTGCTCGTCGCGGCCGGCAAGGGCGAGCTGGTCCAGATGTTCGCCCGCGACCCGGAGCGGTCCCCCTACAGCGAGCCGCAGCGCGCGCTGGCCGTGTCGTACGTCCACGGCCTCGGCCCGCGCCCCGAGCACCCGGACACCGAAGGGGTCCGCTGCAACCTCGTCCCCGGCGTCGGCGAGCTGTTCGTCATGCCGTGCCTGACCACCTCGGGCCGTGCCGACATCCTCTTCTGGGAGGGCATCCCCGGCGGCCCGCTCGACGTCTTCGACGGCGTCAAGGACCCTGCGGAGCACCTCTCCCTGACCCTGGAACTCATGGAGCGGTACGTCCCCTGGGAGTACGCGCGGGCCACCAAGGTCGAGCTGACCGACGCGGGCGGCACGCTGGCCGGCCGCTACGCCCCCACCGTCCGCAACCCCGTCGGCCGCCTCCCCGGCGGCGGTCTCGTGCTCGGCGTCGCGGACGTCGTCGTGGCGAACGACCCCATCACCGGCCAGGGCTCCAACTCCGCGTCCAAGTGCGCGGCCGCCTACCTCGCCTCGATCCTCGAACACGGGGACAAGGAGTTCGACGAGGACTGGATGCGCGCCACCTTCGACCGGTACTGGGCCACCGCTCAGCACGTGACCAAGTGGACGAACGCGATGCTGGCGCCGCCGCCGGAGCACGTCCTCAACCTCGTCGGGGCGGCGGGCCAGCTGCAGCCGGTCGCCGACCGGTTCGCCAACGGGTTCAACGACCCGGCTGACTTCGAGGACTACTTCTATGAGCCGGAGAAGACCGGGGCGTACCTCGCGGAGGTTTCGGGGGCTTGATCTCGGGGCGTACGGCGCCCAGGACCGGGTTCGACGCGATCGGGGAGATCCTGATCTTCTCGCCGGGGCGTGGAGCCTGGACCACCTTGCCCTTGCCGAGGTACAGGGCCACGTGCGTGGCGTCCGGGAAGTAGATCACCAGGTCGCCGGGGCGCAGTTCGGTCAGCGGAACGCGTTCGAGCTGCGCCCACTGCTCCTGGCTCGTGCGCGGGATCGGGGTGCCGGCGTGGGCCCACGCCTGGGACGTCAGGCCCGAGCAGTCGTACGACTTCGGGCCCTCGGCGCCCCACTTGTACGGCTTTCCGAGTTGCTTCCTGGCGTAGCGGATCGCTCGGTGGGCCTTGCGGGACGGCTTGTCGTCCGCCGCGGCGAGGGCGCCGGAGGCCATGAACGCCCGCTGGGCCGTGGCGATGTCCTGCCTCTCGAGTGCGGCCACGGCGGTGAGCTGGTCGGGGGTCAGTGAGGCCAGGAGCTCCTCGACCTTCCTGAGGCGCTTGTGCACCGCCTCCTTGTCCTTCTTCTGCCGCTGTGCGAGGGCGAGTTGCTCGTCCAGGGCCTTGCGGGCCTTGCGGGCCAGTTCGTCGGCCTTCCTCTCGGTGCCGGTCAGCCGGCCGACCGTCGCGGCGCGTTCGCGTGCCAGCCGGCCGATGACGTGGCCCTGGTCCAGGGCGTGCTGGGGGTCGCGGGCCAGGAGCAGGCGCAGGTACGGGGAGAGGTCGCTGGTGTTCTGGTACTGCTGGCGGGCGAGCCGGCCGGCCGCGCCGCGGCTGTCGTGCAGGGACAGCCGGGCGCGGGACAGCGCGGCGTCCAGGCGGGTCACCACGGCGCGCTGCTTCCTCAGCTTCTCCTCGGTGGCGTTGTAGGTCTCCGTGGCCTGCTCGGTCTCCCGGTACAGGCGCTGAAGGTCCGTCAGGAGCTCGGCCACGGACCGTTCCCGTGGTTCGGGAGCCGCGAGCGCGGGTGCCGGCGCGAGGATCGCGCCTGCCACCGTGCCTGCCACCGCGGCGGCCGTCGTCGCCGTCGTCGTCGTCGCCGTGCACGCCAGACGCAGAAACCGTCCTGACACGTCATCACCTCCGGTGCGGGGAGACTTTCTGCTCCGCACCGAGAGCATTGGTCGATCGCTCGTGCTTCGCTCGGCGGTTGTGCGCGGTCCGGCGCAGCAAGGTCACTCGTTCGTGTCGTCCGGCTTGCCGCTCGGCGTGGCGTCCGGCTTGGACCACGGCCAGTTCAGGCGGCGGGTGGGCGCCCCTTCGGGGTCGTACTCGTACTTCCAGCGCGCGCTGAGGCCCATGCGGGCGCTCGGTGTGCGTGGTACGCGGCGGTAGACGAGGACGGTGGACGGGCCGCCGTGCGGGTCGGGGACGGGGATGCGGTACGTCTTGGGCGGGTGGCCCGTGATGCCCAGGAGCACGGGCAGGACGCGGCCGTCCATGGGGCCGCCCTCGAAGGGGGTGTCTTCGCTCTTCACGGCACCAGTGTCAGCCATCCGCCGCGAGCTTCTCGGCCAGCGCGGCGGTCTGGGGGTCCCGGGCGGCCGTGACCGCGAGGACGGCGGTGAACTGCTCGACCAGCCAGTCCCGCAGCTCCTCCACGGGTGGCTGCTTGTCCTCGTCGAGCCAGATGAGGGACGCCGCCTCGACCGCGGTGATCCACATCCGCACGGTCATGCGGAGGCGGAGGCCGGGGTCGGTGACCTCCAGGTGGCTGAGGATGTGCTCGGCGGCGGCGCGGCGTACGCCGTCCACTATGGCTGTCGTGCGGGACGTCTCCACGACGCTGCCGCCCTGGAGGAGGGCGCTGAAGCCGGTGTCGTGCTCGTCCACGAAGGCGAGGTAGCGGTCCAGGGCCCGGGCGAGGCGGTCGAGGAGGGGGCCCTCGTGGGGTTCGGCGAAGCAGTGCTGGAGCTCCTCCGCGGCCGAGCGCAGGGCGGCCTCGTAGAGCTGCTGCTTGCCGCCGGGGAAGTAGCGGTACACGAGCGGCCTGGAGACCCCGGCCGCCTCGGCCACGTCGTCCAGGGAGACGTCCTCGGGGGCGCGGTGGGCGAAGAGGGAGAGCGCGGCGTTGAGGAGTTGGCTGCGGCGTTCCTCGATGCTCAGGCGGCGGTAGGCGGGGGTGGCGGCCGAGGGCGTCATGACCAGCAGGGTAGTCGGGTGGTCATGGCTGTGGTGGTGCGTGTGCGGGCGGTGGGGGCGTGCGTTGATGCCTGCGGCGGCCCGCGGGTGTTCGGTGGGGGTGCGCGTAGCGCCTGCGGTGGGTTGTGGGTCGGGGACGTACGCGGCTGCGGGGCCGTGGGGGTTCGCCTGCCTATGCCAGGAGGCCCGACGACCTCCACAGGCGTCGGCCCACTCCGCGCAGGACTCCTATGTCGTCCAGGAAGTCCGTCAGGCGCTTGGCGCCGGTCTGCATGACCTCGCGGCGGTGGGCGCTGGACTTGACCTGGGCCATGGCCTCGCGCTTGTCCAGGCCGACGTTCGTGTAGACCTCGGGGTTGACGAAGGCGACCGAGAAGACGCGGGCGAACTCGCCGGACGTGACGCGGGTGAACTCCTGCGACCACTTCGGGGCCGTCACCATCTGGCGGCGCAGCTCCTCGCGGGCGTAGCGGACGTGGCGGGCCTCCTCGACCACGTGGATGCGGGTGACGCCGCGGATGAGGGGCTGGACGCGTTCGTCGGGGAACGTCAGGCGCTGCATCCAGTCGAGGACCTCCTCGCCGAGCAGCGTGGCCGTGAAGGAGCCGGGGGTGGTGGAGATCGTCTTGAAGAGGCGGCCCAGGTTCTGGTGGACGCGGCTCACGGGGTACCAGGGGGTGTCGCCGTGGGAGATCAGGCGGGCGAACATCTTGGAATGGCGGCACTCGTCCTCGATCTCGGTGAGGGCGTAGCGGACGTGTGCGCTGGTCGCCGCCTTGTCGTAGATGTGGCGGACCAGGAGCTGCATGAGGATGATCTCGAACCAGATGCCCAGGGAGGCGAGGGCCGCCGACTCGTGCCGGGAGAGCAGGATGCGCTGCTCCTCGCTCATGCGCTTCCAGAGCGGGGTGTCGTAGAGGGACACCAGTTCCGGTGGCCAGAACCACTTGCCCTCCTCGAAGGGGGCGTCCCAGTCGAGCTCCTGGTCGGGATCGAAGGAGTGCTTGGCGGAGGAGTCGAGCAGCCGCTGGGCCACCTGCTCCCGGTCCTTGAGCAGGCCGAGCGCATCGCGCAGCCCCGCGAGCGCATCGGCTTCCGTCAGCGTCGTCATGCCCTTATGAGACTGCTTGTCAGCAAGCCCGTCAATCCCTCACGCGCAACTTGTTGACCCCGCGTCTACTACGTGTGAGCCTGCGGAACATGCCGACTTTCGACCTGTACGCCACAGATCCGGGAGACCCTCTCTGGCAGGTGCCGACGACCGGCGCGGCACGTTTCAGCTGGGAGTACGACGACGGCCGCGACCGGCTTCTGGCCCTGTACCAGAAGGGCAAGGACAAGCAGTGGGACGGGCGGACGCGAATCGAGTGGGAGCTGGAGGTGGATCCGTACGATCCGCTCGGGACCCCCGACGAGTCCCTGTCCCTGTACGGCACCAAGTACTGGGCGAAGCTCACCGACCAGGACAAGGGCGAGCTGCGCAAGCACTTCGCCTCCTGGCAGTTCAGCCAGTTCCTGCACGGTGAGCAGGGCGCGATGGTCTGCGCCGCGCGGATCGTGGAGTCCGTGCCCGACCTCGACGCGAAGTTCTACTCGGCGACCCAGGTGATGGACGAGGCCCGGCACGCGGAGATCTACGGCCGCTTCCTGCACGAGAAGATCGGGATGCTGTACCCGGTCGACGACAACCTCCAGTCCCTGCTGGGGGACACCCTGCGGGACAGCCGGTGGGACATGCCCTACCTCGGTATGCAGGTCCTGATCGAGGGGCTGGCGCTGGCGGCTTTCGGCATGATCCGGGACACCACCGACAAGCCCCTGCCCAAGCAGATCCTGGCCTACGTCATGCAGGACGAGGCCCGGCACGTGGCCTTCGGGCGGATGGCGCTCAGGGACTACTACAGGCAGCTCACCGACGCCGAGCTCCGTGAGCGCGAGGAGTTCGTCATCGAGGGCTGCCACCTGATGCGCGACCGGCTGCGGGGTGTGGAGGTGCTGGAGAACTTCGGCATCCCGACCGCCGAGGCCGAGGAGTACAGCGAACAGTCCGAGTTCCTGGCCTTGTTCCGTCAGTTGCTGTTCTCCCGCATCGTCCCCTGCGTCAAGGACATCGGCCTGTGGGGCGAACGGCTCCAGCAGGCCTATGTCGACATGGGCGTCTTCGAGATGGGCGACTCGAACCTGGACCTGCTGATGGCCCAGGACGAGGAGATCGCCGAGAGGCTCGACGCCGAGCGGTTCGCCGTCGAGGAGCGGGAGCGGGTGGCCGAGGTGGCGGCCGCCGTCCGGGCGGGGGCGGAGGGCTGAGGAGCCCGGCCCGTCGTCAGACCGAGCAGCCCAGTCCGTCCGGTACCTCGCCCAGCACCGGCTCGGCTCCCTGGGGCGGGAACGAGGTGCGCAGGGTGAAGGCGTACGGGGTCGGGCCGTTCGTGCGCAGGTGGAGGAGGCGGGACTCGGCTTCCGCGACGGTCGGGCGGTGGCCTGCCGGGACCCACCACAGGGCCGTCATCGCCTCCTGCACCCGTTCGAACCACTCGCGGCGGCGGGCCAGCATCTCGCGGTGGCGGCCCTGGTACATGTACGCGGTCAGGGCGTTCGTGTCGCGCCACATCGTCAGGTTGATGATGAGCCAGGAGTCGCCGAAGACGGGTACGGCCGTCGCGTCGCCGGAGTCGTCCTTCAGCCGCCAGACGAAGCCGTCGGCGGCGTCGGCATCGGCGTTCACGGGTTCGAGGTTGTCGACGAAGTCCTTCAACTGCGGTGAGTCCAGCGGTGCCTTGAGGCGGGCGATGTTGACCTGGGCGAGTTCGTAGGCGGCTTCCGGGGCGGCTGATGGCGTCATGGACCGAACGATAGGTCGGGAGGGGGCGCGGCGGCAGGGGCCGTCTCAATACGTGGGCACCGGCCATCAACCCCGCGCGCCCGAGGGCGACTTCAGTACCGCCTCCATCACCGCCCGGGCGATCGGCGCCGCGTCCCCGCCCCCGCTGATCTCGCCCCGGTCCGCGTCCGCGTCCTCCACCACCACCGCCACCGCGACCTTGGGCTCCAGATCGCGGTCGCCCTGCGCCCAGGAGACGAACCAGGCGTACGGCGTCCCGGAGTTGCCGAGGCCGTGCTGGGCCGTGCCGGTCTTGCCGCCCACCGTCGCGCCGGGGATCCAGGCGTTCGTGCCGGTGCCCTCCCGCACCACGTCCGCCATGAGCTCCTTGAGCTGGACGGCGGTCGACGGACGCATGGCCTGCCGCATCGGCCGCGACCCGGCCGTCGCGACCGTGCCTCCGCTCGCCCGGGTGGTGCGCTCCACCAGATACGGCGACCGCACCTGCCCGCCGTTGGCCACCGCCGCCGCGACCATCGCCATCTGCAAGGGGGTGGCCCGCGTGTTGTACTGCCCGATCGACGACAGGGCGAGCTGCGCCCGGTCCACCTTCGGGTCGAAGGTGCTCTCGGCGACCGGGAACGGGATCCTCAGGTCCGCGTCGTTGAAACCGAAGGCCCTCGCCGTCGCCGCCATCCGGTCCGCTCCCACCCGCACACCCAGCCTGGCGAACACCGTGTTGCACGACCACTCGAACGCTGTCCGCAGCGGAACGTCCACACAGCCCTTGGACGGGTTCGTCAGCGAGGTCCTGGTGCCCGGCAGTCGGTACGGGTCCGGGGAGTCGGTCGGCTCGTCCAGGTCCTCGACCACGCCCGCGTCCAGGGCCGCCGCCGCGGTCACCACCTTGAAGGTCGAACCCGGCGGGTAGGTCTTGCGCACCGCCCGGTTCAGCATCGGCTTGTCCGGGTCCTCGTTCAGCGACTTCCAGGACCGCGTCACCGCCGAACCGTTGCCCGACAGCACGGACGGGTCGTAGGACGGGGCCGACACCAGGGCCAGGATCCGCCCGGTCGACGGCTCGACGGCCGCGACCGCCCCCTTGCGGCCGGCCAGCCCCTCGTACGCCGCCTCCTGCGCCGCCCGGTGCAGGGTGGTCACGACGTCGCCGCCGGGATAGCGGTCGCGGGCGGTGCCCTGCCACAGCGGGAACGGGGACAGCAGGGGGTCCGTGCCTGACAGGACACCGTCCTCGGTCCGCTCCAGGAAGGTGGTGCCGTACACCTGTGAGGCGAAGCCGGTGACCGGGGCGTACATCGGGCCGTCCGTGTACGTCCGTTCGTAGCGGAGGTGCTCGCCGGTGTCGTGGGATCCGGTGACCGGCTCGCCGCCGACCAGGATGTCGCCGCGCGGTTGCCCGTAACGGGCCATGGAGGTGCGCCGGTTGGCGCTGTTGTCGTCGTAGGCCGGGGCCTGGAAGACCTGGATGCGGGCGGCGTTCACCAGCAGCGCGACCAGCAGCAGGGCGCAGAAGAAGGCGGCGTGGCGGATGTGCCGGGTCATCGGGGGGCCTCCTTGTCCTTCGGGACGCCGAACCGGCTCCGTGCCCTGTCGCTCAACCGGATCAGCAGCGCCACGATCGCCCAGTTGGTGACGACCGACGAGCCGCCCTGCGCCAGGAAGGGCATCGCCATGCCGGTCAGCGGGATCAGGCCCGTCACCCCGCCCGCGATCACGAACACCTGGAGCGCCACGATCGAGGCGAGCCCGACCGCGAGCAGCCGGCCGAAGGGGTCGCGCAGGGCGAGGCCCGCCCGGAAGCCGCGCTCCACCAGCAGTCCGTAGAGGAGGAAGATGGCCGCGAGGCCCGTCAGGCCCAGTTCCTCGCCGGCCGTCGCCAGGATGAAGTCCGACTTGGCCGCGAAGCCGATCAGGATCGAGTGGCCGAGGCCCAGTCCCGTGCCGACGAGGCCGCCCGCCGCGAAGGCGAACAGCGACTGGGACAGCTGGTTGGGGCCCTCGCCGGCCTCGATCGACGCGAGCGGGTGCTGCCAGTCCTCGACCCTGCTGTGCACATGCGGCTCCAACTGCCCGACGGCCACCGCGCCGACCGCCGCCAGCAGCAGGCCGACGGCGATCCAGCCGGTGCGGCCGGTGGCGACGTACAGCAGGACCACGAACAGGCCGAAGAACAACAGCGAGGTGCCGAGATCCCGTTCGAGGACCAGCACGCCGACGCTCAGCAGCCAGATGGCGACGATCGGGCCGAGGACGCGCCCCGTGGGCAGTTGCATCCGGCGCAGCCCGAAGACCCGACGGCCCGTGTACGCCAGCGCACTGCGGTTGGCGGCCAGGTACGCCGCGAAGAACACCGCGAGCAGCACCTTCGCGAACTCGCCGGGCTGGATGGAGAATCCGGCGATCCGGATCCAGATGCGGGCGCCGTTCACGGAGGGGAAGAAGATCGGCAGGGTGAGGAGCACGAGGGCGGCGACGACACACACGTAGGAGTACCGCTGGAGCACGCGATGGTCGCGCAGCAGGAGGACGACCCCGATGAACAGCGCCACGCCCAGCGTGGACCACACGAGTTGGGCGGGCGCCGCCCGGTCGCTCGGTGTCTCCAGGTCGAGCCGGTAGATCAGCACCAGGCCGAGGCCGTTGAGCAGCACGCCGATCGGCAGCAGCAGCGGGTCGGCGCAGGGGGCGCGCAGCCGCACCGCCAGATGCGCGAGCACCGCGAGCACGCCGAGCCCGGCGCCGTAACCGGCGGCGCCGGGCGGGACGGTGCCGTTCCTGGCGAGACCGACCGCGCAGTAGCCGTACACGGAGAGCAGGACGGCCACGACGATGAGGGCCAGTTCGATGCCACGGCGCCGGGGGAGACGTGCGGCGGGAGCGGGCGCGTCCGCTGCCACCAGGGTGGTTCCGGCCTTGGTCATGTCCGGAACTTACCCAAATAGTCCGTCTTATGTGCCTTACGTCTCAGCACCAGCGCGGCGCGGCCCCGATGTTGTCGATGTACCGGGCCGCGCCCCAGGCCCAGGTGCCGTCCGCGAGCAGGTACCACAGGGGGTTGCCGTCGATCCGCTGGCCCGGCGTCTTGCAGAAGATCTTGACGATCTCCCCTCGGTGGGCGGTCCGGATGACCTGGCTGCCCCGGTTGGGCGCACTGCGCAGCAGCAGCGTCCCCGCGGTGACCCGTCCCCGGGTGAACCGGCGGTCGTCGTGGCCCTGGCCCCCGCCCCAGTCGCCCTGGCCGTTCCCGCCGCCCTCCCCCTGGCCTCCGCCCCAGTCGCCGCCCCCGCCGCCGTCTCCCTGGCCGCCGCCCCCGCCCCCCTGGCCGCCGCCCCCGTCCCCTTGAGACGCGCCCGAGTCGCTTCCGGACCCCCACTCGTCGTCGGCAGCAGCGGGCGTGGCGTAGGCCGCGGCGACAAGGGCGCCGACGGCGAGGGATATGGCGAGGCGCGAGCGCAGGGCCATGGGAACCTCCATGAGAGAGGGACGAACCTGACTAATCGCCACATTAGGAGTAATGCCGGTCCCTCGCGCGTCCTGGTGAGCCATAGGGGAAGCGCCCACTCACGGCAGGACGAGACGAGCCACGGCCCCGCCGTCCACCGCGTTGGCGAACGTCAGCCGGGCCCCGAGCACTTCCGCCTGTCCCAACGCGATGGTCAGCCCCAGCCCATGGCCCCGGGATCCCCCCTCCGTACGGAACCGCTGCGGCCCGTGCGCGAGGAGATACTCCGGATAGCCCACGCCGTGGTCCCGCACGGTGACGACCGGCCCGTCCACGGTCAGTGACACCGGCCCGCGCCCATGCTTGTGCGCGTTCGCCACCAGGTTCCCCAGCACCCGCTCCAGCCGCCGCCGATCGGTCTCCACCACGACGTCCCGCACGACGACGACCTCGGTGTCGGACCCGGACGCCCGCACCACCCGCTCCGCCAGCGCCGCCAACGGCTCGCTGTCCAGCTCCAGCCGCTCACGCCCGGTGTCCAGCCGCGAGATCTCCAGCAGGTCCTCGGTCAGCGTGCGCAGCGCGGCCACCCGGTCCCGCACCAACTCCGTGGGCCGTCCCGGCGGCAGCAGTTCGGCCGCCGCGTGCAGCCCGGTCAACGGCGTACGCAGCTCGTGCGCCACGTCCGCCGTGAAACGCTGCTCGGCGAGCAGCTTGCCCTGCAACGACGCCGCCATGGAGTCCAGGGCGGCGGCGACCGCCCCCACCTCGTCCTGGGGCCGGCCCGGATCCTTCGTACGGGGGTCGTCGACCCGCGCGTCCAGATCGCCCCCGCTGATCCGCCGGGCCACCCGGGCCGTGGCGTGCAGCCGTCGCGTCACCCGCGTCACCGCGAACGCGCCCACCAGCACCGTCACCCCGATCGCCAGCCCCGACGACCACAGGATCGCCCGGTGCAGCCCCTCGATGGTGCGGGCCTGCTGGGCATAGTCGACCCGCACGGCGAGGACCCTCCCCCGCCCTTCGGGCGGGGGGACCCCCATCTCGCCTCGCTCGTCGTCGACGGGGCCCGCCGCCCACATGGCGGGGTGCCCCCGGTGCTCGGCGACCATCGTGCCCCGGTCCCCGGCCAGCGCCAGGTCCCGCAGCGAACCGGGCAGCTCCGGCGGATCGATCGCGACGCCCGGCCGGAGCGGGTCTCCGGCCTCGAACGACGCCGTCGCGTCATCCAGCCGGGACAGCGCGAGGTCACGGGCCTGGCCGACGGTCTGGTTGGTCACCGAGACATGCACGAGGATGCCGAGCAGCGCGGCGAGCGCGCAGCACATCACCGTGATGAAGACGGCGGCCTTGACGGCGAGCGTGCCGGCCCACTGGGGGAGCGCGAGCCTCATGGGGTGCTCGCAGAAGGCGAGGGGGAGGGGGAAGGGGAGGGGGAGAGGGAAGGGGAGGGGTGCGGGGTCTTCTCGCGGGACTCGGTGCGCAGCATCTCGTCGTGCGTGAGCAGCATGGCCTTCTGGTCGGCGTCCCAGGTCCACTGCAGGCGGTACTCGTACCCGGCCACCTCGGACGGCGAGCGGATGATCACCGACCGTCCGGCCAGCTCCACGCCGCTGATGGCGTCGTCCCACTCCATCACCTGCACGAGCCTGCGCTTCTCGACGGTGTAGACCCGCACCGCGGTCGTGTTGCCCGGCATCTGCCGGAAGCCCAGCGTGAGGTCGGGGCGCCCGTCGCCGGTCAGGTCCCGGTAGTACGGCTGGAGCACCGGGCAGCGGCCGCGCCCGGCGCCCTTGTCGCACTCGGCCATCAGGCGGCCGGTGCGGCCGTACGGCGCCTTGTCACCGGCGTAGTCCCCCGGGCTCTCGGCGATCTCCCTGCGCACCACCGCGACCGGGTCCACGTCGCGGATGTCGCCCTGGGGGACGGTGACGCCCTTGACCACCTCCCGGTTCACCTCGCCGACGACATAGGCCGGGCTGGACGCCGGCGTCAGCTGCGGCCAGAGCTTGTCCGGGCTGATCGCGGTCTCGGTCGGGCCCGCGCCCTGGAGCCCCCCGGCGTCACCGCACGCCGTCGCGGCCGCCAGCAGCAGGGCGACGAGCGCGGCGACGCGTGTGGGGCGGCTGCGGGGCACGGCTCTCCTGGGACTCGGGACGGGGATCGGTCCGTACACCCTATTCGTACGGAAGTCCTTTTTGCGCACCCGGTGGGCGGACGGGCGAAACGGCTACTCGGCGAGTTCCTCCAGGAGCCGGGCGGTCGGGAGTCCGGCCCGGAGGTAGTCGACGAACAGCTCGTTGTGCAAGGCCCACGGAGAGCGGCGGGAGCGTATCAGCCGGATCGCCTGCTCGGCGGAGCGGTCCCGGCGGGTCAGGGCATGGGCGATGACGAGCCCCGAGCGGTTGTACCCGTGGTAACAGCGGACGAGGACCCTGCGGCCCTCGTCCAGTGCCTCGCACGCGGCTTCCGCCAGGCGGATCACCCCCGCGAGCTGGGTCCCGTCCAGCGGCCCGTCGGGGATCGGCCACACATGGTGCTCGACGCCGGGATCGGGCCCGTGCCCCGGCAGCCGCAGCAGCGTCTGCACGACGTCGAACTCGTCCCGTACGACGGCGAACTCCAGTTGTCCCGACGACCCCCGGAACTCGTGCCCGCCCATCCACAGGCCGGGCACGATCTCACTCCACGGGCTGTCCGGAGCCGGTACGTCGGGTTGCTTCCTGCGAGTACGCAACGGCGCCTCCCCAACCAGCCCTCCCGGGGGATCTGCCCAACTCCGCTCAAAGGTAACCAGGTTCTTGCCCGGGCAGCACCCTGCCTGTTCCCATGGTCACAGGGGTGATGGTGCATGAGCGGACTGCGCGTCATACCGACCTGGCGGCACGGCCAGGAACGGCTCTACGTCTGCCTCACGGACGGTCGGAACCTCGCCTGGTACGACCGTGAGGCGGCCCGGATCAACCTGCTCAGCGAGGACCGCAGGGAGGACGTGCTGGAGGCCCTCGGCCCCTTCGTCACCGGCCCGGTGACGGTGGGCCCGCCTCCGGTCCCCACCCCGGCCGAGCTGGCCAGGCTGGCCCTCCACCCGGACGACGATCTCGCGCCCAACCGCCCCGGCGAGGCGCTCCTGGTCGACCTCGACCGGGATCCCGGTCCCCCGCACCGGTTGCGTCCCGACCCGCGCCGGCGGGCGCTGACGGCGGAGCAGACGGTCGGGGAGGCGCTGGACCGGCTGGACGGTGCGGGCTGGCACGCGCTGCACTCCGTTCCGCTGCCGGGCGGGGACCGGATCCATCACCTGGTGATCGGGCCCGGTGGGCTGTTCGCGCTGCACACCCTGTACGCCCGTAAGCAGAAGGTGACGGTGGCCGACCCGATGGTCTCCCTCGGCCGCCGCGAGCCGCAGCCCCTGCTGCGCCGCGTCCGCGCCGACGCCGACCGCGCCTCCTACGCCCTGACCGCGGAGGTCCGCCCGGTCCTGGCCCTGCTCGCCCCCGCCGAGGTGACGATCCCGGCGCCGCCGCGTGAGGTCCGGGTCCTCAAGGACACCGAGGTGGAGGGGCTGGCGCGGCTGGGCGGGGTGCTGAAGCCGGCGGATGTGGAGGCGCTGCACGCGATGGCTCGGGACCGGCGGGTCTGGGGTGCCGTGGGCTGAGCGGTGCGGTCCGGCTCAGTGGTGCGGGTCGGTGGTGCGGGTCGGTCGCGGGTGACCGTCGCCGGGGTCCACGGCCCCCGGGGAGCCGCTTTCAGGGCAGCGCGCCCGCGCGCTTCGGGTCGAGGAGGGGGGCCAGGAGGTCGCCGTAGTCCTGTAGGCGGGGGGCCAGGTCCGGGGCGAGGAAGGTCAGGTTCTCGGGGGAGCGGCAGTCCTCGACCTCCTCCCAGGTGACCGGCGCGGACACGGTGGGCTCGCGGCGGGCGCGCAGGGTGTAGGGCGTGGCCGTGGTCTTGCGGGCGGCGTTCTGGCTCCAGTCGACGAAGACCTTGCCGGGCCGCAGGCTTTTCGTCATCCGGTGGATCACGAGCCGGGGCATGGCCTTCTCGGCCTCCACGGCGAGCGCCTTGGCGTACTCCGTGGCCTGCTCGGAGGGGGCGGGCCGGATGGCCGCGGCGAGATGCAGCCCCTTCGAGCCGGACGTCTTGGCGTACGCCTCGATGCCGTCGGCCGCGAGTCGCTCCCGCAGCCACAGGGCCACCTCGCAGCACTCGACCACCGTGGCGGGCGAGCCGGGGTCGAGGTCGAAGACCAGCCGGTCGGCCTCGCCGGGCGCGTCGATCACCCACTGGGGCGTATGGAACTCAGTGACGAGGTTGGCGGCCCACATCAGGCTCGCGAGGTCCTGGACGAGCACCATGCGCGCCGGTCCCTCGACGCGGGGCACCTCGGAGGTGGTGACCCAGTCGGGGGTGCCCGGCGGGACGTTCTTGGCGAAGAACACCTGGCCGTCCGGGCCGTCGGGATACCGCAGGAAGGACAGCGGCCGATCGCGCAGATGCGGCAGCAGGGCGTCGGCGGTGGTGGCGTAGTAGTGCAGCATCTCGCCCTTGGTGAAGCCGGTCTCCGGATACAGCACCTTCTCCAGATTGCTGAGCGCGAGCCGTCGCCCCTCCACCTCTGTGATCGGCGTCATACGATGAGAATTCCAGAAATGGCGACAGATGTCTGACTGATCCCGGCGAAACTACCGAAAGGGTGCTGTGCGTGCGATCCATATGGAACGGTGCCATCTCGTTCGGGCTGGTCAGCATCCCGATCAAGGTCGTGAACGCGACCGAGAGCCACTCGATCTCCTTCCGCCAGATCCACACCGAGGACGGCGGCCGCATCCGCTACCGCAAGGTCTGCGAGCTGGAGGACCGCGAGGTCAGCCAGGCGGAGATCGGCAAGGGGTACGAGGACGCGGACGGCACGATCATCCCGATCACGGACGAGGACCTGGCCCACCTCCCGCTGCCGACCGCCAAGACGATCGAGATCGTGGCCTTCGTGCCGGCCGACCGTATCGACCCGCTCCACATGGACAGTGCCTACTACCTCGCGGCGGGCGGGGCGCCGGCCGCGAAGCCGTACACGTTGCTGCGGGAGGCGCTCAAGCGCAGCCAGAAGGTGGCGATCGCGAAGTTCGCCCTCCGGGGCCGGGAGCGGCTGGGCATGCTGCGGGTGGTCGGCGACGCCATCGCCATGCACGGGCTGCTGTGGCCGGACGAGGTGCGGGCGCCCGAGGGGGTCGCGCCGGACACGAAGGTCACGGTCAACGACAAGGAGCTGGACCTCGCGGACGCCCTGATGGACACCCTCGGTGAAATCGACCTCGACGAACTGCACGACGAGTACCGCGAGGCCCTGGAGGAGGTCGTCGCCGCGAAGGCCGCCGGCGAGGCCCCGCCGGAGGCGCCCGAGCCGACGGGGGGCGGCAAGGTCCTCGACCTGATGGCGGCCCTGGAGAACAGCGTGCGGGCGGCGAAGGAGTCGCGGGGCGAGGAGCCGGCCGAGGAGCCGGCGGAGGTCAGACGCCTGCCGGCGGGCAAGACCGCCAGGGCGGCGCCGAAGCAGGCGGCCGGGAAGAAGTCGACGGCGGCGAAGAAGACGGCGGCGAAGAAGACGGCGTCGTCGTCCGCCAGGAAGTCGACGTCGAAGACGGCCCAGGGGGCGAAGAAGACGGCGACGGCCAAGAGCACGGCCAAGAGCGCCGCCAAGAGCACGGCCAAGAAGACCCCGGCCAAGAAGACGACGTCCCGCAAGCGCACGGCGTGACGGCGTGAGCAGCGGGCGGTGGGCTCCTGGATGCCCGCCCGGACGGGCTGGGGCACCCGCGCACAGCCGGCTACCGCTCGCCTGCCCGCCGCAGCACCAGCACCGCGTTGTGTCCGCCGAATCCGAAGGAGTTGCTGAGGACCAGGTCGCCGTCCTGTGGCAGGGGGCGTGGTGCGCCGCGGACCACGTCCAGGTCGATGGCGTCGTCGAGTTCCGCGCAGCCCACGGTCGGCGGCACCACCCCGTGATGCAGGGTCAGCGCGGCGGCCACGGCCTCCACGCCGCCCGCGGCGCCCTGAAGGTGGCCGAGGTGGCCCTTGAGGGCGGTGACCGGTACGGGGCGTCGGCCGAGCACCGCCCGTAGCGCGCCCGCCTCCGCGAGGTCGCCCTCGGTCGTCGCCGTGGCGTGGGCGTTGACGTGTACGACGTCCCCGACGTGGCCGGCGGCGTCCTGCAGGGCCCGCCGCAGGGCGAGGGCGACGCCGTTGCCGGACGGATCGGGCGCCGCCATGTGGTGGGCGTCGGCGGACAGGCCCCAGCCCGCGGCCTCGCAGTAGATCCGCGCTCCTCGGGCCCGCGCGTGCTCCTCGGCCTCCAGGACGAGGATCCCGGCACCCTCGCCGTTGACGAACCCGCTCCGGTCCTTGGCGAAGGGCCGGGAGGGCGATCCCTCGGCGGGGTCCCCGTCGGCCAGGGCCCGCATCGCGGCGAAGGACGCCATGATCGCCGGCGTGACGACGGCTTCCGCGCCGCCCGCGAGAGCGACGTCGATCCGCCCGTACCGTATGCGGTCGATCGCCTGCCCTATGGCCTCGGTGCCCGACGCGCAGGCGCTCGTCACGGTCCGTGCCTCGCCGGTGATGTGCAGGTCCAGGGAGATCTGGGAGGCGGCCTGTGAGGGCACGGTCATCGGAGTGGTGAGGGGTGAGACCGCCCGCGGGCCCTTCTCCCGCAGCCTCCGGTCCCCGCCCACCAGCACGGACGCGTCCCCGAGAATGGCCCCCAGACTCACCCCCACCCGTCCGGGATCGACCCCGCTCTCCCGGGTGCCGCCCGCGACGAACCCGGCGTCGGCCCATGCCTCCCGGGCGGCCAGCACCCCGAACTGCGCGGCCCGGTTCATCCGCCGCGCCACCGGCCGGGGCAGCAGCCCGGAAGGGTCCACCGGCACCACCCCGGCGAGGCGCACGGGCAGTGCGTCGAACTCCTCCCCCTCCAACTCCCGGATGCCGTGGCGCCCTTCGAGCAGCCCCTGCCACAACTGGCCGACCCCGACCCCCAACGGGGTGACCGCGCCGAGGCCGGTGACGACGACTCTGCGGGGTCTGGACGCGGCGGGTTCACTCACCGCCTGGGCGGTGATGACGGGCTCGGGCGCTTCGCAGGAATCGGGCATGGCGGGCGTGCTCCTTCTGGTTCGAGCTGTCGAGCTGTCGAGCTTCGAGCTTCGAGCTGTGGGGCGAGCCGGAAGGTGATTGTTGAAAGGGGAACATGCCCAGTTTTCTCTTGTCCTGCACATGCAGACCGAGTGCCGCCTCAGGCCGGGCGGCGAGGTGAGGGCCGTCTCACTCCAGTTGTGAGCCGAGGAACGTGAGCAACTCCTGTCTGCGTGGGGCGAGATAGAAGTGGTCACCCTCGAAGATCCGGATGTCCAGCTCCTCCGAGGTCACGTCCGACCACGACTTGAGATCCTCCGGCGCGCACACCGGATCACGGTCGCCCCCGCACGCCGTGACCGGAATCCCCAGCCGGTGCGGGTGCGTCGGACGGTACTTCGCCAGGATCCCGAAGTCCCCGCGCAGCGCCGGCATGATCACCGACCGCAGCGCGGGGTGCTCGTAGACGGCGGCGCCCTCGGGGTCCAGCCGGCGGACGTGGTCCAGGATCTCGCTGTCGGTCGGGGCCGGGCGGGGCGGCTGCTCGTGAGCGAGGCGGGGCCTGGCCCGGCCCGACACGATCAGGCGGGTGAGGGTGGGGCCGGGGACGCTCTCCAGACGGCGGGCCACCTCGTACGCCACCGCCGACCCCATGCTGTGGCCGAACAGGGCCAACGGAAGGTCGTCGGCCAGTCCGTGCACCAGGGCCTCGGTGATCGCGTCCGCCAGCTCCTCCATCGTGGTCGGGCACGGGTCGGACAGGCGGTCCTGGCGGCCGGGGTACTTCACCGCCATGACCTCGATCTCCGGCGGGGTCAGCGCCGCCCAGTCGTGGAAGTAGCTCGCCGCTCCGCCCGCGTGCGGGAAGCACACCAGGCGGATCCGCGCACCGGGTGCGCTCACGCCGCGAAGCCAGCGGTCCCGGTCGTCGAGGACGGTCATGACTCCGCCTCGAACTCGGCGAGAAGGGCGTCCAGGGCCCCGTCCGCGGCGCCGTTCCGCTTCAGCTCGCAGATGCGGGCCGTCATCTCCCTCAGCGTGATCGGTTCCAGGAACAGCTGGATCGGTACGTCGATGTCCAGCTCGTCGCGCAGCCGCCCGGCGAGGTGGACGGCCGTCAGCGAGTCGCCGCCCGCCTCGAAGTACGTCTGCGTCAGGTCGGCGGCGCTGTCCAGGTCCAGGGCCTCGACCACCAGCTCGGCCACCGTGGCTTCGAGCTCGCCGCCTTCCGAGCCTTCCGGCGTCGTCCGCCCGGGCACGTCCTTGGCGGTGGCCCTCCCCGGCGTCAGCGCCCCGTAGCTCTCGCCCGCGAACGGGTACGTCGGCAGACGCACCCTGCGCACGCCGTTCCCCGGCGTCGGCCACGTCACCTCCTCGCCCCGCACCCACGCCTCACCCAGCGGGTCGGGCGTACCGTGCGAAGCCCGGCCCCGGGCCAGCGCCGTCAGCTTCTCCGCGGCCTCCGCCGCGTCCGACGCCACGACATACGCCCGTACGGCCAGGGCGGCCCGGCCCGTGCGCAGGGTGTGCGCGACGGCCGACAGGGAGGGAGCGTCCGGGGCGCGCAGCACCGCTGCCAACCGCTCGGCCGCCGCCGCCAGTTGGGGCTCGGTCCGGGCCGACAGCGGCAGGAGCAGCGGTCGTACGGCGTCGTCCGCCGGAGCCGGTCGCGCCGGCGCCTCCTGCACCACCACGTGCACGTTCGTGCCGCCGATGCCCACCGACGTCACGCCCGCCAGCCGGGGGAGCCCCGCCCGGCCCGGCCACTCCTGCGCCTCGGTCACCAGCCGCAGCGGCGACTCCCGCAGGGCGGGGGCCGGGTTCGTCACATCCACCGTCGGCGCCAGCGTCGCGTGCTCCAGCATCAGGATCGTCTTGATCAGCGCCGCCGCCCCGGCCGCCGCGTCCGCGTGCCCGATGTTCGACTTCACCGAGCCGAGGCCGATGCCCGCGCCGCCCGCGAAGGCCGCGCTCGCCGCCTCCAGCTCGATGCGGTCGCCCAGCTCCGTCCCCGTCCCGTGCGCCTCCACGTACTGCGCCGCCGACGGCTCCAGGCCCGCCGCCGCCCACGCCTCCGTGATCGCCGCCGTCTGCTGGTCCACCCCCGGCGCGGTGAAACCCACCTTGCCCGCACCGTCGTTGGTGACCGCCGTGCCCCGGATCACCGCGCGCACCGGGTCGCCGTCGGCCAGCGCGTCCTCCAGCCGGCGCAGCACCAGCACGCCCACGCCGCTGCCCGGCACCGTCCCGGCCGCCTTCTCGTCGAAGGGGCGGCAGCGGCCGTCCGGCGAGAAGATCCCGCCCTGGTAGTGGACGTAGCCCTGCCTGCGCACGCCGGGGATGGCCACGCCGCCCGCGAGCGCGGTGTCGCACTCGCCGACCAGGAGGGCCTGCACGGCCAGGTGGACCGCCGTGAGGGACGTCGAGCAGGCCGTCTGGACCGTCATGCTCGGGCCGTCCAGGCCCAGGCGGTAGGAGATCCAGGGCGCCAGGAACTCGCGGTCCGTGAGGATGCGGACCTGAAGGGCGCCGATCGACGCGGCGAGCTTCGGGTCCGTACCGGCCGCCAGCGCGTGTTCCGTCGGGCTGCCACCCACGTACACACCGGTGCGGGACGGGGCGTTCAGCGGGGCGTACCCCGCGTCCTCCAGGGCGGACCAGGCGGTCTCCAGGAGCACCCGGTGCTGCGGGTCCAGCGTCGCGGCCTCGGTGCGGCTGAAGCCGAAGAGGTCCGCCTCGAAGCGGTCCGCGTCCGGGAGCCGGCCCTGGGACGGGACGTACGCGGGATTGCGCAGCTCCGCCGCGTCCGCTCCGTCGGCCAGCAGCTCCTTCTCGGTGAACGTGGACAGGGAGCGGACACCGGCGCGCAGATTGGCCCAGTACGTGTCGAGGTCGGGGGCGCCGGGAAAGCGTCCGCTCATCCCCACGACGGCCACCGCGGACTCAAGATCGTGCGGTGCGGCTTCCTCGGTCGTCATCGCGTCGTGCCTTTCCTGGAACGGATCTTGTGCAGGGCCGCCCGGCGGTCACTGCCGCGCCTGGCCGCCTCCTCGTGGCGCGGGGCCGGGCGGTCATCGCTGTCGAGGTGGGCCGCGACCGCGGCCACCGTGGGATGGCGGAACAGGTCGATCAGGGTCAGTTCGCGGCCCTCCGGGTGTTCCCACAGGGCCGACAGCACGGCCAGCAGCCGTACCGAGTTGCCGCCCAGGTCGAAGAAGTTGTCGTGCACCCCGACCCGGTCCAGGACCAGCACCCGCTGCCACACCTCGGCCACCCGCCGCTCGGCGGCGGTGCGCGGGGCGGCGTACGACTCCGTCAACCGGGGCCGTCGGGCCGAGGGTTCGGGCAGCCGCGCCCGGTCGATCTTGCCGGAGCGGTTCAGTGGCAGCTCCGGCAGGCGGACGAAGATCTCCGGGACCATGTAGCCAGGGAGCCGTCGGGCGAGGAGGTCGCGCAGGGCCTCGTCCGAGGGGCCCGTGTCCGTGTCCGTCTCCTTGTCCAGCTCCTTGTCCAGCTCCTTGTCCTCGTCCTTGTCCTTGTCCTTGCCCTTTCCGACCACATACGCCACGAGCCGCTGCTCGGCCCCCTCCCCGCGCACCGCCGCCGCGGCCACGGTGACATCGGGATGGCCTGCCAACAGCGCCTCGATCTCGCCCAGTTCGATGCGGTAGCCGCGCAGTTTCACCTGCGAGTCGCCGCGGCCGAGATAGTGCAGGACGCCGTGCGCGTCGACGCGGCACAGATCGCCGGTGCGGTACATCCGGCTGCCGGGCGGACCGTACGGGTCGGCGACGAAGCGCTCGGCGGTCATGCCGGGGCGGCCGAAGTAGCCGCGGGCCAGGGTGGCGCCGGCGACGTAGAGCTCGCCGGTCACACCGACCGGGACCGGGCGCAGTCGACGGTCCAGGACGTAGGCCCGCGAGCCGGGGACCGCGTGGCCGATCACCACCGGCTCGCCGGGGCGCAGCTCCGCCGTCGTGGAGTACACGGTGGCCTCGCTCGGGCCGTACGCGTTGACGATCCGGCGGCCCTGCGCGGCGAGCCGCTCCACCAGCTCGGCCGGGCACGCCTCGCCGCCCACCGCGAGCGTGCGCAGCTCGGGCAGCGCGCCCGGGACCCGGGGCAGGGTCATCGCCGCGGACGGCGGCAGGAAGACGTAGGTGATACGGGAGTCCCGCAGCCGTGCCTGGAGCGCCTCGCCCAGCCGCTCGTCCTCCTGCGCGATGTGCAGCTCGGCGCCGGCGACCCAGGGGAAGAACAGGTCGGACACGGCCACGTCGAAGCCGAACGACACGAACTGCAGGACGCGGTCCCTCTCCGTCACCGGGAACACGGGGCGTACGTTCACCGCCAGGTTGCGCAGCGCACGGTGCTCGACGGCGACGCCCTTGGGGACGCCGGTGGAGCCGGAGGTGTAGAGGACGTAGGCGAGGTCGTCGGGCGAACACGCGACGGGGGCGCCCGGAGCCACCGCATCCGGGTCCTCGTCCACGCGTAGTTCCGGCACGTCCGTCCCCGTCAGGCCCGCCGTCCCCGCCGCCGTCAGCAGCAGGGACGTGCCCGAGTTCGTGATCATGTAGGCGAGACGGGCCGCCGGATGCGCCGGGTCCAGCGGTACGTACGCGCCACCGGCGCGCAGCACCGCGAGGGCGGCGATGCCCATGTCGGGGCCGCGGGGCAGCAGCAGGCCGACCCGGTCGCCGCGTCGGACGCCGCGCGCCTGGAGCCGGGCCGCGAGGTGGTCGGCGCGCTGGAGCAGGTCGCGGTAGGTCAGGCGCAGTTCGCCGCAGACGAGAGCGGTGGCCTCCGGGCGTTCGGCGGCCCGGTCCGCCACGAGGTCGGGTACCAGGCGGTTCCCCTTGCCCCTTGGGGGCGTTGCCGTGCCCGGAGTCCGGTCGTCGAGGCAGAGCAGTCGGTCCCGCTCGTCGTCCGGGAGCATGTCGACGGTCGACAGTGGCACATCCGGCCGCTGAAGCAGTCCCTCCAGCAGCGTCTCGAAGCACCGCACCCACCGCCGTACCGTCGCCGCGTCGAACAGCGCGCTGCGGTGGATCAGATACGCGGCGAGATCCTCGCCCCACCGCTCCACCTGGAGATGGAGGTCGAACTTCGCGGTGTCCAGCACGACAGGGACCCGCTCGACCTCGGCGCCCGCCAGCCGCAGCGTCAGCTCGGTGTCGTCGTCGTAGCCGAACACGACCTGCACGACCGGGTCGTGGCTGATCTCGCGCGCGGGCGCGACCTCGTTCACGACCGCCTCGAAGGGGGCGTCCTGGTACGGCTGGCAGTCAAGGAGCGCGGTGCGCAGACGGTCGATGAGCTGGTGGTACGACGGGTCGCCCGACAGGTCGACCCGCAGCGCCAGGGTGTTGGTCAGCATGCCGACCATGTCCTGGAGTTCGGGGCGGTCCCGGCCGGAGACGGGGAAGCCGATCACCAGGTCCTCGGCGCCCGACAGGCGGCTCACGAACGCGGCGTACGCGGCGAACACCGCCATGAACGGCGTACCACCGCGCTCCCGGGCCGCCGCGGCGATCCGCCCGCGGAGCCCGGCCGGCAGCATGAACCGCTCGGTGCCGCCCGCCGCCGAACGGACCGCCCCGCGCGGCCGGTCCAGCGGCAGCGCGACCGTCTCGGGGGCGCCCCGCAGCCGCTCGGCCCAGTACGCGACCGAGCGTGCGTACGCGCCGTCCGCCTGCCGCTCGCGCTGCCAGGCGGCGAAGTCCGGGAACTGCAGCGGGAGTTCGGGCAGCTCGTGACGCAGGCCCTTGGTCTCGTTCTCGTACCCGGCCGCCAGCTCGCGCAGCAGCACGCCCAGCGACCAGCCGTCGCAGACCAGGTGGTGGGCGACGAGCAGGACGCGGTGGCTGCCGTCGTCGACGGCGTACAGCGTGCAGCGCAGCAGGGGACCGGCCGCCACGTCGAAGGGGCGGGCGGCCTCCGCGCGCATCCGGGCGTCCACCCCGGCCACGGGCACGTCGCGCTCCACGCGCGCCTCGGCCCTCCCGGCGGCGGACACGATCTGCAGCGGCACCCCGTCGGGCCCGGTGCGCAAGACCGTGCGCAGCGACTCGTGCCGGGCGACCAGCGCGTCCAGGGCACGCCCGAACGCGGCCGTGTCGAACGGCCCGCGCACGGCGAAGGCGGCCGGCACATGGTAGGTCGCGCCGCCCGGGTCCATGTGGTCCAGGACGAGCAGCCGGGCCTGCGCGTCCGAGGCCGGGAACTCGTACTCCTCGTATGTCCCACCGGTGCCGATGTCGTCAGTGTCCATCTGCCTGTGCTCCGTCCCCCGTGCGGTTCCTTGCCAGTACGTCCTCCACGGCCGCGGCGATCTCGGCCACCGGCCCAGGCGTGAGCACATCGCTGTGCTCGCAGTCCAGTTCGTGCACGTCCACCCCGGCCGAGCAGCCCTGCCACGCGGCCTTCTTCTCCTCGGTCGTCGCCTCGGAGGCGCGGGTGGCGGAGAAGAGGGTCACCCGGCCGTCGTACGGCGACGGCCGCCAGGCCCGGGCCATCGCGATGTACCGCTCCATGGCGCCGACCAGGGTGTCCAGGCGCCGTTCGTCGAGGTCGGCGAGGAGCGCGCTGTGCGCGTGGACGCGGGCGACGACCTCGGCCCGCACCAGCGGACCGGGCCCGGCCGGGATCCCGGGCAGCGCGTTGCGCAGCAGGTTGCCCAGGGACACCTGCTCCACGACCTCGGGGTCCAGCGGCACCCGCGCCACCTCGGGCGGCTTCGGCATCGAGTCCAGCACGGCGACCAGCGCGACCTCCTCGCCGGCCGTGCGCAGCCGCACCGCCAGCTCGTGCGCGAAGGGCCCGCCGAAGGAACGGCCCAGCAGCAGATACGGCCCGTGCGGCCGCACCGCCCGGATGAGCGGCACAGCGCGCTCGGCCAACTCGCCCAGGGTCTCCGGCAGTTCCCCACCGTGCAGCACCGGCGTCTGAAGGGCGTGCACCGGCCGCCCGGGGGCGAGGTGCGGCAGCAGTGCCGCGTAGCCCCAGCCGAGCCCGAGGCCCGGGTGCAGACAGAACAGCGGAGGCAGGTCGCCCTCGCGGCGCAGGGTGAGCAGCGGGGCGTAGGCGTCCTCGTCGTCCTGGTCCGGCCGGTCTGTGGCGAGGCGTGCGGCGAGCGCGGCGGGTGTCGGCGCCTCGAACAGGGTGGCCGGCGGCACTCGGGTGCCCAGCTCCGCGTGGATCCTCGCGGTCAGGCGCAGGGCCAGCAGCGAGTGGCCGCCGTGCGCGAAGAAGTCGGCGTCGGGACCGAGCGCGTCCACCCCGAGCGCCTGCGCGAACAGCGCGCACAGCCGCTGCTCGCGCCCCGGCCGCGCCATCCGCCCGGTCCCCCGCCGCGCCGGCTCCGGCCCGGGCTCGGGCAGCGCGGCGCGGTCCACCTTGCCGTGCGCGGTCAGCGGGACGGTGTCGAGGCGGGCCCACGCCGAGGGCAGCAGATGCGCGGGCAGCGTGCGCGCCGCACGCTCCCGTACGAGGCCCAGGTCGCCGCCCACGACATACGCGACGAGCCGCCTGCCGCCGCCGGGTCCCGGGCGCGCGGCGACCACGGCCCGCTCCACGCCCGGACACGCGGCCAGGGCGGCCTCCACCTCGCCGGGCTCGATCCGGAAGCCGCGCACCTTGACCTGGTCGTCGGTCCGGCCCACGAACTCCAGCTCGCCGCCGGGGAGCCGGCGCACCAGATCGCCCGTGCGGTACATCCGGGCGCCGGGCGGCCCGTACGGGTCGGCGACGAAACGCTCGGCGGTCTGTGCGGGGCGGTTCAGGTAGCCGTGGGCCAGCCCCGTGCCGGCGACGTACAACTCGCCCACGGCGCCGACCGGTACGAGGCGCAGCAGGTGGTCGAGGACGTGGGCGCGGGTGTTGTCGAGGGGCCGGCCGATGGGCACGGACGCGCCGACCTCGCCGGACACCCGGTGGGCCGTGGCGAACACGGTCGTCTCGGTGGGCCCGTAGCCGTTGACGATCCGGGTGCCGGGGCAGTGCTCACGCACCCGCCGGACCGCCTCGGGCGCGAGCACGTCCCCGCCGGCCCACACCTCGCGCACGGCGCCGAGCACCTCGGGCGCGATCTCCGCGACGGTGCGCAGGAGTTCGGCGGTCAGCCACAGGGCGGTGACCCGCGCTTGCGGAAGCAGCCTCTTGAGCAGGTCGGGCGTGACGGGGCCGGGCGGGGCGACCACCACGGTTCCGCCGTTCAGCAGCGGCACCCAGGTCTCGTAGGTGGCGGCGTCGAAGGTGTGCGGGCTGTGCAGGAGCACCCGCTGGTGCGCGCCGCCCGCGAAGCGGGAGTCGGCGGCCAGTTCGACGACGGCCCGGTGCGGGGTGACGACGCCCTTGGGTTCGCCCGAGGAGCCGGAGGTGTACATCACGTAGGCGGCGGACTCGGGGCGCGCGGTGGCGGGGCCGGCCACCGGCGGTGCGGTCGCGTCAGTCGCGGTGGGGCTCACCTCACGTATGCCGGGCGGGAGTCCGAGGGAACCGGCCGTGACCGCCACCCGCACCCCCGCCGCCCCCACCAGCGCCGCCAGCCGCCCCGCCGGAGCCCCGGGATCCAGGGGCAGACAGCACCCGCCCGCCTTCAGCACCGCCAGTTGCGCGACGACCATGGCCACGGACCGGCTCAGCGCGAGCGCCACCGTGTCTCCGGGCCGTACCCCCGCCTCCCGCAGCCGCCCCGCCAGCCCGTCGGAGGCCGCGTCGAGAGCGCCGTACGTCAGCACCTCGCCGTCGGCTTCGACGGCCGGCGCGTCGGGCGTGCGGGCCACCTGCTGGGCGAAGCGCCCGGGGATGCCCGCCGCATCCGGCACCGGGCGCACCGGGCCCTCGGCCAGGGCGAGCAGGCGCCGCCGTTCCTCCTGCGGGAGGACGTCGAGCCGGTCGGCCGATGTCCCCCGCGCGGAGGTCAGCGCCTCGAAGGCGCACGCCAGACGGGCGGCGACCGTGGCCGCCGAGATGCCCCGGCGGCAGCCGACCCGCAGCAGCATCCGCTCCCCGGCGACGACGGCGACCGTCACCGGGTAGTGCGTCGCGTCCCGCGTCTCGACCAGCTCGACGTCCCGAGCGGCCCCGGTCGTGCGCGGGAAGTTCTCGAACGCCAGGACGGTGTCGAAGAGTTCATCCGCGCCGACCGCCCGCTGCACCTCCGACAGCCGTACGTGGTGGTACGGCGCCAGCCGCAGCTGCTCGTCCTGGACGCGGGCCAGCAACTCGTCGACGCCCTCCCCGGCGCGCAGCCGGATCCGCACCGGCAGCGTGTTGATGAACAGCCCCACCATCCGCTCGACGCCGGGCAGATCGTGCGGCCGCCCGGAGACGACCGCGCCGAAGACCAGGTCCTCGGCGCCGGTCAGCCGGGCCAGCACGAGCGCCCAGGCGGTCTGGGCCACGGTGTTGACGGTGACGCCCGCGTCCGCCGCGCGCCGGGTGATCGCCGCCGTCAGCTCGGGGGTCAGCTCGACGTCGACGGTGTCCTCGGGGCCGCCGGGGCCACCGGGGCCGCCGGGGCCGTCCGGTTCGGCGGAGGACAGCAGCGCGGGCCGCGTCAGGCCGTCCAGTGCCTCCCCCCAGGCGGCCTTCGCGCGGGTCTGGTCCTGGCCGGCGAGCCAGACCAGGTACTGCTTGAAGGGCACGGCGGGGGACGGGTCGACGCCCGCCGCCAGCGCCTGGAGATCCCGCGCGAGCAGCGGCAACGACCAGCCGTCCAGCAGGATGTGGTGAAGCGTCAGGAGCAGCTCGGCGCCCGTGTCGTGCCGTACCAGCGTCGCCCGTACCAGCGGGGGCCGGGCGAGATCGAACCGGCGGCCCCGGTCCTCGGCCGTCAGCCGCGCCAGCTCCGCCTCCGTCTCCCGCGGTCCACGCCCCGTGCGGTCGGTCTCGGTCCACGGCACCTTCACGGCACGCGGGATCACCTGCACCGGCCGGTCGACGTGCTCGTGCCGGAAGCACGCCCGCAGGTTCGGGTGCCGCTCCAGCACCCCGCTCACCGCGGCCCGCACCGCCTCGGCCGGGACGCCGGGCGCGATCCGGAAGCGGGCCTGCACCAGATACGGGTCGGGGCGGTCCGGATCGCGCAGCGCGTGGAAGAGAAGGCCCTCCTGGGCGGGGGAGAGCGGCAGCACATCCGCGATACGGCCGCCCATCAGTCGTCCCCCTCGTCGTCCAGGTCGAACGCCAGGTCGCCCTCCAGCAGGGCGAGCTGGTCCGACGACAGCTCGACCAGCGGAAAGTCGGAGCTGGTGTGGCCGCCCGTGCCGTCCCGGCGCGCGTGCGCGACCAGCACCTCGATCGCCTCGCACCACAGCCGGGCCAGCTCCAGCACCTCGTCCTCGCCGAGCACGCCGCGCGCGTACGAGAACCCGGCGCTCAGACACAGCCGCCCGCCGTCCTGCTCCAGGACCAGGGCGTCCACCTCGACGGCATGGCCGAGCGGCAGCGCGTCGGCCGCCATGCCGAGCAGCTCGCCGTCGGCCGTGTCGCCGCCGGAGAACCGGCCCAGGTAGTTGAAGCGCAGGTCCGGGACGGGCAGCGCGGCCAGCTTCGGGGCCGTGTCCGCGTTGACGTGACGCAGCAGACCCCAGCCGAGACCGCCCGACGGGACCGCCCGCAGCCGCTCCTTGACCTGCTTGAGCGCCTCCCCGGCCGCGTCCCGCGACGGTTCCCAGAAGTCGGGGCCGAGCGCGGCGCCCGCGTCCAGCCGGACCGGGTACTGGGTGGTGAACCAGCCGACGGTCCGGGACACGTCGGCGGGCCGCGAGAGCGCCTCGCGGCCATGCCCTTCCAGATGGACGAGCAGGCCGGTGCCGTCGCCCCGCCGCCGTACCGCCGCGGCGGCCAGCGCCGTCAGCAGCACGGCGTCCACGCCGCAGTGGAAGGCGGCGGTCACCTCGGACAGCGCGGCCTCGGTGACCTCGGGCGTCAGCTCCACGGTCAGCACGGCACGGTGCCCTCCGACACCGCGCCCGCCCGCGATCCGCGCGTCCGGGCCGGTCAGCGTCCGCTCCCACCAGGGCGCTTCCGTGTCGACCAGCTCGGGCCGGACCGCCTCCCGCGCCAGCAGCCGCGCCCAGCGCGCGAACGACGTGCCCGGGCTCCCGGGCAGCGGTTCGCCCGCCAGCCCGGCCGCCAGCTCGGGTCCCAGCAGCCGCCAGGACACCCCGTCCACCGCCAGATGGTGCACCGTCAGCACCAGCAGCCCGGTCCGCCCCGGTCCGGCGTCCAGCCAGGTGGCCCGCAGCATCTCCCCCTTCTCCGGGTCGAGCCGCACGGACGCCGCCACCTCCTCGGCCCGCGCCCGCGGATCGGCGCCGGCGGGCACCTCGACGCGCTCGACGGTCACCTCCGGGACGTCCTCGGGAACCTCCAGCTCCCCCTCCACCAGCCGCATCCGCAGCACACCGTGCCGCTCGACCAGCCCGCGCACCGCCGCGCCGAGGCGCTCCGGATCCGCCTCACGCGGCACCGGGAACACCATCGACTGCGTGAACGCCGCAACGTCTGCGGCCTGTTCGCGCCACCAGCGCATGACCGGCGTGAGCGGGAAGCGCCCCGTGCCGGAGTCCTCGCCGGGGCCGGGGCCGGGACCGAGGTCCGCCGCCTGTCGCGCCGTCAGCGCGAGCGCGGCGGGCGTACGCGCCGTGAAGACGTCACGCGGCGTGATGCCGAGCCCCGCCCCCGACGCCCGTCCCGCGAGCTGGATCGCCATGATGCTGTCGCCGCCCAGGCGGAAGAAGTCGTCGTCGGCGCCGACCCGTTCGACACCGAGCACCTCCTCGAACAGGGCGCACAGCGTGACCTCGCGGGCGCCCTCCGGGGCCCGCCCGGCGGCGCTCGCCCCGCTGTCCGGGGCGGGCAGGGCCGCCCGGTCCAGCTTGCCGTTGGGTGCCAGCGGCAGCCCGTCCAGCACCACCACGTCGGCGGGCACCAGGGCGGCGGGCAGCAGCGCGGCGGCGTGCGCGAGCAGGGCGTCCGGGACCGGTTCGGCCTCGCCGCCGCCCACCACGTACGCGACCAGCCGCGGCCTGCCCGGCCGGTCCTCCCGTACGACGGCCACCGCCTGCCGCACCGAGGGGTGCGAGGTGAGGACGGCCGCGATCTCGCCCGGCTCGATGCGCCGGCCGCGGATCTTCACCTGGTCGTCGGACCGGCCCAGGTACTCCAGCTGCCCGTCGTCCCGGCGCCGGGCCAGGTCACCGGTGCGGTACATGCGGTCGCCGGGCGGCCCGTACGGGTCGGCGACGAACCGCTCGGCGGTCGCCCCCGGCCGGCCCAGATAGCCGTACGCCGTCCCCCGCCCCGCCAGATAGAGCTCGCCGCACACCCCGGGCGGCACGGGCCGCAGCCGCTCGTCGAGCACGTACGCGCGCGTGCCCGGCAGCGGGGCGCCGATGGGCGGGGCCGTGCCGTCGGCGGTCAGCGGGCCGGAGACGGTGGCGCCGACGGTGTACTCGGTGGGCCCGTACGCATTGTGGAAGCGGCGTCCGCCGACGGCCCAGCGGGCCACCAGATCCGGCGGGCACGCCTCCGCGCCCGCGGCCAGCGACCGCAACTGCGGGTACTCCCCCTCGGGGACCGTCGCCAGCACCGACGGCGGCACCAGCGCACAGCTGATCCGGCGGCCCGTCAGCACGTCCGCGAGGTCCTGCCCGGCCAGCGGCCCCTCCGGCGGCACGACCAGGGTGCCGCCGGAGGCGAAGGCCATGCACAACTCGCCCAGGGAGATGTCGAACGCGGGCGAGCCCAGGTGCAGCACCCTGCTCCGCTCGTCCAGGCCGAACGCGTCCACGAACCCCTGCGCGAGGGCGGTCAGGCCCGTGTGCGGGACGACGACGCCCTTGGGGCGGCCGGTGGACCCGGAGGTGTGGATCACGTATGCGGGCGTGGACGGGTCCAACCGCTCGGCGGCCAACGGCTGTTCGTCGTAGGCGCGCTCGTCGAGGACCAGCGTGGGCACGTCCGTCTCCGGCACCACCCCGGGCTCGCCGGCCACCACCAGGACCGGCGCCGCGTCCTCAAGCGCCAGCCGGATGCGCTCCGGTGGGTAGTCCGGGTCGATCGGGAGGTGGGCGGCGCCGGTGCGCTGGACCGCGAGCAGCGCGGGGACCATGGCGGCGGCGCGGCCGAGCGCGAGGGCGACGATCCGGCCGGGACCCGCGCCGTGCCGGACCAGGTGAGCCGCCAGCCGGTTCACCCGGTCGGACAGTTCGGCGTACGTCAGCCGCAGGCCCTCGGCCTCCAGCGCGGGCGCGTCGGGTGTGCGGGCCGCCTGCCGGGCCACCAGGTCGGGCAGGGCCAGCGGCTCGGGCGCGGGACCACCGGACGCGAGCTCCGCGAGCCGGCGCCGGCCGGCCTCGGGCACCAGGCCGACCTCGGCGAGCGGCACCTGCGGGTCGGCGGTGAAGCGGCGCAGCAACTCCAGGTAGGCGTCCGTCCAGTGCCGTACCGCGTCGGCGCCGAAGAGGGCCGTACGGATCTCGAAGCTGCCGTCCATCGTGCCGTCGTCGGCGTCCCGGACGATGCCCACCAGGTCGTGCTCGCCGCCCGTGTGGATGCGCTCGGGCTCGCTGAACTCGCGCAGCGCGGCCACGCTGCGCTGCTGGGTGAGGTGCATGAACACCCACTGGAACAGCGGGGAGCGCCCGGCGCTGCGGTCGGGCGCGACCGCCGAGACGATCCGGCCCACGGGCACGTCGGCATGGGCCATCAGCTCGGGGAAGTCCGCCGCGAACCGGGCCAGTACGTCGGCGAAGGAGTCGTCCGGCCGGATCCGCCAGCGGGTCGGGATGGCGTTCATGACGTACCCGATGACCCGCTCCAGGCCCTTGGCTGCCCGGTTGGCGGTCGGCGTGCCGAGCACCAGGTCGTCGGCGCCGGTCAGGCGGTGCGCCAGGACGGCGAAGGCCGCCATGAGCACGACGTAGACGGAGGCGCCGCGCTCGCGGGCCAGCGCCCGCACCGCCCGCGCGGTCGGGGCGTCCACCTTGAACGGGATCTGCGCGATGCCCTCCGCGAGCCCGTTCCCGGCGCCCGGCACGGTGAGCGGTCCCGGCGGCTCGGCGAGGTAGCGGCGCCAGAAGTCCAGCCGCGCCTCGAAGACGCCCGCCTCCTCCAACTCGCCCTGCCAGGACGCGAAATCGGCGTACTGGATGCGGGGCCGGGTCAGCGTCGGGGCCGTACCGGCGCGCAGCGCGCGGTGGGCCTCGGCGAACTCGGCCTGGAGCACGTCGAAGGACCACCAGTCGGCGATGACGTGATGCAGGCTCAGCATCAGCGTGGTCCGCCGCTCGTCGACCGTGACGAACCGCGCCCGCATCAGCGGCTCGCCCGCCAGGTCGAAGGGGCGGCGCCGGAACGTCTCGAACGCCTCGGCGATGGTGGTGCCGGTGCCCCGCAGGTCCTCCCGCTCCAGACGGAAGCGCTCCTCGGGCGGGAAGGCGACGGACAGCGCGCCCGGCTCACCGCCGATGCGGGCCCGCAGCACGTCGTGGTGCGCGCGCACCAGCGTCAGCGCCGTCTCCAGGCGCTCCGGGTCGACCGGCTCGACGGTCTCGGCGGTTGTGTCGAAGTGATAGGCACAGCAAAGGTTCAGGGCCGGGGTGCCCGGATACAGCGACTCGTACACCCACAGGTCCTCCTGCGCGGGGCTGAGCCGCACCGGCCCGTCCCCGTCGCGCGGCGGTACGACCGCCGGGACCAGCCCGGCCTGCCCGGACTCCACGAGCCGCCGCATGAGCCGCACCCGCTGCTCACCGCTGAGCGCGCTGAACCGCTCGGCCATCGAGGCGCCGGCCGGACCGCCGCCCTGGGTAGGTGCCGCCGTCACGCCACGTCCTCCCGGAGTTCTGCCAGCCGGTGCAACCCGGCCAGCACCTCGTCGCGGCCGAGTCCGAAGTCCACGAAACAGGCGACCTCGTCACAGCCCAGCTCGCGCAGGTCGGCGAGCATCTTCCGGCAGGTCTCGGCGGAGCCGAGCAGACTGCCCCAGGTCAGATAGCGGTGGAAGGCGAACTCGGCGAGCATCGCGGTCTGGTCCTCGGTGAGCGCCGCGGTGGCCTTGTCGGCCGTGCGGTTGGCCGTGGTCTGCCGTACGTAGGAGCGCAGATACCGCTTCAGCGGTACGGCGGTCAGGCGCCGCGCCTCCTTGTCGTCCGCGCCGACGAACGTGTGCGCCATCAGCGTCACCCGGCCGTGCGCGTCGGTGCCGCCCTGGTCGGGAGCGGCGGCGCAGGCGGCCCGGTAGCGGGCGATCTTCTCGGCCAGCTCCTCCCGGCTCTGCCCCACGGTCGCCCCGAGGACCCCGGTGCGCAGGCTTCCGGCGGCCTCCCAGGTCGCGGGGTTGCCGGAGGTGGTCAGCCACAGCGGGAGGGTGTCCTGCACGGGCCGGGGCTGCGGCAGGACGCGGACCGCGGTGCCGGTGCCGTCCGCGAACTCGGCCGCCTCGCCCGCCCACAGCCGCCGCAGCAGCGCGACGTCGCGCAGGGTCCGCTCGCGGCGGTCCTCGTAGTGGTCCGGGGCGAGGACGAAGTCGGCGGAGTGCCAGCCGGTCGCCGCGGACAGACCGATCCGGCCGTGCGAGAGGTTGTCCACGACGGCCCAGTCCTCCGCGACCCGCAGTGGATGGTGCAGCGGCAGGATCACGCTGCCCGCCCGGATGCCGATCCGCTCGGTCGCCACCGCGAGCGCCGCGCTGAGCACCGGCGGGCTGGGGAAGACCTGGCCCACCTGCTGGAAGTGCCGCTCGGGTGTCCAGATCGCGTGGAAGCCGAGCCGGTCCGCGGTGCGGGCGACGGTGAGGATGTCGTCGTAGACGTCGCTGTGCCGGGCAGCGCCCCCGGTCGCGGTGTCGGCGGGTGTGTCGGCGCCGAAGAACATCACGCTCAGGTCCATGGCACCTCCTTCTGGCTGGTGTCGGTACGGCCGTCGCGGCCGGGCTGCCGGGGAATGCGCGGCCGACGCGGGATGGGCGCCGGCGTAGCGGGAGCCTCGGCCGGTGCCCGCTCCAGTGCGGTGGCGAGGGCGGCGACCGTGGGAGAGGTGAACAACTGCGCGGCGGTCACCGTGCGTCCGGCGCCGGTGAGGCGGGCCGCGACCCGGACCGCGCGCAGGGAGTTGCCGCCCAGCTGGAAGAAGTCGTCGTGCGGTCCGATGCCCTCGACGCCGAGGACGTCGGACCAGACTGCGGCGATCTCGCGGCGCAGCGCCGAGTCCGACGAGCCGTCGTCGGCGGGCGCGGGGGTGCGCACCGCGTCCCGGGCCGGGTCCGCCCGCCGGGGCGGCTCGGGCAGCGCGAGCCGGGACAGCGGAAGGTCCGGCTCGACGGCCGCCGCGCGCAGCGCCTCGACGACCGCGTCCGCCAGCCACTCGACGAACTCCGGCTCCAGACAGGAGGTGCGGTACTCGAAGACCAGCGTCATGCCGTCCGGCGCCCCCGCCGGCCCGTGGTCGTCCGTGACGTCGAGCAGCAGCTCGAACCGTGCCGTGCCGGTGCGCAGCGGCTCCACGCCGGCCTCGGCGCCGGGCAGGTCCACCTCGGCCCGGGCGTTGTTCTGCAACGCCAGCACCACCTCGGTGAACGGCTGCCGCCCCGGCGACCGCGCCGGGTTCAGCGCGCCCACCACCTCTTCGAACGGCACGTCCTGGTGGGCGAAGGCGTTCAGCGCCGTCTCCCGGGTACGGGCGAGCAACTGCCGGGCGGTGGGGTCGCCGGAGGCGTCGGTGCGCAGCACCAGCATGTTGACGAAGAACCCGACGACGTCGTCGACCGTGCCGTCGTGCCCGCGCCCGGCGATCGGCGAGCCGACGGCGAGGTCCTCGCCCGCCCCGGCCCGCACCAGCGCGGCGGCGAGGGCGGCGTGCAACGCCATGAACAGCGTGGCGCCCTGCGCCCGAGCCGCCTCGACGACCCGCGCGTGCGCGTCCGCGTCCATCCGCCGTACGACGGTGCCGGCGTCCCGCCCCGGTACGGCGGGCCGCGCCGGGCGCCGGGGGAGCAGGGGCCCACCGGGCGGCAGGTCGGCCAGGGCCTCGCCCCAGAAGGCGAGCTGGGCCGAGGCGAGGGAGCCGGGATCGTCCGCCGAGCCGAGCCGTTCCTGCTGGCGGCGGGCGAAGTCGGCGTACGCCACCGGCAGCGGGGCGAGCCCCGGTCCGGCTCCCAGGACCCGGGCGGCGTAGGCCCGCGACAGGTCCCGGAACAGCGGGGGCAGGGACCAGCCGTCGCCCGCGATGTGGTGCAGGACGAGGAGCAGAGCGTGCTCACCCGGCCGGTCCTGGACACTGAACAGCACGGCGTGCAGGGGGAGTTCGGCGGTGAGATCGAAGCGGTGCCGTGCGGCCTCGCGCACCGCTTGTTCCCACGCGTCCGAGACGACGGTGACGTGCCGCAGCCGGGGCAGGGCCTCGGCGCCACCGAGCACCCGCTGCCGCGGTTCGCCGTCACGGTCCTCGAAGACGGTGCGCAGCGCCGTCTGCCGGGCGGCCACGTCCCCGAGAGCGGCCCGCAGTGCCTCCGGGTCGATCCCGCCGCGCAGCCGCACCCGCACCGGCAGGGTGTAGGCGGTGCCCGCGTCGACCCGGTCCAGGAACCACAGGCGGCGCTGGGCGTACGACAGGGGCGCCGCGTCCCCGTCCCGCGGGGGCGTGGTCGCCCGGCTCTCCTTCGCGTCCTTCTCGGGCTTCGCGTCCTTCTCGGGCCGCTCGGCCTTCTCCACGTGCGGCACCAGCGCCCCCGGCGTCCGGCACTCGAACAACGTCCGCACCCCGACCCGCGCCCCCAGCGTCAGCTGGATCCGGCCCAGCAGCCGGGCCACCGTCAGCGAGTTGCCGCCGAGGGCGAAGAAGTCGTCGTCGGGGCCGACCGCCGGCACGCCCAGCACCTCGGAGAACAGTCCGCACAGCGCCTCCTCGACCGGGCCGGACGGCTGCCGTGCGGTCGTCGAGGCGAGCGAGCCGGTGAGCGGGCCGGGCTCCGGCAGCGCGGCGCGGTCCAGCTTGCCGTTGGGGGTGAGGGGCAGCGCGTCCAGGAGCACGAAGGCGGCCGGCACCAGGTAGTCGGCCAGCACGCGAACCGCGTGCGCGCGCAACTCCCGCTCCGAGACCGGCTGTCGCCGTCCCCCGCGCGGGACGACGTACGCGATCAGCCGCTTGTCACCCGAGGCGTCGGGACGTGCCACGACCGCCGCCCGGACGACCCCCGGGTGGCCGGCCAGGACCGTCTCCACCTCGCCGGGCTCCACCCGGAACCCGCGGATCTTCACCTGCGCGTCGGCCCGCCCCAGGTACTCCAGCACGCCGTCCGCGCGCCGCCGCACCAGGTCTCCGGTGCGGTACATCGGCTCGCCGGCGGGCCCGTACGGGTCGGCCACGAAACGCTCGGCGGTCAGACCGGGACGGCCGCGGTAGCCGAGCGCGACGCCCGCCCCGGCGGCGTACAGCTCACCGCTCTCACCGTCCGCGACGGGCCGCAGCCGCTCGTCGAGCACCCGGAGCCGTTTGCCGGCCAGCGGCCGGCCGATCGGCACCGGGCCGCCGTCGCGCACGTCCGCCGCGGTGACCGGATGGACGGTCAGGAAGACCATGCCCTCGACCGGGCCGTAGCCGTTGCTCAGCCGCAGCGCC
The DNA here is from genome assembly GCF_040612485.1 of Streptomyces sp. NPDC006385. Classification (NCBI taxonomy): domain Bacteria; kingdom Bacillati; phylum Actinomycetota; class Actinomycetes; order Kitasatosporales; family Streptomycetaceae; genus Streptomyces; species Streptomyces sp. NPDC006385. Next base: position 102,804 of record NZ_JBEXQG010000015.1, read on the forward strand.
GGGTAGCGCTCCAGGGCGCGGGCGGCGTGCGCCGGCGACAACGGCTCGCCGCCGACGATCAGTTCGCGCACTCCGGCGAGCACCCGCGGGTACTCGTCGACGATCACGTGGAACAGGGAGGCGGAGAGGTACAGGCACGTGACGGCGTGCCTCACGACCAGGTCGGCCATCACCACCGGGTCCGGGCGCTGCCCCGGGTGCAGCACACACAGGCCGCCGCCGAGCAGCGGACCCCACAGCTCCAGCGCGAACGCGTCCCAGGACACGGGGGAGCACTGGAGCCACACCGCGCCGGTCCCGAAGGAGGCGAAGTCCTGCCCGGTCATCGTCGCGGTGAGCGCGGCATGGGAGGCGACGATGCCCTTCGGGCGGCCGGTGGAGCCGGAGGTGAACATCACGCAGGCCGGGTCCTGCCGCCGTACCCGCACCACGCCGCGTTCGAGAGGCGACGCCTCCTCGGCGTCCTCCACCGCCACCGACCTGGCCGCGACACCGAGTTCCCCGGCGCCCGTGCCGCGCCGGGACACCACCACGGCGGCCCCCGCGTCGGCCACCATCCCGCGCAGCCGTTCGGCCGGAAAGTCCGGGTCCAGCATCACGTAGGCGGCCCCGGCCTTGAGGGTGCCGAGCAGCGCCACCACCATCTCGGCGGACCGCTCCAGATACACGCCCACCAGGTCGCCCGGCCGCACCCCGTGCCGCCGCAGCAGCCCGGCCAACCGGTCGGCCCGCTCGTCGAGTTCGCCGTAGCTCAGCCGCTCGTCGCCGTGCACCAGCGCGGTGGCCGCCGGGACCCGCCGCGCCTGTCGCTCGAACAGTTCATGCACCCCGTGCGACGCCCCCGTCGCCCCTCTCTCAGGCATCGGAGACCGTGCGAGCGGGACATATGTCCGTCCAGTTCTCCTCGACGAAGGCGAGGCACCGCGCGCGGCTGCTCGCGGCCAGCGCCACGTCCCACCCGTCCGGCACGGTGATCCCGTCGGGCCAGAGCGAGTGCCGGCCCTGCGCGTTGGTCAGGACGAGATACGTCCCGTTCTCGTCCTCGAACGGATTGGTGGTCATGGTCAGCCCTCCACGAGTTCTTTGTGCTCGGGGTTGTCGGGGTTCTCCGGGTCCTCGGGATCGCCGGGGCGACCGGAGCCGTCGGTGGTCGCGGGATCGCCGGGGCGCCCGGAGCCGTCGGTGGTCGCGGGATCGCCGGGGCGCCCGGGGCCGTCGGTGGTCGCGGGCTTCCCGGCGTCCGTGCCGGCCCCGTCCCCCGTGCCGCTGCCGCCCGGCTCGGCGTCGATGTCCGGCAGCAGCGTGTCGATCTCCCGCACCGTGCGCCGGGTCATGCTCAGCACCCCGACGGCGATCCCGCACAGGCCGGCGATGAGCAGCATGGCGGCCATGCCGCTGCCCGGCCCGTCGCCCACGAGCGGCCCCAGCACCTCGAAGACGCCGGTGCCGTCGGCGGCCCGCGGTTCGAAGACATGGTCGGCGAGCGGTCCGGAGACCGCGGTCGCCAGCGGGACGGAGATCTGCGACAGGAACACCACGGCGCCGAAGACCCGGCCGTGCCACTCCTGCGGAACCTTGGTCTGCACGATGGCCTGCATCACGCCGTTGATCATCGGCATGAGCGCCGCGCCGACCAGGATGGCCGCGCACCAGCCGACCACGCCGCCCGCGAGCGCCATCGCCACCTGCGCGGACAGGCACATGCCGATGATCCCGAGCAGCATGCCCCGGGCCCGGTTCTTCGGCCCGCTCCAGGCCGCCATCAGCAGCCCGCCCGCGATCCCGCCGACCCCGATCGCGGTGTTGACGCTCGCCAGCGCCGCGGTCTCGCCGCCGGACCGGGCCAGCACCATGGGCTGTACGGCGGCGAAGCCGAAGACCATGACCAGGTTGACGACGCAGAACGCCAGCATCAGATCGCGCAGGCTCGGATACCGGAAGAGGAACCGCATGCCCTCGACGGCCTCGGCGACGAGCTTCTTGCGCGGCCCGCCGCCGGGCTCCCGCGCGGGTCCGGTGTCCCCCCGCAGCCGTACGACCCGGATGGCGGCCAGCGCGACAGCGAAGCTCACCAGGTCGGCGACGAGGATGAAGCCGAGCCCGGAGAACGCCACCAGCAGGCCGCCCAGCGCCGGACCGCCGACGTCCGCCGTGCTCTTGGCGCTCGCCAGCAGACTGTTGGCGCGCTGGAGCCGGTCCTTGTCCACCAGCAACGGCACGGCGGCGCCCAGCGCCGGGAACTGGAAGGCGGCGGCGCCGCCGAGCAGCATGACGGCCGCGTACACCTGCCAGGTGTGCAGCCCGCCGGTGAAGTGCAGGACGCTCAGCAGCGCCACGACCAGCAGCCCGCCGCCGTCCGCGAGTTGCAGCGCCGTACGCCGGCTGACGCGGTCGACGAAGGCTCCGGCGAGCGGGCTGAGCAACACCTGGGGCAGGAGCGCGCACAGCGACAGCGTGGTCAGCGCCGTGGCCCGCCCGGTGGCCGACCAGGTCTCGTAGACGAAGGCGAACCGCAGGACGGAGTTGCCGACCAGGGACACCGCCTGCCCGCTCCAGACGAGCATGAAGGGACCCATACCGGTGAACCGGCCGGGCCTTCCCCCGTCCCGCTCGGTGTCGTCCAGCGAACGCGCCGAATCGGCCACGTACGTCCCCCCGTCGAATGTGGCTTCCGACCGAGAACCTTAGTTCGAAGTGGCGTGCCGCACAGCCCCGATCATGAAAGGCGTCCGAGAAGCCCTCACAGACATGGATCGCGGTCGCGAGGGCCCCGCTCCGACAGGCGTCGAACGACGGTGTCTCGTAGGCACCTACGAATGTTTGGCGACACTACGCCGTCGAAGCGGCTGGATCCCGTGCGTGATCTCCCCGCCACGGGTGGTCGTTCCGTGGCGGTTGACCGATCGACTGGCCCCACCAACTGCGCTCTCCCTAGGATGCGTTGTCGGCGAGGTGATCTCCTCGGCCGGCCTGCCCCCTGGGGGAACGATGGAGCCTGGCAAGCAGCTGTCCACATCGATCGACGTCACGATCCCGACAGCCGCGCGCATGTACGACTACTACCTCGGCGGCGAGGACAACTACGCCTCCGACCGAGCCGCCTGCGAGCAGCTGGACAAGGTCGTCCCCAGCACCCGCGCCCTCGCGCTGAACAACCGGCGCTTCCTGCAGCGGGTGGTCAGGACGCTGGCCCAGGACTACGGCATCCGGCAGTTCCTCGACCACGGCTCCGGCCTGCCCACGCAGAACAACGTCCACCAGGTCGCCCAGTGCGTCGACCCGTCCTCACGCGTGGTGTACGTCGACAACGACCCGATGGTCCTGGTCCACGGCCGCACCCTGCTGGAGCAGAACGAGAACACCGCCGTCATCCACGCCGACATGCGGCAGACCGACGCCATCTTCTCGCACGCCGAGACCGAGCGCCTGATCGACTTCTCGCAGCCGGTGGCCGTGCTGTTCAACTCGGTCTTCCACTGCATCCCCGACGACGAGACGGACGGCCCGCTCGCTGTGTCCCGCCGGGTGATCGAGCACCTCGTGCCCGGCAGCTTCGCGGTGATGTGCCAGCTGGTCAGCGAGGACGCCGAGGTCCGCGACTTCGTCACCGACTTCATGGACCAGGCGACCCAGGGGCACTGGGGCCGGGTGCGCCAGGAGAAGGACGTCGCCGAGTGGTTCGAGGGACTGGAGATCCTGGAGCCGGGCCTGGTCGAGGTGTCCACCTGGCGTCCGGACACCGAGGTCGCGCCCCGTCAGCTCACCCAGGAGTGGATCGAGTTCGGCGGAGTCGGCCGCCTTCCGTAGGGCCGACCGTCCCCCTCACAAGGAAGCGCGTGCCCCTAAGGGGTGGGGGAATACCGTGCCTTCGTCCGGCGCAGCCGCTCCAGCGACTCGCGCGGGTTGAGAGCCTCGTCGCCCAGCCGGTCCAGGGCGATCCGGTACTCCTCCGTCTCGTCCTGGTCCTCCAGGAAGGCGGCGCTCTTGATGTGTTCCAGATAGACGATGTCGGGCAGATCCACGCCACCGAAGCGCAGATAGGTGACCGGGATGGCGGGCGCGGAGGCGTTGGTCGCGTCCAACGGGACGATCTGCACGGTCACATGAGGCAGCCGCGCCATCTCCTCCAGGTACTCGAGCTGCTCGCGCATCACCTCGCGGCTGCCCAGCACCCTCAGCAGCACCGACTCGTCGACGATCGCCCACAGCCGCGGCGCGTCCGGACGGTTCAGCAGCTCCCGCCGCCGCATCCGCAGCTCCACACGCCGCTGCACCTCACGGGCCGGCGCCGACGGCAGCCCGCGCTCCACCACGGCCCGGGCGTACGCCTCGGTCTGCAACAAACCCGGTACGTACTGGAGCTCGAAGGTACGGATGGTCGTCGCGGCCTCCTGCAGTCCCACCAGCCGGTCGAACCACTCCGGCATCAGCCGCTTGTCATAGCGCTGCCACCAGCCCGGCTCACCGGCACGCCGCAGCAACTGGAGCAGCACCGACGCCTCGTACTCGTCGGCCTCGTACTGCTTCAGCAGCGCGCGGACATCGGCCTCCGTGGGTGGCCGGCGGCCCTTGCCCGCCTCGATGCGCGAGAGCTTCGCCGGACTGAACCCGACGGCGCGCGCCGCCTGCTCCTGGGAGAGACCGATGTCCTCGCGGATACCCGCCAACTGGACGCCGACCAGCAGCTTGAGCAGGGTCGGCGCGGGCTCGGAGCGGGTCAGATACGGTTCGAGGCGGGAGATGCGAGGTGACTCGGCGGACATCCTGACTCCCCGTGGACCGGCATACGACAGACCGCATTATCGCATCCCGCCGCCCCGTGCCGCCGGAACCGCAGGAAGTGGAAGGATCAACTTCCGCTTCCCGCCGGCCTTCTGACCCTGTGACGAGCCCCGGATCACGCCAGGTGGTCGAACTCTCCCTCCTTGGCGCCCGCCAGGAAGGCGGTGATCTCGGCAGGTGTGTAGACGAGGGCCGGCCCGTCGGGATCGCGGGAGTTGCGCATCGCGATGCTGCCGTCGCCCAAGGTGGCCACCTCGACGCAGTTGCCCTCGGCATTGCTGTGCCGGCTCTTGATCCAGCGGACGCCCAACGAGCTTGCCCGCACGCCGTTCGGTGCTGTTGGCACTGCACTCTCCTTGCTCACGTTCCGCCACGGGTGCGCCCGGCCGCCCCAGCGGGCCCGGTCCGCACCTCGTGCTCTGCGTCGGCGCCACTCGCGCAATTTCCCGTGAAATTGCACGGAGACGCCGTCGGCGTGGATAATAGTCCGTGGCGTAACTGCTGCGCAGTGGCCCTGTCCTGACCATGTATCAGGGAGATGTTGTGTCCTTACCTGCGTACGAAGGGCTCCGACTGCCCGGCAGCGCCGCGTCCCGAACGGGGTTGAGCGTGACCCCGGACGCACCGCCCGGTGCCCCGGGCCGACGTCATCTCGCCCGGTCCGAACCACCGCGTACGTCCCCCCGCTCGGCCGCTCTGCGCCTCACCGGCGCCGAACGGGACTGCGGTGAGGCCCGCGACTTCGTCCGTCGCACGCTCGGCGACTGGGCGCTGGACCACTGCAGCGCCGACGCCCTCATGGTGGTCACCGAACTGGCCGCCAACGCCGTACTCCACGCCGCACCGGACTCCGCGGCGCACGCCCCGGCCCGCGGCGAGGCGGAGATCTGGCTGCGGCTCAGCCTGCGCCGCCCCGCCCACCTGGTGTGCGCCGTCACCGACCCGAGCGACAGCCCGCCCGTGTACCCGCACACGAGCGACCCCCTCGACGAGAACGGCCGCGGGCTGCGCATCATCGACGCCCTGTCCGAGCACTGGGGCTGGACCCGGCGCCAGCCCATGGGCAAGACGGTCTGGGCCATGCTTCCGACCGGCCCCCGGACCTGATCCGCCGACGACCCCGAGCCCCGGCGTGCACGGGACATTTTCATGATGGGCGCGCAGGGGCCACGATTTCTCCTCAAATACGATCCTTCGGCTGTGTTGTATGTGTTGCTCGGACATGGGTTTCCTGTCCGACTCCACAGAGCCTGACGGCGACGACCAGCGAAAGGACCGGCATTGTGACGCGTAGTCCTGCCGAGAACGTTCACCTGCCGATCTACGAGGACCTGGTGCGCGAACGCGGAGACGTGGTGGCCGCGGCCCAGATGGCGGCCGCGCACACCGAGGGCCAGGCGGCGGAACTGCTGGGCGGCGGCGAGCAGGCCCACTGGGACAGAGCGACCGGACCCCAGTCCCACGCCGACTTCGGATGACCGGTTGGCGCCGGACGATCAGGGCCGGCGCGATGCCGGGGATCACGCCCCGACGGCGAACGGCGTCGGCGGGACGACGCGGTGGGCGGTGGGCGGTGGCCGGTTGCTGACTGCTGGCTGCTGGCTGCTCCTGCACGGCGGACGGTCCGTGCCGCAGCCCGCGAGGACCGGCTCGTTGAGCCCTCGCTCACGCCCCTCCGGTCGGCTCACGCTGCCCCGTCACGGCATCACGGCCCACTCGGTCGCCGGGCGGGGCCACTGCTGCGCCCGGGGAGCCTCCTGAGCCGCACACGCCCCGGCCGGGGGCCGCTTTCGAGCGCCTTCCGTAGGCCCCGTCCAGGCTGTCCGTGAACGCGGAACTCGGACAGGTCGAACGTGACAAGTGGCCGGACCGGCTCCAGATATTTGTCCACGTATGGCCCACATCCTCGTCTACAGTCATCCGCTATGAGACGCCTTGCGAAGCAGACACGAGATGACGCGTATGGGTCGAAAAGGGATTATCAGGATCTCCATCGAGTTCGAAGCGTCAGGATCTCTCCGGGGGCGACTCCGGAGAACCGCGTCACCTTCACTTCAGAGGCCGTCGTCGGCGTCGAAGGGCTTAGCATCGCTTCTTTTGGCGCCTACATCGCAGCCGAGGCTCCCATCGAGCTGACAGCACACCTCTCTTGTGGCGCCACCACACTGGATGCCGTATTCAACCTCTCTGTGGACTTCACCCGAGTTGGGCACGCATTTCTTACGGACGAGCGAGGGCCGATTTACGTCGATCTTTCGTGGTTCGGTCCCTACGCGCTCAATATGTGGGGACTCGACATAGGCCCGGCTGCAATCCCGGATGGGCTCACGCCCAGGGATGTTCTTGCTGGCGCAGGAAGGTCCATAGTGCCTGAAACGTACTACCTGGATCACGGGACCGCACTGAATGCCGATCTCGAACCGTCGACCACTTCGACCGTGACAGAGGAAGGGGACTGGCTGGACTTGAAGAAGTGTTCCTACTGCGGGCGCCTTCTTCCAGTCGACATGAAAAAGCCAGGGTCGCTCGCCTTCCATAAACACAATGCGAAGCGCACGCTGCACCAGAATGAATGCAGAGCGTGTAAGAAGTGGAGAATTAACGACAACTTCAATCCTTCTCGAACCGTCGACCAACATCATGAGTCATCGGTGATAACCCGCGAGAGGAGGATATTCCTGCAGGAATCCAGCATTCTGCAGGAAATCAAGAAGCGTACTGGTGAAGGCTTGAAATCACAGGTCTGGGAAAGATTTGGCCGACGTTGCTTCAATTGCAGGAGGAGCCTGTCGCTCAACCAGGTTCAGCTGGATCATACGCGTCCACTGGCGTACCTGTGGCCAATCGATGAGCACGCTACATGCCTCTGCGCAGAATGCAACAACAACAAGAAGGATCGCTTCCCGGTAGATTACTACAGCGACTCGCAGCTTCGAGACCTCTCGCACATCTGCGGCCTGCCTTATGAGAACCTCATCGAGAAGCGCGTCAACCTCGAGCAACTCGACAAAATAATCGGGGACATTGCCAAATATGCCGCTACCTGGGAACCCAGAACATTCTTCTCAATAGCGCGGAAAGTCGAAGAAATTCACCCCGATGTCAAACTCGGAGAACTGCTGTGGCAGGAAAGTCCGGAGCTCTATGACGATCTCCACGCCCGTGCTGCCGCTGTGAGGATGATGGTGGACGACTGACGTCCGGGTTGAGCCTCAGGGGTATGCGCTGAGGCTCAACGTACTTCCCCGGCAGACTAGGCGCGTTGGAAAAACAGCATGTGGTGGTGCTTCGTCAGGCCTTTGTCCTTCAGGCCGTGATTAGATACCTGCTCGACGTTTTCAACGGTCTCGCCAACGAGTTCCAGGTGACCCTTCCCCAGCTGCCTCAGATCCCCTACGAGATCGCCGCGACCACCGCTCCCAATGTGTACCGCCATTACGCCGCCTGGTTTTAGTAGCTGAGCGCAGGTCGTGAAAAACTCGATGTAGACACTGGTTGACTTGGTTTGCTGACGCTCCAGAAAGTCCAGACTTTTGGTGTGGAAGTCCGTTGCCTGCCAACCGCAGAACCACATTCTCAACCAGTTCGGTCGATCAAAGCGCATTCCGATGAACGGAGGGCTGGTGATAATTGTGTCGACCGGTTCCTTGATCTTATCCGGTAGGTCCCTGAAGTCGCCGTGAAAAGCCTCGCCGCGTAGGAAGCTCGGTGGCAGCGGTGCAGCGAGAGCTGAGGTCACTCTATTCTGCAACCGTTCAATCAGCGACTTGTACACGTACGCGCCGGTGGGGTTGAAAGGAGTGATCGGGTGAGAGGTCCGAGACAGGGCATAGGGCCTGTTCCCGTGCAGCACGTGCAGCAAAGAAGCCCACATGAAGGCGTCACCCTGGACTCCTTCGGTCATGAACACCTTACGCGCTTTAAGGACCTCAAGAAGCGTCTCTGGATGATAATAGGCAGATACCGAAGCATTGAGGCCGAACTCGGCTTCAACAAGATCTTCGGCGCTGAGGTCAATCGTCAGCATTCGCTTCTCCAGCCTGGAGATCTGCTCAAGCGCTTCGTCCAGGCTGGGAGGGCTCATCTTGGCCGCGCCAACAGTGGCTGCGAGCGGGCTCTTGTCATTGGTGATTGCCCTTCTTCCGAGAAGGGCTGCCTCGAAGGGAACGGTTCCCACTCCGCCGAGGGGATCCAACACCCTCCCGCCTTCCGTGGAGAAAGACTTGACGAGCCAGTGAGCCATGGCCGGCTTGAACTTCCCCTGGTAAGAGCAGAGGGAATGCAGTTTGTGCCCCCAGGCGCGGCTGGCATACGCGCCTTGGGTGTAGGGGAGCAACGACTGAAATTCTTCAATCGCTGCTTCCAGGCGAGACCGTTCCACAATCAGCCCTTCCGGAAGATGATTTCGACCTGATGAAGCGCACTGCGGTCACGGGAGTACCTGCGAGCAATCACTTCGTCAGACACGACTTCGAGTCCAACGGACTCAGCTACCTCGACAAGTAGGCGATCCGTGGGGACGTGAACTCCGTAGAACTTGGAGTCCCCGATGTCGAAGATGAATTCTCCACCACGCTTCAGGCTGTGCTCTACCGCTCGGAATACTTGCGTCATGTCAGAGAAGTACTGGCGGACCAGAAGCGGGATTCTTTTGTCAGGAGACGCCGCATCAAGCGCAGAGGCCACCTCTTCGACGCTTTTGTACGTGTGGTCCAGGGTGCGGGTCTTACTGACATTGTTGATGCCAGCCGTCACAGCCCTCCTGCACAACCCTGGAAGCTCCTTCTCGGCTTTGATGAAGTCGAGAATCCAAAGTTCGATCTTAGTGTTCCGGAAATAGTTCGTCCCGTTGAGGTAAGGCGGCGACGTGATGGCGAGGTCGAACCGATCCGATTCGCCGGAGAGAACCTGACGGCAATCCTCGGATAGCTTGGTCATCGCGGCCGACTGGTCCGGAATCATGTTGATGTCACGAACCATTTGTTCAACTGTGGAGTGAACAAACCCCTGAACGTTGACGACTCGCGTGACGTATTCGTTCGGCCGTCGCCGCCTCAGATCTGCTCGGCGGGTCATGTGGGAGCTAGCCACAGCGTTTGAAGCTACGGCAAGCAGCAGTAGGTCGCGAAGCCACTCGCGATCATCACCGATCTGGCAGGCGAGGTCTTTGATGGCGAGCAGCGTTCTGAGGTGATCTTCTTCGAAGAAGTCACGCTTGGGGAAAGCTTCATGATACGGCGAAAGATCAACGAGTTTCGCATTCCGCTCGAAATGGTCGGAATGAAGGCGCTTCAGGAACTCCTTGGCCGACGCCTGGAACTCGGCTTGATGCTGTTTGGCTCTGCGTGCCGCGTTGACCTTCGTCTCTGCCACGAAGGACATGAAGGGGTTGATCTCCGAGTAGGCGGATGCGATACCCGCGTGAGATGCAACCACCTGCACTGTTCCCGAACCACCGAATGGATCGTATACGTTTGTGATCCCGCCGCGGCGAGCGAGTTTCTGACGAACGTAGTCCGCGGAAAATCCTTCGACGTAGGGATACCAACTGTGGACGGCTTGATTCCTGTTGTCTCTGAAGGTGACACCGAGATCGAGGGTGCTTTGTTGCGTCACTGGTTCCCTGCCGAAGGGGTTGTCGGATGGTTGCGATAGTCTATATCAGTGCAACTTGCCGCCAGACTGGGCGACTTTGGCCCTGAGCTGCTTTGATGCGAGTGATCATGGCTCCGTAAGCTTCGGGCGCGGCGAGCAGTCCGGGGAACCTGCCCGGTAAAGCACGACGTTGGGGCCATGATCTTCGGGGCTCGCGCCAAAGGGACTGGTTAAAGCGGTGGAGCCGGCCGCCCCAAACCCAGCGGGCTTTCTCCTCTCTGGCCGCATGCACGCAGCGCGGACGACGGCGAGAGCGTCCAGGGCCGTGAGCCCCCGACCTGATCGCCCCGACCTGATCACCCCGGCCTGATCGCCCCGACCCGCGCCACCCTGGAAGCCACCGGCCGCCCCTGGTCGGCAACTTCTCCGGCGTTCAGGAAGCCCGCGACGACATGGGCGTGCCCTGGACGAACCGGGACGGCATCCGCGAGTGCATCCCGCCGCCTGCACCGAGCACGTCGGTGACGCCCTGTACGCCTCCTGCTGGAGGTGGCCGCGGGAGGGACACATCCGCAGGGTGCCCCTTCCCGCCCCACCACGTCGCCGTGCTCCGCGAGCACCTTGCCGCCAGCGGCACGGCGGACGTCGGACGGCTGTTCTTCAGCGAGCAGGGACCGGTCGTTCCGTACCCCAAGGATCGAGTCAAAGGCAGACTGTTGAGGCTCACCGGGCCAGTCGACGCCGGCCTGATACGGGCGCCCTTGCGTGGAGTCGGTCCGGCAGCGCAGTCTGGCCGGCTACGCCGAGGACAACGAGTGGCAGTCGCCCGCGCGCTGGCACCACGGCCGCGACTACCGCTGCTGGACGAACCCACCTCTGCTCTTGACCGCGCAACCGCCGATGTGGTGCTGGACGCCATCGGGGAACTCGCGGCCGAAGGAACGTGCGTCGTCATGTCCAGTCACCGCCCGGAGGAGGTGGCAAGCCGCTGCACCCAACCCGTGGAAATGGACGCAGGGCGATGCGACGGCGGGCATCACCGCGAGATCGCCGACCGGTCGGGACGAACGGGCCCTGAAGAACCGCCCGTCGAGCGACACGAGAGCGATGCCGCTGCATCTGGATCTGCCGCTGCATCTGGTCGTCGACGGCGCCCGTCAGCGCAGGACCAAGGGGAACTCACACTGAGCGCGCACCGTGCGCCGTGGCCGCGCGGACGGCGACCATGAACAGTTTGCGCATGCGCGCCGGGCAGACCCACCTCCCCGACCGTCTGAGAGCGCTGCGCGGGCCAGGGCCGCCGAGACGGACCCGTGCGGCTGGTACACGTACTACAAGCTGCGCCCGGACGTCATCGCTCAGCCGGCCGGTCAGCTCGCCGACCTGGCCGAGTCCGCCCGTACCGCCGCAGAGAACAAGAGGGCCTGCCCATGACCCCCGCCGAAGCCGCGTAGACAGCGCACACCGCGCAGGCCCCTGGTCGCCCGGGCCGCCGCCGAAATCATAGGCACCGCCCTCCTGGTGGCGGTCGTGGTCGGCTCCGGCATCCAGGCCACCGAACTGACCAAGGACGTCGGCCTGCAACCGCTCGCCAACTCCACGGCCACCGTCTTCGGCCTCGGCATCCCGATCCTCCTGCTCGGCCCGGCCTCCGGCGCGCACTTCAACCCGGTCGTCACGCCGGCCGAGTGGTGGACGGCGCGACGCGGCGGCGCCGGGGTCACCCTGCGCGAGGTGGCGGTGTACGTACCCGTGCAGATCGTGGGTGCGATCGCGGGCGCCATCCTGGCTGACGCGATGTTCGGCGAACTGCTGGTGGAGTGGTCTACGCACGACCGGTCCGCCGGGCACCTGCTGCTCGGCGCGGTCGTCGCCACCGCCGGGCTGATCCTGCTGATCTTCGGCCTGGCCCGCACCGACCGGCTGCGGATCGCGCCCGTGGCCGTCGCCTCCTACATCGGCGCCGCCTACTGGTCCACTTCGTCGACGTCCTTCGCCAACTACGCGGTGACCATCGGCCGTGCCTTCACCGACACCTTCGCGGGCATCGCGCCCGGCGCCCTCGCGGGGTTCATCGCCATGCAGCTCGTGGGCGCCGCGGTCGGACTGGGGCTGGTGGCGCTCATCTTCATGCCCGGACGATCGGCCGAGTGACCCGTGGCGCGCAGGTGGCAGTGCTCGGAGAGGCCCCCGCCGACTACCACCTGCGCCGCCTGGCAACCCGCCTGGGACTCGCTGCGCCCGTTCTCTCCGGCCGCCTTCTGCTCGCTCCCCCAGCCCGGCGAGACGTACCCCGACACGCAGGTACGTGGCGGAGTACCTCACCGACTACGAGAAACGCTTCTCAACTTCTCGGCATGGAAACAGACTCCGGCACCTGGCACGCCCGCGCGCTGATCAGCGCGACCGGCACCTGGTGGCGTCCTTCCCTCTCCGTCGTCCCAAGCCGCACGGTCTTCGACGGACGCCGGCTGCACACCGGCACCCACCTGACCGGATCTGAAATGCCGGTCAGGCCGCGGCCGGCGCGACGGTCAGCAATTTGCCCATCGCTGCCAGCACGGACGGCTCGATCCGGTAATAGACCCAGGTGCCGCGCCGCTCGGAGGTGAGCAGGCCGGCCTCCTTGAGCTTCTTCAGGTGGTGGGAGACGGTCGGCTGGGAGACGCCGACGTCGGAGATGTCGCACACGCATGCCTCGCCGCCCTCGTGCGAGGCCACCGCGGAGAACAGCCGCAGCCGTATCGGGTCGCCCAGAGCTTTGAACATCCGGGCGGCCGTCTCGGCCTCCTCGGCGGTGAACGGGCGCTCGGTGAGCGGCGGACAGCACGGCGCCACGGCCTCGCCGTCGGCGGGGTCCAGCAGCGGCAGCACCTTCGTATGCGACATGCATCTATGTTGACATACGTCGATCCAGGCGGGCGAGGGTGAGATGGCCCTCAAGCGCGGGGGAGGTGGGCGGCGACATGCCGGGCGATCCGGGTGGCGTCCCGGCCCGCCCCGCGCGGGGAGTTCGACGACAGGCCGCGCCGCCACTCCAGGGCCGACGAACGCCGGCCGCGGGTGCGTCAGCGGCACCTCTTCGCGATGGCGAGGATGCCCGGACGCGTCGAGAATGCCGAGCGGGGCGAGGCGGTCCAGGTCGGGCCGGTAGTCGTTCGGTGGCCGACAGGCACCCATCACTACTCGCCAGTTCGGCAAATGTCTATGTTGGCGAGCATCGAATCAGATGCCATGCTGGCCCGACCCGGAGACCGGCCTCCACTACAACTTCCACCGCCACTACGACCCCGCCAACACCCGCTACACCAGCCCGGATCCCCTCGGCCTCACGCCTGCCCCCAACCCTGTGGCACGGGTCCACAATTCCCGCACATGGGTGGACCCGTCCGGTCTCGCCGGCTGTGAGGTCGCTTACGGCAGGGCAGCGGATGAGGGCGAGAACCTCAAACGGTGGGCGGAGGGGGCTGTTGACAAAGAGGGGCACGGCATCGGATATCGCGTGTCGCGGACGCCGACGGTACGTACCGGGTCGCCACCTACTGGTTGAACCCTTGACGGAAGGTTGACTGTGTCTGAACTGAAGCAACTCATGTCACAGATCTCCACGGGCGGGGTGAATGGCGGCGCCATGGGGATCCCCGTCGAGGTCCAGCGATTTATCGAGCAGCTGACTTTCGCGGATCCTGAGAATATCTGGGAGTCGCTGCAGGAATTCCTGGCTGAAGACTGGATGGCACTCCCGGTCTGGGCGCGCAATCTGGCTTTCCGCCTGCTGTGCCTACAACGGCCTGATGACGTCGAAATCCTGGGGCAAGCCGGGGCAGATCTCCTGAGTTTCGGCCCCGACTGGGATGAGTTCGCGGAGAAAATGATGGCTCGATCCGAGGAGCTGAAGGTAAGGAAGAAGGGGTGAGCTCATTCAGGTCTGGGACGGGACTTGGACAGACGCTGCTCAATTCTGAACTTGCCCTGGCCGGTGGCTACTGCCATGGTTCAGATCGGAATGGCTCCGAGGGTGACGGCCCTGCGGCGGGGAGCGCCGAAGGGGATCGGTACCGCAGGTGAGAGTCGATGCTTATTGATCGGAAACGGTAGGTGTTCTGGGTCGTTGTTCCCTGTGTGAGTGAACTGGTGGGGGACGCGCGGCGGTTGTCGCCGTCGGCGCAGGAGGCCCTTCGGCTGCGGGCGGTGGCCGCGTTGGTGGCGGGCCGGACCCGCGAGGATGTCGCGGCGATGTTCCAGTCTCGCTCAGGGCCGTGGACAACTGGTGGGCGAAGTGGCTGGCTGGTGGGCGCGAGGCGCTCGTGGCCCAGCCACGCGGGCGTCGGGTCGGCGGGCATCAGCTTCTGGGCGGGGTGGAGCAGCGGGCGGTCCGGCAGGCCGTTCTGGATCACCGCCCCTGTGACCTGGGCCTTGCCGGTCGGCTGTGGACGCGGGCCGGAGTGGGGAACCTGATCGCGAAGCTGTACCGGGTGCGGCTGACCGAGCAGGGGGTGGGCAAGTACCTGCGCCGGTGGGTGGGGTGGGGGGGTGGTGGGGCTGTCCTTCCAGCGTCCGGACAAGCGGGGCGTCGAGCAGAACCCGGAAGCGGTCCGCGTCTGGCGGGAGGAGACCTGGCCGGTGATCCGCGCGAAGGCGAAGGCCGAGGGTGGTGAGGTGATCTTCGCCGGCCAGGTCGGCATCCGTTCCGACCAGGTCACCGGCCGTACCTGGGGTGCCAAGGGACGCACCCCGATCGTGCGCCGCTCGGGCAACCGGTTCTCGGTGAACGCGATGTCCGCGATCAGTACCAAGGGCTGGATGCACTTCATGGTGTTCACCGAAACCTTCGACGCCGACGTGATGTGCCGCTTCCTGGACCGGCTCGCAGGCCACTTCGACCGCAAGGTGCACCTCGTCGTGGACGGCCACTCCGCCCACCGCTCCCGCAAGGTCCGCGCCTGGCTCCCCGATCACCCGGACCGACCGGATCGAGCTGCACTTTCTGCCTCGTACTCGCCGGAGCCGAACCCCGACGAGCTGGTGAACGCCGACCTCAAACGGAGCCTTCCGATGCACAGCCGGGCCCGCGACCAGGTACAACGTCAGTCGGGTGTGAGCCGTCCTGGTCCGAAGACCCAGCCGTTGACGGTCACCGAATTGAGGGGCTGCTCCGAACCCGGATCATCGGGTCACATCTGGCGATCTGCCGGACGGTCGGCGGCCGGACGTACAGTGCCGGGGGGCGTCGCTCCCGGGGGACGGGCGGCGGACGCAGGGCATCCTGCAGGTCGAAGGTGTGGCATGGACAGCAGCGAGTACGACGAGTACGAGGCCATTGTCAGAGTCCGGAAAGGCGCGCGTTTCGCGCGGTCGAGGAAGACAGAGTGCGCTCATCGCGGCATGACACGTGACCCCGACACCAATCAGGTGGGTCAAGCCGAGATCTTCTTGAAGGAGAACGAGCCGGATCCGGTGGCGGCGTACCCGCAGGGTTTGCTCGACTCTGACCGGCACGAGTCGGAGGCCCGAGCGTAGGATCGCGGAGTTCGTCGCCGAGGTACTCGTCCAGATCGGCTTCAGGGTGCGGAGAAGGCCGCGCCGCACGTCAGGAAGTGGTGGTACGAGGAAGCGCTTCCGGCAGTGAAGGCGAAGTGGAACGACCAAGCGCTCCCGTCCGGGAAAGCGAAGTGGAGCAGCGTGGCGCGAAGCCGCACGAGTGACCGCCGGGCTGAGGTCGCGGAGGACCTGCAGGAAGTCGTCACCGTTTCAGGCGATCAGCGGACGACCATGAGCGGCGCGGAGGTGCGGAAGCGGTTCACTGCGGCTCTGATGGCCCGGATATACAGCGATGGGCAGCTACGGCTGTTGCGCAACGCCCGGGTCGTGGACGAAGGGGAGGACGGTCCGGTGGAGCCGGGTGCGACGGAGGATCTCTCGCCTCAGCGCATCGGGGAGCACCTCGCGTTGATGCTGGAGGTGAACCCTTCGCTGCTCGGCGAGGACACTCTGGCCGAACGCGGGAAGCTCGTCGCGGGCGCCCAGGGCATCGTGCCCCATGGGCGGCCGAAGCGACCGCACCCATGACGACCCCATTCTCCTTCCCGCCGGCCGATGACACCTGGAGCACTTGGTGCCGCAGTTTGTCGTCATGGAGCGACGGGAGCCTTGAGTGTTCTTCGAGGCTGTTCCTTCAGGCTCAGCGCGCGATGTCTCAACAGCAGATCGTCACATCTTGATGACTGTGACGCGCCGGCCGCACAGTGCAGTGAGGTCCTCGGGGTCCGAGGTGAGGATCGTGACAGGCCCCGGGGCGGCGAGGGCGGTGGCGCTGAGCATGGCGTCGATGGCGTACTTGTGGCCGTGCAGGCTGGCGTCGGCCAGGAGGGCGGCAGCGTGGCGGGCGATGGGCTCGGTGACCGGTTCGACGACAAGGCGGGAGAGCGTCCACTCCAGGGCCGGTCGGTTGATCCGAGGGTGGACCACCTCGACAAGAGTTGCCGCGGAGGTGATCACCCGCAGGTCGTCGGCGCGGGCGAGGGTGAGCCAGCCGGTGACGGTGCGGTCGCGCAGCACGGCCTTGGCCAGACCCTCGCTGTCGAGGACCAGGGTGCCGCCGGGGACGGCGGGGGATCGGGTCATGCGGCGTTTGCCCCGCCTGGCGTCTGCTGCTGGCGGGCCTGGTGGAGCTGGTCGCGTAGAGCCTGGATCTCCTCGTCGGTGACGGGTCCGTGCTCGGCCTCCGCAACCTGGATGATTTCGTTGAGGTTGTCGCGTTCGATCTGGCGGGCCACGGCGGCGGCTACATAGGCGGACAGCCCTGAGAGGCCGCTGCGGGCCTTGGCCGCTTCCGCGATGTCACGCGGCATAGTGATTGCGTTCCTGCAGGTCACGCGCGTAACTGATAGTTAATCAGCCTCGCGGTCCCGTGTATGTCCCGCGAAAATGAAATACCCTATATGGCCCTCAATGTCCCATGGGTGTGGCCTTCGGGACGTGCCCGTCCAGCCTTCGTTCTTTGGTCGCTGCCCGCGGCGTCCGGGCGGGAGTGGTGCGGCGGGCTGTAGGTGCCTGGCGGGCGCGCGTTGACTCTTCGCTGGATTCCGTAGCCATGGCGACATTGCGCCGGCGTCGGCACGCTGCTCGACCAATGGCCATGTTCTCCCGGCCGTGCCCGTTGCGGACCTGCGAGGCGTCCTCCGCGAAGGTGGTGCAGCGGGCGAAGTGCAGCCGGTTCTCGAACACCCATTGCTGGGCGGGTCTGCGGCGCCCGGCTAGAGTCGAGGGGCTGTTCGAATGGGGAAGCAGGTGGCCATTGTGCTGTTGGAGGACGTCGGGGATTCGAACCTGGCGCTGACCCAAGTGCAGTCCGTACTGGGTGAGTTCCGCAGGTCTCTGGTGCTGGTGCCGATCCGGGACGGCGGGATCCTCACAGGTGACCAGGCCGGTCTGCGCTGGGTCTTCGCGTTCACGGACACGGACACGTTGACGGCTTTCGCACAGGCGCGTGGTGAGGGCGGTCAGTGGGAGTTCCGGCGTGTGTACGGTGCTCGCCTCCTGGACGAGACCCTCGCGGAGATCGGCGTGCCGTGTGGAGTCGCGGTGGATGTGGGCAGTGAGGGGGCGTTCCTGCTGCCTCCGGCGCAGGGCATCGTGCCCGGTCACGTGGCGGTGACTGACGGCTCGGACCAGGAGGCGTCGTTGTGAGCGGCTACAAGTTCGATCCTGAGTCGGCCCGGCAGGTCGAGCGCGGCCTGACCGCGGCGATCAACGAGCTGGAGGAGACGGGCTACTTCTCGATCACCGCGCAGCAGGGGCACGGTTTCCAGTCCTTGAGCATGTCGGGGATGGAAATGGGTTCGGGTGAACTGGCGGATGTGTTCGGTCAGTTCTGTGGCCGCTGGGCGCTGGCGATTCATTCGAAGATGCAGGACGCGAACGACATCGCACGGAAGCTCGGCCTGTCGGCGGGTCTGTACCACGAGCAGGAGGAGTACGTGGTCGACTCCCTGAAGGAGGTCGCGGTCACGGCTGGCTCGTACAACCCGCAGCAGGGCCTCGCCGAGGGCGACAAGGCGGCGGACAAGTCCTGGGGCGAGGTGGGGGACACCGTACGGCCCCGGGTACCGGACGTGGACACCTCGCAGCCGGACTGGGGTGCGATGGGCGATCAGTGGGAGCAGGTCGGCGAGGACTTCTCCACTTCGCCGTGGCAGGACGTGACGGGCCCGGCCGGGCAGGACCGCAGTGACTGGCAGTGGGACGGACCACCACCCGAGAACGAACAGCCGAGCGGCCGGCGCGATCAGACGGGCGACGGGGGTAAGTAGGCCGTGGGTGTAGGCGACTTCATAAGTGACGCCGCAGGGGCGGTCGGGGACGGAATCGAGTGGGCGGGTGACAAGGCCGCCGGCGGCCTGGATTCCGTAGGACTCGACGGCGCGGCCGAGGGAGTGCGGGATGCATCGGAGTGGACGGCGGACAAGCTCGGCGCGGACGTCGCCGAACGTCAGCTCGGCGAGACCGAGGACCCGAAGGAGATCATCCACGGGGACGTGCAGAAGCTGACGGAACGGGCGGAGCATCTGCGGGACTTCTTCAAGGCGTTCGACCGGCTCGGCATGGGGATGAAGGGCCTGGACGTCCACGGCTGGGAGGGCGAGGCCGGGGACGCGTTCCGGGCCGAGTTCGAACCGCAGCCGAAGTTCTGGCTTTCCGCCGCCGATGCGTGCGAGGAAGCTGCGAAGGCGCTCGTGGCGTACGCCTCCACCGTGCAGTGGGCCCAGGACCAGGCCAGAGAAGCTGTCGCGATCTTCAAGCGGGCGAAGGCGGCGTCGGACAAAGCGGTGGCCGACTACAACGCCAAGGCGGATGAATGGAACCGGAAGAACGAGGCCGGGCAGGATCCCGGACCCCGTCCCGCCCCGTTCCAGGATCCGGGTAAGGCCGGTCTGGAGCAGGCGCAACACATGGTGGCCGAGGCCCGCCACCAGCGGGATGACACCGCCTGCCGGACCAAGGACACCATGATGGGTCTGGTGCGGCTGGCGCCGGAGCCGCCCGGCGGCTGGGACCTGGCCGCCTCCGTGGGCCGGGACATGGTCGAGGGCATGGTGCTCAACAGCATTCACTTCACCGGCGGTGCCCTCAAAGCCGTCGGCGAGACGGTCGGCCTGGTACGCATGCTCAACCCCACCGACCCGTACAACCTGACCCACCCAGGCCAGTACCTCCAGAACGTCAACGGCGTCCTCACCAGCCTCGCCTCCACCGTCGCCCACCCGGAACGCCTGGTGGGCATCGTGAAGAACCAGAACTGGCGCGACCCCGCCGAAGCTCTCGGCAGCGTCGCCGTCGACCTAGTGGGTGGAAAGGGTGCGGGCGGCGCCGTCAAGGGCGGGCTGAAGACCGGCCTGAAGACGGCGGGTAAGGAGGCTGTCGAGCAGGGCGTGAAGGAAGCCGCCCGCAAGTCGGTCAAGGAACGCCTCAGCGACCTGGCGCGCGACCTGAACTGCAAGGTCCTGCGCAATGAGCCGGTCGACATGGCCACCGGGCGCATGGTGCTGCCGCAGACCGACATCACCCTCCCTGGCAGCTTCCCGCTGGAGTTCACCCGGACTTTCGAGTCCGCGTACCGCAACGGCGGCTGGTTCGGGCCCACCTGGGCTTCCACCATCGACGAACGCCTCGAGATCGACGCCGAAGGCGTCATCCACGTCGCCGCCGACGGCAGCGTCCGCGCGTACCCGCATCCGGCTCCGGGCCTGCCCGTGACTCCTGCGCAGGGGATTCCATGGTCCCTGGAGCGCAGCCCCGACGGCTCCTACGAGCTGACCGACCCCGTCACGCGCACGACCCGCACCTTCGAGCCACCGCCCGGCACCGCACCCGGCGGGGACGGCGTCGCGAGACTGGCCTCCATATCCGACCGCCTCGGAAACTGGATCTCCGTCGAGTGGGTCCTCGGCCAGCCCCACTCCATGATCCACTCCGGCGGTTACGACCTCCGTTTCACGTGTGATGGCGGCCGTATCACCCGTCTCTCACTCGCCACACCTGACGGACTGATACACCTGCGCGGTTACACGTACTCCGATCGCGGCTTCCTCACCTCCGTAGCCGACTCGGAAGACCGTCCCACTCAGTACCAGGTCGACCAGCGGGGCCGCATCGTCGCCTGGACCGACAGCAACGGACGCTCGTTCTCGTACACCTACGACGACGAGGACCGGTGTGTCCATCACGAGGGCGAGGCCGGACACCTGCGGGCCCGCTTCGAGTACGGACTGGACAGCCCTGAGCCAAGATGCACGACGACGCGCGTCACCGACTCCCTCGGCCACATCTCCCTGTTCACCGTCGACTCTCGCCTGAGGATCGTCGCCGAGACCGACCGCTCGGGGCGGACCACCCGTACGACGTACGACGACGAGCACCGCCCCCTGACCGTCACCGACCCCCTCGGTGCCACGACCAGCTACACCTACGACGACCTGGGCCGGCTCCTGAGCGTCAAGCGCCCCGACGACACCACCGCCTCCCTCACGTACGACGAGGCCGGCAATCCGGTCGAGACGCGGGAACCGGACGGCGCTGTCACCCGCCGCATGTATGACGAGGCAGGACGGCTGACCAGGACGGTGCGCCCGGATGGCACCGCCATCGCCCTGGCGTACGACGAGCAAGGCCACCTGGCCGCGGTCACCGACCCGCTGGGCCGCACCACGCGCGTCGAGAGCAACGCCGCCGGGCTGCCACTCAGCGTGACGGACCCGCTCGGCGCGACCATCACCTATGTGCGCGACGCCTTCGGCCGCCCAGCCGCCGTGACCGACGCTCTGGGCAACACAGCACTCCTGACCTGGTCAGCGGAGGGCAGGCTGACGCAGCGGACGACCGCGGACGGGGCGATGGAGACATGGGACTGGGACGGTGAGGGCAATCTTCTGCGATACACCGACCCAGCCGGTGGTGTCACGGAGTACTCGTACACTCACTTCGACCTCCTGGAGACCCGCACCGACCCTGACGGCACGCGCCACGCCTTCGCGTACGACACGGAGCTGCGTTTGCGGCAGGTCACCAACCCACAGGGCTTGACCTGGGAGTATGAGCACGACCCCGCTGGTCTGATCGTCGGTGAGACGGATTTCGACGGGCGGCGCTTGCACTACTGGCACGACGAAGTCGGCCGACTGCGAATGCGGTCCAACATGGCTGGTGAGTCCGTGAGTTACAAACGGGACCAGCTTGGCCGGATCACGGCCAAGAGCGTTGATGGCAATGAGACCCGGTACGCCTACGACCCGGCTGGTCGGCTGGTTTACGCAGAAGTACCAGGTGCCGAGCTGGTGTTGCAGCGTGACCGCATGGGGCGACGTCGCGCCGAGATGTATGAGGGGCGTGTCCTCAGCTTCGACCGTGACGAGCTCGGTCGCCCCGTTCGCCGCACTACCCCGGCTGGAGCCGTCACTGCCTACGCGTACGACGCCGCAGGTAACCGCATCAGTACGGGCCTGGAGGGTCACACCCTGGAGTCTGCCTTCGATGCCGCGGGCCGTGAAGTGGAGCGCCGCGTGGACAAGACCCTGACCTGGGCGAACTCCTGGGATCCGGCTGGCCGTCTCACTGCGCAGACTGTGATGGCCGGTGCAGTCGGCGAAGGTTCCCCTGCCAGAACGGTGCAGCATCGGAGCTACGCCTACCGCCTGGACGGCCACCTCACCAGCCTCACCGACCGACTCAACGGCACTCGACGCTTCAGTCTCGACCGCGCTGGTCGTGTAACGCAGGTCACAGGGGAGGGCTGGACTGAGACCTACGCGTACGACACTGCGGGCAACCTTGCTCACGCTACTTGGCCGCAGACGTACGGCGAGGAGGCCGTCGGCGCACGTGAGTACACCGGAACACGCCTGACCAAGGCTGGTCGTTGGACATTCTCCTATGACGCGGCTGGCCGCGTCATCGAGCGTCGCAAGACTCGCATCTCTCGCAAGCCTGATGTATGGAGATATTCCTGGGATGCCGAAGACCGTCTGGTCTCCTGCACAACGCCCGACGGCGCGGTCTGGTGCTACCGGTACGACCCGCTGGGGCGTCGCAGTGCCAAGCAGCGCCTTGACGCTGATGGACAAGTAGTCGAGGAGACTGTGTTCACCTGGGACGGCAACCAGCTCATTGAGCAGGCCACCGTCGCGGGCACGGCACAGCCCATCGCCCTCACCTGGGAGTGGAACGGGCTTATACCCCTCACCCAGACGGAACGGGTGATTGACCAGAACACCCAACAGGCCGTCGACGCACGCTTCTTCGCCATCGTGACCGACCTTGTCGGTACACCCAGGGAACTGGTCACCATGGAAGGCGAGCTGGCCTGGCGTACCCGCAGTACCTTGTGGGGGACCACGGCAGTCGCCCGTGGCGCCACCGCTCACACACCTCTACGCCACCCTGGCCAGTATGCAGATCCTGAGACGGGCCTCCACTACAACCTGAATCGCCACTACGATCCGGCGACCGCCCGCTACATGAGCGCCGATCCCCTCGGGCTGGGGCCGGCGCCGAACCCCGTGGCCTGGGTCCAGAATCCGCTTGTCTGGGCAGATCCGTTGGGACTCGTGAAGTGCGATCCGGCCGACGGGATGACCAACAGGGAAAGGCCACCGGTAGACGGCGACACGAACTACATTGTCGACGATCCCACCGACTGGTCGAAGACCATCACGGACATCGACCGCGTGGAGGGTGACACCCTGTGGGAGGAGAAGCAGGCCACCGGCCAGGACCCGCGGATCAATACTGAACGCTGGGTCGAGAAGCATGTGTTCAAGAAGCTTGATTCCTACGTGGAGGCCCGGTCCCACCTGGAGGGGTGGCAGAGTGCCAAACTCGGCATGGACTTCACCACGCCAGGGGCAACTCCCGAGTTCAGGGCCGCCGTTGAGCAGGCTGTCGGGCAGTGGAAGGCGAACAACCCCGGCGTGGAAGTTCGAGTAAGGTGGGCCTAGTGAGCTGCTACGTGATGATCGCGGATCGGGATGTGTGGAACCCTGCAAATCAGGTTGCCGAGGTTTTCGTCGGGCAAGTGGGAGTCGCATCACGGATTCTGGGAGTGGAATCGGGCGTCGAACCGATCGTCGAGGACGAGTGTCATATCGACGCCGATAAATTTGAAGCCTTCACGTCTGCTCTTTCGGTAGCCGTGCAGAGAACGAACAACCTCGCATTCCGAGAAATGCTCCAAGGGATTCTTGAGGTGTGTGCCGTCCTCGTCTCCAGGGCTGGCGGATCGATTTCACCCGCTGTGGACGTTCCTGACTCCTTGCCCCGGACGATGCCAGGCTTCGAGTGAACGGTGAGTCGGCACTCGGTGACCGTGAGCTCAACGGCACCCGGCTGCACAAGGCAGGCCGGTGGCCGTACGTCCACTACGAGGTCGGCCGCGTCATCGAACGCCGCAAGACCCGCCTCTCCCGCAAACCCGAGGTCTGGCGCTACACCTGGGACGCCGAGGACCACCTCACCACTTGCACCACCCCCGACGGCACCACCTGGCGGTACGCATACGACCCCCTCGGCCGCCGCACCGCCAAACAGCGACTCGACGCCGACGGCGACGTGGCTGAGGAGACCGTCTTCTCCTCGCCAGTCGCATAACGGACGAGACCACCCCCACCTGGCGAGGAACTTACTAGGGCATCAAGGGCAATCTGCCTACTTTAAACACCCTCTAATGTCGAGCCCATGCCCCTCCCAGAGACCGGAACGCTGTCCATCGCGCTCGGCCGCTGCATCAGCGCGGGCACGCCACTGGGCCCTTTCGAGGGCACCAGCTTCGAGGGCTTGACGACGGCTTCGGACACGGGCCTCATCCACGCGGTGGAGGACTGCCCCCACCTCGCGCAGGCGTCCTCGGTGCGCGCCGTCGGCTTCAACCTCGACGCTTCCTCGCTGGAACGGCTCTGCACGAACTGGAGCTGCCGCTGGGCGGTGCCCGACGACGGACGCTGGCCGGTCTTCCTCGACGCCCTTGATGCTCTGTCGCGGCTGTGGTCCAAGGAAGAGGAGGAGGACACCCTTCCGAGCGAGGCGGATGTCGCCGCCGCGGCGGGTCTGCTGTCGCTGGGCGAGTTCCCGGAGGACGAGGCCGATGCTGATGCCTGGGAGCGCCACGCAGAGGCCAGGGCATGCAGAGACGACCTGCTGGCCTTGTGGCGGAACCCGCAGCATCGACTGATCACGGCTGGCGACGGCCTGGCAGCGTGCCCCTGGCTGCGCCCCTGGGCCGAGGCCCGGATGACAGTCTGGGCCGAGCGCC
This sequence comes from Streptomyces sp. NPDC006385, assembly GCF_040612485.1. Lineage (NCBI taxonomy): Bacteria > Bacillati > Actinomycetota > Actinomycetes > Kitasatosporales > Streptomycetaceae > Streptomyces > Streptomyces sp. NPDC006385. The sequence goes on from NZ_JBEXQG010000015.1 coordinate 127,483, forward strand.
GAGGAGCAGCGTCGACTGCTCACTAGTTTCTTCGCTCCTCGGACGCTCCATCCACACTCAGGGGCCGTTCGGTCGGCCCGGAGCGACGAGATGCGGCTGAGTCCGCGGCAGACGGAGATCGTCTCGCTCGTCGCCGAAGGACTCTCAGGGAAAGAGATCGCCCGCACGCTCCGCATGTCGCCGAAGACGGCGGAGGCGCACATGCAGAGGATGTTCGACAAGTACGGGTGCGCAGCCGTGCCGGGATCGTGGCGAAATGGCTCTCCGCCGACCAGGCGAGACGCGACAGCTGACCGTTCACCCGTCCTGCGACAGCAAGCCTGCCAGCGTCTTGTAGGAACGGTCCCAGCTCCATTCTCGGCACACCCAGGCACGCCCCTTCTCGCCCTGCGTGCGTGCCGCTTCGGCGTCGAGGAGTAGTTCGGTCAGGCGAGCGGCCACTTCCTCGGCGCTTCTGCCGTCGACCACATGCCCCGTCTCACCGTCCCGGACCGCGTCCGGAGCACCTCCGGAGTCCCCGACGACCACGGGGAGCCCGGCGGCGGCCGCCTCGAGGAAGACGATGCCCAGCCCTTCGACCTCGAGACCGAGCCGCCGGGTACGGCAGGGCATGGCGAAGACATCGGCCGCCGCGTACAACGGCGCGACCCGGTCGTGGGGCAGCCCACCGGTGAAGACGACGGCGTCCTCGACGCCTTCCCGACGGGCCAGTGCTCGCAGCCGGCCTGCGTAGGATCCGGAACCGACGACGAGCAGGCGCGTTCCGGGCACCGTTCGGCGCACCGTGGGCAGGGCACGGATCAACGTGTCCTGTCCCTTCCTCGGCTTCAGCCGTGCCACGCACACCACGACAGGGTCGTCGCCCAGACCCAACTCCCGGCGCACCGCCCCACCGTCGGAGAGGGGCCGGAACTCCTCGTGATCCACTCCCGGAGCCAGCCGGGCCAGCCTGGCCGCGCCCCGGGGCCCGACGGCGCGGGCGATCCGCGTCCGGGTGTACTCGCCCAGGTACGTCACCGTGTCGGCCCCGTCACAGATGCGGCGCAGCAGCCCGCGGGCGATCGGCACCTTTGCCCACCACAGTTCGTGGCCGTGCGTGGTGGCGACGATGCGCTCCGCCCCGGCGCGGCGCAGTCGCGGTGCCATCAGGCCCAGCGGAGCCGCGGCCCCGAACCAGACACGGGTGCAGTCATGGGCGCGGAGCAGTTCCGCCGCCCGCGCCGAGACACGTGGGGTGGGGAGCAGGGTGCGGGCGGAGTCCCGGATCACGGGGAAAGGCTGGGCGGCGTCGAACTCCGCGCTTCCCGGGGTGGCAGAGGTGTACACGACGACGTCGTCCGCGGGGAAACGACGGGTGACCTGGTACACGAAGGTTTCGATGCCGCCTTGTCGGGGCGGGAAGTCGTTGGTGACGACCAGGGTGCGGGGCACCGCGCTCACGCCCCGTCCCGGTCGGTGACGAACAGGTAGTTGCGTCCCTCGTCGGTGACCCGGGGGACGGGGCGCCAGCACGCGTTCCGCCACGCGTACATGCGATGGCCCTGCCGTTCCATCAGGTCGACGACCCCTTGAGCGTTCCACCCGTACTTGGCCAGATGGCGTTCCTCGATCTCCAGGAGCACAGCGGGCCGGTCGCTGCGCAGCGTCCGGTCCGCGCCCAGCAGTACGGCGGGCTCGGCACCCCGCCCGTCGGCACCGGAGGTGACGAACGCCCGGCCGTGTACGGGGAGGCCGCGCCGCACGGGCAGGCTCATCTCGGCGAGTTCGGTACGCGCACCGAGAGCGACCCGATGCCGGTGGACCGTGCCCCGGCAGCCGAGCGCGGTGCTTCCCGCGGACAGCACCGTGAACGCTCCCGGCAGCGGTTCGAAGCTGTGCACCGCTCCGCTTCGCCCGACCAGGTCGGCGAGGGCGTACGTGTACAGGCCGTACTCGGCGCCCACGTCCAGACAGGTGCCGCCCGCCCGCACCACCGCGGCCAGCCCGGCCAGTTCCCCTTCCACGAAGGACACCCGGCCCCCGAGCCGGCGTAATATCCCGGCGGTGCAGGACAGCCGGAACCGGCGCCGCGCCAGGGGACGGCGGGGCCCGGCCGCGCCAGGGGCGTCAACCCGGTCCCGAACCGCGCCCGCCTTCTTTCCGATGCTGCGAAGGTTTCGTGAGGTATCCGCGGACACGTGGTCTCCTGTGGTCAGACGCGAACAGGGGCAGGCAGGTCGGATCCGTGCCGGTGGGCCGGCCGTGCGGCCCGGGATCCCCGGAGCACGGGGACGGCGGCGCGCTCGGCGTCCCGGCCGCCGGGACGGCAGCACATGAGCAGCACCAAGGGGTAGACGAAGTAGCCGAAGCGGGTCGCCGGAGCGAGACAGAAGGCGGCGGAGAGCCCGAGAGCGAGCCGTGCGGCCGCGGCCGACGTGGTGAGTGGCGGGCGGACGACGAGGGAAGCGGCCATCATGAGCGCGGCCACGCCGAGAGCCACCACGGCGACGGTTCCGCTCAGGGACGAGGCAAGCAGATGGCCCGGCAGAGGGCTGCTCGCGGGTGACGGGACATCCGTCATGCCGAGCGGGAAGAGGACCGCGTGCCGGACAAGCCCCGCCCCGTCGGTGACCGCGACGGGCAGTACCCCCGCGGCCGCGATGGCCGTCGTCGCCGCCAGGCAGCGCAGGGCGGTCCTCATTCCGTCGCGTGCTTCGGAGCCGCCCAGCGGGGCATCCGCAGCGGGTCGCGAGGCGCGTCGCCGACGTACCGCATCCGAGGCGAGCAGGGCAACGGCGACGGGAACCGCGGGCCAGGCGGTCCACTTCAGCACGGTGGCGAGCCCCAGAAACACCCCGGCGCGCCCGGCCCGCGCCCGGCCCGCGTGTGCCAGCCCCAGGCACATCAGCCCGACCACCGGAAGATCGATGCCTCCGACGGCCAGCGGCAGGCCGACCACCGGACAGGCGAGCAGCCCGAGGAGGACCGGTACCGAGCCGGCCGGGCGGCCGGAACGCTCCCTCTTCACCGCCGGGTCATGCCGCTCCGGCGTCCGCATCACACGGAGCGCGGCGACCGCCGCGGCGATGAAGCCGGCGGCGAACCACCATCGGGCGTCCGTCCACTCCGCATCGCCGAGAAGCGCGCGGGGCAGTCCGAAGACCGTCATCCCGGGCAGGTACGGGTTGTACTCGGACAGCTGGTCGGGCGCGGGAACATAGGGGGTGCCGGTGCGCAGCAGCAGCGCGGCCGCGTCCTCCACGACACGCACCTCGGACTGGGCACGGGCGGTGCCGAGCAGCACGAGCGGGACCACTGTCGCCCCGAGGGCGGCCACAGCACCGGGCAGCCACCGCGGGTGAGGTAAGCGGCACACGGCCATCAGCGCGGCGACCCCGTAGCCGACGGCCGCGGCCGCGCCCCAGACGCGATGCGTGGACAACGTCGTCAGCATGGCGAGCAGCACCGCGTAGACCGCGTACAGACCCCAGCCGACGGCCCGAAGCCGGCCGACGGGCCGGCGTTGCGCACGGCAGGCTGTCCATTGCCGGAGCATCGTCATCTTCCTTCCGTCGGGCTGAGTCACGACGGTAGGGAGACGTTGATCGCTTTACGTCAAACGGTGATCCGAATCCTGGCGTCAACCCGTGGGTTGATTCCTGCGGGCCGGATCAACCCGTGCACCGATGCAGCAGGCGCCTGCACTGCCCGACAATCGGCGGCATGGACAACGAGCGTTGCCGCTTACCGGCGGTGAAGGAGCGGGCGGTCCTCTCCCTCAGTGACGGCGGACGTGCCCGGTCAGTGATCCGACAGGTTCTCGATGCGCCCGCCTATCCATGGACCACGGCGGCGGTGCTGTCCTGCGCGGCCGCGGCGGAGGCGCTTCGGATGCGTCCGGACTCCTTCCTGGTGCCGCTGACGGCCCTGCTCGCCACCGTGTGCTCGGCGTGGCGCCACTCCCGGCCAGTGCTTGCCCGGGTGTCGATAGGGGGCGCACTGCTCAACTCCCTCGTCTGGCCACAGATGTTCATGTCGGTGGCCCTGGCGGGGCTGCTGGGGTTCTACGCGCTCTCCCGCAACCGGGCGCACCATCCGGTCACGCTGGTCGTCTGCGGAACGGTCGGCGCGATACTGGTGAACATCGGTCAGATCAAGGCAGGTACCTACGACCTGACCGGACTGCCGCTGGAGCACACACATGGGGTGCTGCCGTACCTCACCGACTCCTTCGTGGTGGCGGTGGCGATCGTGACGGCCGTCAGCATCGGGGATGCGGTGCGCAGCAGGGAGGAGATGCGCCGCGAGCGCATGGCGGCGGAGGCCCGGCGGATGGCCACGGAGCGACAGCGGGCCGCCGAGGCCGAACGTGCCCGCATCACACGGGAGTTACACGACGTCGTGGCCCATTCGGTGTCGCTGATCGCGGTACAGGCGGAGACCGCGACCTACACGATCGCGGACCTCGGGCCGGAGGGCAGGGAGAACTTCCAGCAGATCGCGGAATCGGCGCGTACCGCGTTGTGTGAACTACGGCAGATCCTCGACGTGCTGCGCGACCGGACCGGCGAACGCGCTTCGACCTCGCCGCAGCCCACCCTGGAACGGCTGGACGAGCTGATCGAGCAGCACCGGGCAGCCGGGGGCGAGGTGGTACTGCGCCGGACCGGCGGGCCGGAATCGGTGCCGGCCGCCGTGGGCCTCGCCGCGTTCCGCATCGTGCAGGAGGCGCTGACCAACACGCGCAAGCATGCCCCCGGCGCGCGGGCCGTCGTCGAGATCGGCCGTCACCCGGACCGGGTCACCGTACGGATCGAGGACGACGGAGCACACGGCGTGGGGAAGCCCGGCTCCGGCGGACGCGCCCCGCGGAGTCTGTCCACCGGCGACGGTACCGGCCACGGACTCGCGGGCATGCTCGAACGGGCGGCACTGCTCAACGGCCGGCTTTCGGCCGGTCCCCGGCCGTCGGGCGGATTCGTTGTCGACGCCGTCCTGCCCGTGGGGCAGACTCGGACACCTGAAGATCGTTCAGGGACCTGGGAGGGGGTGGCCACCGGATGATCCGGGTGCTGGTCGCAGACGACCAGGCAGTGGTCCGTACCGGCTTCGCGAACCTGTTGGCCACGCAGGACGGCATCGAGGTGGTGGGAGAGGCCGAGAACGGTCTGGAAGCGGTGCGCATGGCCCGCGAAACCCATCCCGACGTGGTGCTCATGGACGTACGCATGCCGGTCATGGACGGTATAGAAGCCGCCCGCCGCATGCTCGCCCCGGAGGGCCGGGGACCGGGCGAGGAAACGGGAGCCCCGGCCCACCGGCCGAAGGTGCTCATGCTGACGACCTTCGACCTCGACGAGTACATCTACGAGGCGCTGGCCGTCGGCGCCAGTGGCTTTCTGCTGAAGGACACGACGTTTCCCGGGCTGCTGAACGCCGTCCACGTAGTGGCACGCGGAGAGGCGCTGCTGGCCCCCTCCGTGACCAAGCGCCTCATCGCGGAGTTCGCCCACCTGCGTTCCCCCACCAGGCCGACACCGTCACTGGAGAACCTCACCGCCCGGGAGACCGAGGTCCTCACGCTCATCGCGCGCGGGCTGACCAACGCGGAGATCTCGGCCCGGCTGCGGATCAGCGACCACACCGTGAAGACCCACATCAACCGCCTGTTCGCCAAGCTCGACCTGCGTGACCGGGCCCAGGCGGTGATCCTCGCGTATGAACTGGGCCTGGTCTCCCCGAAGAACGGCGGGCCCGCACGCTGAGGACGTGCCCCGCACAGCCACGCCGGCGACGCGGCCCGCTCCAGTACGTTCCGTACGGCGGCCGCGGCGCCCGTTTCGCCTATCGGCACCGTCTGCGGGGCGTGCCACCCGCCAACCAGCAGGCAGAAGTCGACGGGATCGAGGGTGAGCTCGGCCTGGACGGGCTCGTCCGCGGAGCCGAGCACCCACTCCTCGCCCCCGATGACCGAGAACAGACGCTGTTGGCGAATTCCGCCCGGCGGTTGCGGGCCGCCCCGAGCATGTCCCAGTGGCCAGGGGCCAATCGTCCGCGGGCGTGTGATCCGGGCGCGGCGCATTTGCCAACAGCATCACCGAGAACACACCGGGGCGGGGGCACGGTGGGTCCCAGGGCCAGGCCGAGGACGCGCACGGCGAGCCGGACCAGCTGCCACAGGTGCCCCAGGGGTCGCGGTGGTTCAAGGCTTACGGCGCGGGCGCGCTGGGCGATCTGGCGCATAGCAGGGCGAGAGCATCCGTGGGGCGAACGCCCCGTCCTCCCGGGAGCGGAATCCAGGCATTCTGGCCCGGACTCACCGCACCTCTACGAGTGCCGAGTTGGGGAGTCGTTGCCGACGGGATCTGTCAGACCAGTCCGGCCGAGCGCAGTCACGAACTCAACTCCGCGCGTCAGTGCCCACCATATGTCGCGGTGGATTTTCGCGTCCGAATCGAGCTCCGTACGCCACCTCAGCCGGCCGAAATATCAACACGGGCCGTCGGCACCAGGTGCCACAAAGGCGAACGTCGCGGCGCCGGGGCGGAAGCAACTGCGTCGGCTGCCGTGCTCCAGTTGCCAGCCGTCCAGGGAGCCGCAGAGGCGACGACTTACTACGACCTGCGAGCCACCTGCATCACGAACTGGCTCCGTGCGGGCCTCCCCGTGGCTGAGGTGGCCCGGCGCGCGGGGAACTCTCCAGAGGTGATCCACCGCCGCTATGCAGGCTGTATCGACAACAGCGAAGAAGAGAACAACAAGAAGATCGAAAAAACGATGGGCTGGGAGCCAGACGGCTCGTAGGGGCCTGCGCCTGCGGCTGTTCCTGAAAGGCTGAGGCACCTGCGTTGACGAGATCCCGTCTGGTCGGTTGATCAGGCGGGATCTTCCTGATTCATTGGGCTGTTCGATGCCTGGTCGGGGTGGTGGCCGCGAACGATCGCCTCGCGTAGCCGCTTCGCCATGTCTGCGCTCTGCTCAGGGGTGGGGGACAGCACCCCGTTCTCGGTCATCAGCGCGTGAAACTGCTGACGCTCGTAGGGAACCCCAGGCGGCAGCCCTGCGATGTGCCAGTGCACGTGGGCGTTGCCCTGCTGGCTTCCCAGCGAGAGCAAATACGTCCGCTCCGGCGAGAAGACCACCTCCATGGCCAACGCAACCTTGCGGACCACGCCCATCAGCCTGCTGAACGCGGCCTCGTCCAAGTCCCGGACCACGTGCTCGATGTGCGCCTTCGGCGCCACCAGCACCTTGCCCGGGACGGTGGGCCACCGGTCCAGGAAGGCCACATGGGCGTCGTCCTCGTAGACCGCCTCATGCCAGTAGTCCCGGTCTCCGGACAGATACGCACAGACGAAGCATGGGCCGGTCCGGGCCCGGGCCGCATACGCGGTGAGATCCATCGCTTCCCGCTCCACCCGCTCACCCCTCCTTGGGCGCGTCCCTGATAGTGGTTGGGCCCGCAGTCACGACCGCTTTTCGCTTCTCGGGAGCCGAGCGCTGATCGCCGTGTCGAGCTCTGCCATCGTGCGGCGGAAGGCAGCCTCAAGATCGATGTCATATCGGTGGGCCAGGATAAGCACCGACCAGAGGCAGTCTGCGAGTTCATGCTCCAGTGCCGCCCGCCCGCCCGGCACCTCCCGAGCGCCCTCCTCGGCCATCACCAGCTTGGCCAGATCGCCGACATCACCTACGAAGCCGAGCATGAACTCCTCTCGTGTCCACACCCGGCCACGTTCGTGCCGGTTCAGCTCGTCGTACAGATCATGTATGCGCATCGCCTGCTGCCGCAGCGCATCAAGGCTCACCACAGGCCTTCCCTCCTGATCTGGGGTGGAACGCACTCGCGTGTGGCTCACACGCCCCTCACACACGATCAGTGCGCAACAGTGAGAAAGAGCGGGACCCAGTGAGACTGGGTCCCGCTCTCTCATGTCGGCATCCGCCCTGGTCAGAGCTTGATTTCTGCTGATCCTTGGCGAGTGCCCCCGGCAGGATTCGAACCTGCGCACACGGCTCCGGAGGCCGTTGCTCTATCCCCTGAGCTACGGGGGCGTGTCGGGCGCCTTGCTTGGCGGCGACGGGTAGAACACTACCAGCTCCGGTGGGGTGTTCATGAACGGGTTCAAGGGGTGGTGGCAGTGGGCGGGACCCTGGGGCGGCTCGCCCGCAGGGGGTGGAAGTGGGGAAAACCCGGACGCGGTGGCCGGTGCCGACCTACTCTCGAGTTGTGCCAGGCGCGTCCGGCCGGGTGCTTGTTGTGGACGACAACAAGGTCATCCGGCAGCTGATCAGGGTCAATCTCGAGCTTGAGGGGCTCGAGGTGGTGACCGCGGCCGATGGTGCCGAGTGTCTGGATGTCGTTCACCAGGTGCGCCCCGATGTGATCACCCTTGATGTGGTCATGCCCCGGCTGGACGGGCTCCGGACTGCCGCCCGGCTGCGCTCAGATCCCCGTACTCGTGATCTTCCCGTCGCCATCGTCAGCGCCTGCACCCAGTACGAGGTCGACAGCGGCCTCGACGTCGGTGTCGACGCCTTCCTCGCCAAGCCCTTCGAGCCCGCCGAACTCGTCCGCCTCGTACGCGGGTTGGTCGAGCGGAAGCGGAGTGGGGAGAGGAGTGAGGAGAGGGGCGGGGGGCAGGGGGACGGGCGGAGCAAAGAGCGTGCCGGGGGAGCGGGAGTGGACGGGCGCGGCGCGGACGAGGCCGTCTGCGGAGGCGTCTTCGGGGCCGGTGAGGCCGCCGGGCACACCGGCGGCTGACAGGCAGCCTGGTCGGTGGTGGGGGTCCGGTCCGGCCCGGTACCTCTCACCTGGCCGGATGGCCGGATGGACGGATGGCCGGATGGCCGGATTCAGCGGGGCGCCGGCCCGTCGGAGACGCAGCTCCTGACCCGATCGGCGGCAGCATGCCGTGACGCCAGGCTCCGCCCGCCATCCCCACCCCCAGTGACACTTGTGACACTCGTCCCCCATCTCCATCCAGCCCCCCACCAACGCCATCGCCGTCACCGTCGCCCCTGCCTCCGCCGCCCACCCCCTCCCCCCTTCCCCCCTCCACCCCGTCCACATCCCGAAACCCCACCCAAACCCGTTCGCATACCCACCCCCCTCCTCCCATACGCTTGTCCCGTGACCCCCGTCGAGCTCTCCCGTACCGTGCTGCGCGCGGTGCGTCGTGCTGTCGATGACGGGGAGCTGCGGGTCGCCGTGCCGGAGCGGGCCGTGGTCGCCGCGCCCGGGCCCGGTGGCTGTGGCGACTACGCCACCAACATCGCGCTTCAGCTCGCCCGCCCGGCCGGGCGGCCGCCCCGCCAGGTCGCCGAGATCCTCAGGGCGCGGCTCGCCGGCAGCGACGGCGTCCGTGACGTCGTCGTCACGGGGCCCGGGTTCCTCAACATCAGTCTGAGCGCCACCGCGCCCACCGCCCTCGTCGCGGAGATCCTGCGGCGCGGCCCGCGCTACGGGTTCGCCGACGCACCCACCGGGGAGCTCGTGCGGGTGCACTGTCCGCACGAGATCCGCGCCGTCGTCGTCATGGACGCCGTCGCCCGGCTGCTGAGTTCGCAGGGCGTCCTCGTCCGCAGCAGTTGTGCAGCCCGGCCCGAGGTGGAGTGGGAGACCCTGCTCGGTGTGCACGTCGACGCGTACGGGCGGCCCGGTGCTCCCGCCCCGCTCGACGTCACCGTACGCCCCGTCCCGGCCCCCGCCGACCCCCTCCCGCTCGGCCGCGACGCCGCCCGCTGGGCCCTGCTGCACCCCGCCGCCCACGACCGGCCCCGCATCACCGACGAGCACCTCGTCCAGCGGGAGACCAACCCCCTCTTCCGCGTCCGTTACGCCCACGCCCGCACCCGAGCCCTCCTCCGTAACGCCGCCGACCTGGGCTTCACCCCTGAACCCGGCCCGTTGGAGCCCGCGCCCGAGTCCACGACCACGACCACGACCGCGCCCGAGCCCGCGTGCGCGTCCGCCCCCGGTGCCCTCCTGACCCCTCTCGCCGACCACCCCCGGGTCCTGGCCCAAGCGGCAGCGCACCGTACGCCCGACCGTCTCGCCCGGCACCTCGTCACCGTCGCCGATGCCCTCCTGCCGCTGCTGCCCGCCGTGCTCCCGCGCGGTGCGGAGAAACCCTCGGCCGCCCACCGTGCCCGGCTCGCTCTTGCCGAAGCCGCCGGGACGGTGCTGGCCGGTGGCCTGTCCCTGCTCGGCATCGACGCACCCGATCACCTCTGAGAGAGCCGAAGAGAAAAGCAATGAGCCGTTCCGCACACCCCGCCGGGCCCCGTCACGCCGACGTCCTCCCCGAGGGCCACTACTCCGCCCCGCCGGCCGACCTCAACGCCCTCGACCCCAAGGTGTGGGCCCAGACGGTCGGCCGTAACGCCGACGGCGTCGTCACCGTCGGCGGTGTCGATGTGAAGACCCTCGCCGAGCAGCACGGCACCCCCGCCTACTTCCTCGACGAGGCCGACTTCCGGGCCCGGGCCCGGGCCTGGCGCGGCGCCTTCGGGACCGAGGCGGACGTCTTCTACGCCGGCAAGGCGTTCCTCTCCCGTGCCGTCGTGCGCTGGCTGCACGAGGAAGGGCTCAACCTCGACGTCTGCTCCGGCGGCGAGCTCGCCACCGCCCTTTCCGCCGGCATGCCCGCCGACCGCATCGCCTTCCACGGCAACAACAAGTCCGAGGAAGAGATCCACCGCGCCATCGACGCCGGCGTCGGACGCATCGTTCTCGACTCCTTCCAGGAGATCGTCCGCGTCGCCCACATCGCCCAGTCCCTCGGCAAGCGGCAGCGCGTGCAGATCCGTGTCACCGTCGGGGTGGAAGCCCACACGCACGAGTTCATCGCCACCGCCCACGAGGACCAGAAGTTCGGTGTCCCGCTCGCCGGCGGACAGGCCGCCGAGGCCGTACGGCGGGCCCTGAAGCTCGACGGTCTGGAGCTGATCGGGATCCACTCCCACATCGGGTCCCAGATCTTCGACATGTCCGGTTTCGAGGTCGCCGCCCACCGTGTCGTCGGGCTGCTCAAGGACATTCGCGACGAGCACGGCGTCGAGCTTCCCGAGATCGACCTCGGGGGCGGGCTCGGGATCGCCTACACCAGCGACGACGACCCCCGCGAGCCCCACGAGATCGCCAAGGCGCTCACCGAGATCGTCACGCGTGAGTGCGAGGCCGCCAAGCTGCGGACTCCGCGGATCTCCGTCGAGCCGGGGCGTGCCATCGTCGGGCCGACCGCCTTCACGCTGTACGAGGTCGGCACCATCAAGCCCCTCGACGGGCTGCGGACGTACGTCTCCGTCGACGGCGGCATGTCCGACAACATCCGCACGGCGTTGTACGACGCCGAGTACAGCGTCGCCCTCGTGTCCCGCACGAGCGATGCCGAGCCCATGCTGGCCCGCGTCGTCGGCAAGCACTGCGAGAGCGGGGACATCGTGGTCAGGGACGCGTTTCTGCCGGCCGACCTGGCACCGGGTGACCTCATCGCCGTACCGGCCACGGGTGCCTACTGCCGGTCCATGGCCAGCAACTACAACCACGTGCTCCGGCCGCCCGTCGTCGCCGTGAACGACGGTGAGGCCCGGGTGATCGTCCGTCGCGAGACGGAGGAGGACCTCCTGCGTCTCGACGTCGGCTGAGCCGAACCGACAACGGGTGGAAGATCTCCTGTCTGCCACCCGCCGATCAATGAAATAGATGTCTCACAATCCGGACGAGGGGCAGAAACTCCCGTCCGGTGAGTGAGACTGGTGCAACCGTAGACGGTATGAGGAAACGAGGTCGGATGATGCGTACGCGTCCGCTGAAGGTGGCGCTGCTGGGCTGTGGAGTGGTCGGCTCAGAGGTGGCGCGCATCATGACGACGCACGCCGACGACCTCGCCGCCCGGATCGGCGCTCCCGTGGAGCTCGCGGGCGTGGCCGTACGACGGCCCTCCAAGGTCCGTGAGGGCATCGACCCGGCCCTCGTCACCACCGACGCCACCGCCCTCGTCAAGCGTGGTGACATCGACGTCGTGGTGGAGGTGATCGGCGGCATCGAGCCCGCCCGTACCCTCATCACCACCGCCTTCGAGCACGGCGCGTCGGTCGTCTCCGCGAACAAGGCGCTCCTCGCCCAGGACGGCGCCGCCCTGCACGCCGCCGCCGAGCAGCACGGCCGCGACCTCTACTACGAGGCCGCCGTCGCCGGTGCCATCCCGCTGATCCGCCCGCTGCGCGAGTCCCTCGCCGGAGACAAGGTCAACCGCGTCCTCGGCATCGTCAACGGGACGACCAACTTCATCCTCGACAAGATGGACAGCACGGGCGCCGGGTACCAGGAGGCCCTCGACGAGGCCACCGCCCTGGGGTACGCGGAAGCCGACCCCACCGCCGACGTCGAGGGCTTCGACGCCGCCGCCAAGGCGGCCATCCTCGCCGGTATCGCCTTCCACACGCGCGTGCGCCTCGACGACGTCTACCGCGAGGGCATGACCGAGGTGACGGCGGCCGACTTCGCCTCCGCCAAGGAGATGGGCTGCACCATCAAGCTGCTCGCCATCTGCGAGCGGGCCGAGGACGGGGCGTCCGTCACCGCGCGCGTGCACCCCGCCATGATTCCGCTGAGCCACCCGCTCGCCTCCGTGCGCGGCGCGTACAACGCCGTGTTCGTCGAGTCCGACGCGTCCGGGCAGCTCATGTTCTACGGGCCCGGCGCGGGCGGTGCCCCGACCGCGTCCGCCGTGCTCGGCGACCTCGTCGCCGTCTGCCGCAACCGGCTCAGCAACGCCACCGGTCCCGGCGAGTCGGCGTACGCCGCCCTGACCGTCTCGCCGATGGGCGACGTCGTCACGCGCTACCACATCAGCCTCGACGTGGCGGACAAACCGGGTGTTCTCGCCCAGGTGGCGACCGTGTTCGCCGAGCACGGTGTGTCGATCGATACGGTTCGCCAGCAGGGCAAGGACGGCGAGGCCTCCCTCGTCGTCGTCACCCACCGTGCGTCCGACGCGGCCCTGAACGGGACCGTCGAGGCGCTGCGCAAGCTCGACACCGTGCGGGGTGTCGCCAGCATCATGCGGGTTGAAGGAGAGTAACCAGCAATGACCCACCAGTGGCGCGGAATCATCGAGGAGTACCGGGACCGGCTGCCCGTCTCCGACACCACGCCGGTCGTGACGCTCCGCGAGGGCGGCACGCCCCTCGTGCCCGCGCAGGTGCTCTCCGAGCGCACGGGCTGCGAGGTCCACCTCAAGGTGGAGGGCGCCAACCCCACCGGGTCCTTCAAGGACCGCGGTATGACCATGGCCATCACGCGGGCCAAGGAGGAGGGCGCGAAGGCCGTCATCTGCGCCTCCACCGGCAACACGTCGGCCTCCGCCGCCGCCTACGCCGTGCGCGCGGGCATGGTCTCGGCCGTTCTCGTCCCGCAGGGCAAGATCGCGCTCGGCAAGATGGGGCAGGCGCTCGTGCACGGCGCGAAGATCCTCCAGGTCGACGGCAACTTCGACGACTGCCTCACGCTCGCCCGCGACCTGAGCGACAACTACCCCGTGGCGCTGGTCAATTCGGTCAACCCGGTGCGTATCGAGGGGCAGAAGACGGCCGCCTTCGAGATCGTGGACATGCTGGGCGACGCGCCCGACATCCACGTCCTGCCGGTGGGCAACGCGGGCAACATCACCGCGTACTGGAAGGGGTACAAGGAGTACGCCGCCGACGGGGTCGCCGCGCGCACCCCGCGCATGTGGGGCTTCCAGGCCTCCGGCTCCGCGCCCATCGTGCGCGGCGAGGTCGTCAAGGACCCGTCGACCATCGCCACCGCCATCCGCATCGGCAACCCCGCGTCCTGGCAGTACGCGCTGGCCGCGCGGGACGAGTCCGGCGGGTTCATCGACGAGGTGACGGACCGTGAAATCCTGCGCGCGTACCGCCTGTTGGCCGCGCAGGAGGGCGTCTTCGTGGAGCCCGCGTCCGCCGCGTCCGTCGCCGGTCTGCTGAAGGCCGCCGAGCAGGGCAAGGTCGACCCCGGCCAGCGGATCGTGTGCACCGTCACCGGCAACGGCCTCAAGGACCCCGACTGGGCCGTCGCCGGCGCCCCGCAGCCCGTCACCGTCCCGGTCGACGCGGCGACGGCGGCCGAGCGGCTCGGACTGGTGTAAGCGCCGCCACGCCCGGTCGCAGCAGGCTCGCGCACGCGAGTAAGAGGGCGCTCACCGGGGGACCTTCCCTACGGGGGGTGCACAGGGGGCTTACGACACGCATCGTGCGCCTCCTGTGCGCCCTATGTCGCCACAGAACCTACCTTCGATAGGCTGTAGCGAACCCGCCCGCCGCATATGCCTCCGCATGGGGCCGGTGCCGCGCCGTCTCCGCGGCCCGCAAGCGGCAGGGGCACCCCGCCGGCCTCGCGGTCGGACGCGGCCCCCGGGTCCGTCGTTAGGTCATCGAAGGTCTTCGACAATCACGCCAATCACGCAGCTCAAGGAGAGTCATCGAGCGATGGCCGGTCCAGCGTTCCGCGCCGCCGCCGTCCGGGTGCGCGTCCCCGCCACCAGCGCCAACCTCGGCCCGGGCTTCGACGCCCTCGGCCTGTCGCTGGGGCTCTACGACGACGTCGTCGTCCGGGTGGCCGACTCCGGGCTGCACATCGACATCGCGGGTGAGGGCAGCGAGACGCTGCCGCGTGACGAGAACCACCTTCTCGTACGGTCCCTGCGCACCGCCTTCGATCTGCTGGGCGGCCAGCCGCGCGGCCTGGAGATCGTCTGCGCCAACCGCATCCCGCACGGCCGCGGTCTCGGCTCCTCCTCGGCCGCCATCTGCGCCGGCATCGTCGCCGCCCGCGCCGTGACCATAGGCGGCGAGACCAAGCTCGACGACACGGCGCTGCTGGAGCTCGCCACCGAGATCGAGGGCCACCCCGACAACGTGGCGGCCTGTCTGCTCGGCGGCTTCACCCTGTCCTGGATGGAGGGCGGCGCCGCGCGGGCCATCAGGATGGATCCTGCCGATTCCATCGTTCCGGTGGTTTTCGTGCCCGGAAAGCCGGTCCTCACCGAGACCGCGCGCGGACTGCTCCCGCGCACCGTTCCGCACGTCGACGCCGCCACCAACGCGGGCCGTGCCGCCCTGCTCGTCGAGGCCCTGACCAGGCGCCCCGAGCTGCTGCTGCCCGCCACCGAGGACCGCCTCCACCAGGAGTACCGCGCGCCCGCCATGCCCGAGAGCGCGGCGCTGGTGGAGCGGCTGCGGGCCGACGGAGTCCCGGCGGTCATCTCCGGGGCCGGCCCCACCGTACTGGCGCTGGTCGACCACGAGAGCGCCGACAAGGTGGCCCATCTGGCAGGCGACGGCTGGGCCGCGAACCGGCTCGAGCTGGACGCCCAGGGAGCGAGCGTGCTGCCGCTTGCGACCTGACACACGGTTGCCGGATTTCGAGAGGGGGAATGTTTGTTGGATCCGGTAGTGTTAACCTCAAGTCTGCACCCGACCCCACCATGGCGAGGTGCTTCGTGTCCCCGTCCGGGACAGACATTCTTCCGGGAGCCTCCCAAGCCGCACTGTGTTCCGTACGACGTACGCGGGCAGTACCTCGTACGCGGGCACTGAGCGACTTGCCGGGCACGCTCCGGAACCGGCGCGACCGAGCCGAGTGACACAGACACTGAGTGCCACGGCTCTGGGAAGCGCCATCACCAGATATTCCTCCGCCGTATTGGCGGACCACCGCCCCGGCACGGTCCACACACCAGGGACCGAAGTCGGACAGCACAACCGGTCGCCGAGCCAGACAGGCCGACGTCCGCTCCAGGGAAGGACCCTTCGTGAGCGACACCACCGATCTGATGGGCGCACGTGTCGAGGAGACCGCTGCCGCGCCCGCCACGGACGCCTCCGCGCCTGCCACCGGTGCCGGCTCCCGGCGGCGCCGCGGTACCGGCCTCGAGGGCATGGTGCTGGCCGAGCTGCAGCAGGTCGCATCCGGCCTCGGCATCAGGGGCACCGCGCGTATGCGCAAGAGCCAGCTGATCGAGGTCATCAAGGAGGCGCAGGCAGGCGGGGGCGCCCCCGCAGGCGGAGGCGCCGCCTCGGCCGCGAAGGCCGACACCGCCACCGAGACCAAGCCGAAGCGCCGCGCCACCTCCCGCACCCGTACGGGCGACGAGGCCGCCGCCGAGAAGAAGGCGGCGAAGGCGGCTGAGGCCCCCGCCGACAAGGCCGTGGCCCAGCAGCAGATCGAGATCCCCGGCCAGCCGGCTGGGGGCCCCTCCCGCGCGAGCGCAGCCGAGCGCGGGGGAGACGACGCCCCGGCGGAGCGCCGCCGTCGCCGCGCCACCGCCGAGGCGGGCGCCCCCGCGGCCGCCGCCCCCGAGACGGTCGCCGCCGAGGCCAAGAGCGAGCCGCAGGCCGAGACCCCCGCGCAGCCGCAGGCCCAGCAGGGCGAGGCCAAGGGCGACGCCGGTGAGGGCGCCGAGGGCCGCCGTCGCGACCGCCGTGAGCGCGGCCGGGACCGCGACCGCGGTGACCGTGACCGCCGCAAGGGCGACGACCAGCAGGGCGGCCGTCAGGACCGCCAGCAGGGCCAGCAGCAGGGCGGCGGCCGTCAGGACCGTCAGGACCGTCAGCGTGACAACGGCCCGCAGGACGACGACGACTTCGAGGGCGGCCGCCGTGGCCGTCGCGGGCGCTACCGCGACCGCCGTGGCCGCCGTGGCCGCGACGACGTCCAGGAGCCGCAGATCACCGAGGACGACGTCCTGATCCCCGTCGCGGGCATCCTGGACATCCTCGACAACTACGCCTTCATCCGTACGTCGGGCTACCTGCCCGGTCCGAACGACGTGTACGTCTCCCTCGCCCAGGTCCGCAAGAACGGCCTGCGCAAGGGCGACCACATCACCGGTGCGGTCCGCCAGCCCAAGGAAGGCGAGCGGCGCGAGAAGTTCAACGCGCTGGTGCGTCTGGACTCCGTCAACGGCATGGCGCCCGAACACGGCCGTGGCCGCCCGGAGTTCAACAAACTCACCCCGCTGTACCCGCAGGACCGGCTCCGCCTGGAAACCGACCCGGGCGTGCTGACCACCCGCATCATCGACCTCGTGTCGCCGATCGGTAAGGGCCAGCGCGGTCTGATCGTGGCCCCGCCGAAGACCGGTAAGACCATGATCATGCAGGCGATCGCCAACGCGATCACCCACAACAACCCCGAGTGCCACCTGATGGTCGTCCTCGTCGACGAGCGTCCGGAAGAGGTCACCGACATGCAGCGGTCGGTCAAGGGCGAGGTCATCTCCTCGACCTTCGACCGCCCGGCCGAGGACCACACGACGGTCGCCGAGCTCGCCATC
The DNA here is from genome assembly GCF_040612485.1 of Streptomyces sp. NPDC006385. Taxonomy (NCBI): domain Bacteria; kingdom Bacillati; phylum Actinomycetota; class Actinomycetes; order Kitasatosporales; family Streptomycetaceae; genus Streptomyces; species Streptomyces sp. NPDC006385. Next base: position 144,804 of record NZ_JBEXQG010000015.1, read on the forward strand.
GAGCGTGCCAAGCGGCTCGTCGAGCTCGGGCACGACGTGGTTGTCCTGCTGGACTCCATCACGCGTCTGGGCCGTGCCTACAACCTGGCCGCGCCCGCCTCCGGCCGCATCCTGTCCGGTGGTGTCGACTCGACCGCGCTGTACCCGCCGAAGCGCTTCTTCGGTGCCGCGCGCAACATCGAGGACGGTGGCTCGCTCACCATCCTGGCCACGGCTCTGGTGGACACCGGGTCCCGCATGGACGAGGTGATCTTCGAGGAGTTCAAGGGCACCGGCAACATGGAGCTCAAGCTCGACCGCAAGCTCGCCGACAAGCGCATCTTCCCGGCGGTGGACGTCGACGCGTCCGGCACCCGCAAGGAAGAGATCCTGCTCGGCAACGAGGAGCTGGCCGTCGTGTGGAAGCTGCGCCGGGTGCTGCACGCGCTCGACCAGCAGCAGGCGATCGAGCTGCTCCTCGACAAGATGAAGCAGACCAAGTCGAACGTCGAGTTCCTGATGCAGATTCAGAAGACGACGCCGACGCCCGGCAACGGCGACTGAGCCGGACACCTCCCAGGGCCGCCCCCCGTCAGACAGTGACGGGGGGCGGCCCTTTGGCGCTGATCGGGCTGCCCGGCGGAGAGGCGCGTCGCGGGTGCCCTCGCCGGCGACGACACCGCGGGGCAGACGCCCACCAAGTCGTCGTACAGCGCGAGCACCAGCGGCTCCGACGACGACTCCACCGCGAGCCCCATGATCATCGGTGGCAGCGAGACCACCATCGCCTCGGCGCCCTGGATGGCGCAGCTCTGGTACTACGACGACCATGCACGGCGGCACCGTCACCCTGCCGCACCGGCAGTGGCACCACCCGTCGTACAACGCGACGACGATCGACAACGACATCGCCGTCATCACGCTGGCCAACCCGGTCAGGACGACGCCGATCCGCATGACGACGTCCGGTGACACCGCCTCCTACGCGGCCGGGACGAGTGCGAAGGTCTACGGCTGGGGCCGGACCAGCTCCACCAGCCAGGACAGCTCCGACACGCTGAAGACGGCCACGCTGCCCGTCCAGTCCGACAGCACCTGCGCCGGCTACTACGGCGGCGAGTTCGTCAAGGGCCACATGGTCTGCGCGGGCCGGCCGGCGAGCGGCAGCGGGACCACGTCCGCCTGCAACGGTGACTCCGGCGGGCCGCTCGTCGTGAACGGCCGGATCGTAGGGGTCGTCTCCTGGGAGGTGGAGAACTGCGTCGCCAACGGCGCGCACAGCGTCTTCGCCAAGGTCAGTACCTACGTCGGTGCCGCCTATCCGCGGGTCGACGACACCAACGTCAGCGGCGACCACAAGGCCGACCTGTGGGTGCGCAACGCCTCCACCAAGACCGGCTGCTCGAAGGACTCCAACGGCAGCTCGTTCGCCGCGCGCGCGTCCTGGGGCAGCTGGAGCGGCGCCGACCTCGTCCTGCACGCTCGGGACCCGCGTCAAGGTCGGCTCCGGCTGGAACCAGTACAACTCCCTGCGCGGCCACGGCGACATCACCGGCGACGGCAGGGCGGACTTCCTGGCCCGTACGCCCGGCGGCACGCTCTACCTGTACAAGGGCACCGAAAGGCCACCAGCGAGATCTTCGCCACAAGGATCTCGGTCGGCACCGACTTCAAGCAGTACGACATCTTCGGCTGAAGCCGCAGGTGAGACGGGTACGGCCCGATCACCGCCGGCACACCGTGCCCACCGCTCCCCAGGCGGTGGGCATGGTCCGTTGTGCAACCCTTCTCCGGGTTTCCCCGTCTGACCGGACGGGGCGACGATGGTGTGGTACGGGCCAAATGGCCACGCCTGACCCTGAAAGCAGGGGGTAACCGACCGGACGAGAACCGAGGAGCACAGTGTCCGCCGAGAGCACGCCGGAGCCCGGTATACCGGGCGACACCGGCACCAACGGTCCGCGTCACCGCGCCAAGGGCCGCCGTCGAAAGCCCCGCGACAAGCGCACGGGCCTGCTGATCACGGCCTGGACGGCCGCCGGGATCGTGGTCCTGGGCGGCACCGGAGCCGGGTACCTGTTCTTCAAGCTCAACGGCAACATCAAGAGCGTCGACATCGACCACGCCCTCGGCACCGACCGGCCGGAGAAGGTCGACAACGGCTCGGAGAACATCCTCGTCCTCGGCTCCGACACCCGCTCCGGCAGCAACAAGGCGCTCGGCGGAGGCGCCGACGACGGCAGCGCCCGCTCGGACACGGCGATGATCGTGCACGTCTACGAGGGCCACAAGAAGGCCAGCGTGGTCTCGATCCCGCGCGACACCCTCATCGACCGCCCCGACTGCACCGACACCAAGGGCGACAGGTACCCGGCCGCGTCCGGCGTGATGTTCAACTCCGCGTACACCACGGGCGGCGCGGCCTGCGCCGTGAAGACGGTGGAGTCCCTCTCGGGCATCCGCATGGACCACTACCTGGAGGTCGACTTCTCCGGCTTCCAGAAGCTCATCGACGAGCTCGGCGGCGTCCAGGTCACCACCACCAAGAACATCAACGACCCCGACAGCCACCTCGACCTGGAGGCCGGCACCCACCAGCTCACCGGCAAGCAGGCCCTCGGCCTGGTCCGCACCCGGCACGGCGTGGGCGACGGCTCCGACCTGGGCCGCATCCAGCTCCAGCAGGCCTTCGTCAAGGCGTTGATCAACCAGGTCAAGAACATCAACCTGTTCGGCGATCCCAAGAGGCTCTACGACCTGGCCGACACCGCCACCAAGACGGTGACGACCGACTCCGACCTCGGCTCGGTCGACAAGCTCATGTCCTTCGCGAGCGGCCTGAAGGGCATCGGCTCCCAGAACATGACCATGGTCACGATGCCGGTCCAGTACGACCCGGCGGATCCCAACCGTGTGCTGGTGGAGAAGGAGAAGTCGCAGCTGGTGTGGGACGCCTTGAAGGCAGACAGGCCGATCCCCGAGGCGGCCACCCGAGGCACCGCGACGGGCGATGCCAAGGGTGTCGTCAACGCCGGTTGAGGGGCGCGGGGAACTGCGCGATCAGCCCCCACCGGCCCGTAGGGAACAAACAACAGCAACCCCCGGTTTTGGGAGAAGGCGCCAGTCCTGGCAGACTGGTACGTCGGCTCCGGTTCACGCTCCCGCATCCCGCGGCTGCGACCCGGCGCCCTCCCGAAACAGTAGGAGACACCTTGAAGCGCGACATCCACCCCGCGTACGTCGAGACGCAGGTCAGCTGCACCTGCGGCGCGTCGTTCACCACCCGTAGCACGATCGAGAGCGGCACCATCCGCGCCGAGGTCTGCTCCGAGTGCCACCCGTTCTACACGGGCAAGCAGAAGATCCTCGACACCGGTGGCCGAGTGGCCCGCTTCGAGGCCCGCTTCGGCAAGGCTGCTGCCGGCTCCAAGAAGTAGCGAGCTCCAATCCGCCGGTCCACGGCCGCGCCCCCTCACAGGCGTGCCGGGACCGGCGTTTTTGGTCGCCCGCCCTTCACAGTCGTACCTACACAGGAGCCCCAAGATGTTCGAGGCCGTCGAGGACCTGGTCGCTGAGCACGCCGACCTGGAGAAGAAGCTCGCGGACCCGTCGGTCCACTCCGACCAGGCCAACGCGCGCAAGCTGAACAAGCGCTACGCCGAGCTCACCCCGATCGTCGCCACGTACCGCTCCTGGAAGCAGACGGGCGACGACATCGAGACCGCGCGTGAGTTCGCCGCGGACGACCCCGACTTCGTGGCCGAGGTCAAGGAGCTGGAGAAGCAGCACGAGGAGCTGACCGAGAAGCTGCGCCTTCTCCTCGTCCCGCGCGACCCCAGCGACGACAAGGACGTCATCCTCGAGATCAAGGCCGGCGCCGGCGGCGACGAGTCCGCCCTGTTCGCCGGTGACCTGCTGCGCATGTACCTGCGCTACGCCGAGCGCGTCGGCTGGAAGACCGAGATCATCGACGCCACCGAGTCCGAGCTGGGCGGCTACAAGGACGTCCAGGTCGCCGTGAAGACCAAGGGCGGCCAGGGCGCGACGGAGCCCGGGCAGGGCGTGTGGGCCCGGCTGAAGTACGAGGGCGGTGTGCACCGGGTGCAGCGGGTGCCGGCCACCGAGTCCCAGGGCCGCATCCACACCTCCGCGGCCGGTGTGCTGGTCACGCCCGAGGCCGAGGAGATCGACGTCGAGATCAACCCGAACGACCTCCGGATCGACGTGTACCGGTCGTCCGGCCCGGGTGGTCAGTCCGTCAACACCACCGACTCCGCCGTGCGCATCACGCACATTCCGACCGGAGTCGTCGCCTCCTGCCAGAACGAGAAGAGCCAGCTGCAGAACAAGGAGCAGGCGATGCGTATCCTGCGCTCCAGGCTGCTCGCGGCGGCGCAGGAGGAGGCGGAGAAGGAGGCCGCCGACGCCCGGCGCAGCCAGGTCCGCACGGTCGACCGCTCCGAGAAGATCCGCACCTACAACTACCCGGAGAATCGCATCTCGGACCACCGGGTGGGCTTCAAGGCCTACAACCTGGACCAGGTCCTGGACGGCGACCTCGACGCGGTGATCCAGGCGTGCGTCGACGCGGACTCGGCGGCGAAGCTGGCGGCCGCGTAAGGACGTAGGGGATGTAAGGGACGTACACACGTACGAGTACGACACGGAGGATTTGCGTGCAGCAATCTTTTGGGGGGCGACCCTCAAGCCCCCGCAGCGTGCTGCTCGCGGAGGTGGCACAGGCCACCCAGCGGCTGGCCGACGCCGGCGTGCCCTCGCCGCGCAACGACGCGGAGGAGCTCGCCGCGTTCGTGCACGGCGTGAAGCGGGGCGAGCTGCACTCCGTGAAGGACGCGGACTTCGACGCCCGGTACTGGGAGGTCATCGCCCGCCGTGAGCAGCGCGAGCCGCTCCAGCACATCACCGGGCGGGCCTACTTCCGGTACCTGGAACTCCAGGTCGGGCCGGGCGTGTTCGTGCCCCGCCCCGAGACCGAGTCGGTCGTCGGGTGGGCCATAGACGCGGTGCGCGCCATGGACGTCGTCGAGCCCTGCATCGTCGACCTGTGCACCGGCTCCGGCGCCATCGCGCTCGCCCTCGCCCAGGAGGTCCCGCGCTCCCGCGTGCATGCCGTGGAGCTGTCCGAGGACGCCCTGCACTGGACCCGCAAGAACGTGGCGGGCTCCCGTGTCGACCTGCGGCAGGGCAACGCCCTGGACGCCTTCCGCGACCTCGACGGCCAGGTCGACCTGGTCATCTCCAACCCGCCCTACATCCCGCTGACCGAATGGGAGTACGTCGCTCCCGAGGCGCGGGACTACGATCCCGAACTCGCCCTGTTCTCCGGCGAGGACGGCCTCGACCTCATCCGCGGCCTGGAGCGCACCGCACACCGTCTCCTGCGCCCCGGCGGTGTCGTCGTCATCGAGCACGCCGACACCCAGGGCGGCCAGGTGCCGTGGATCTTCACCGAGGAGCGGGGCTGGGCCGACGCGGCCGACCATCCCGACCTCAACAACCGCCCGAGGTTCGCGACCGCCCGCAAGGCGCTGCCGTGACCACCCCCCGCACTTCAGTCCCGCAAGTACACCAGTACGTGTACTCCGTGTACGAGGAGGCCCGCTAGACATGGCTCGGCGATACGACACCAACGACGCGACCGACCGCACGACGGGTCTGCGTGAGGCAGCGTCCGCCGTCCGCCGTGGCGAGCTCGTGGTCCTCCCGACCGACACGGTGTACGGCATCGGCGCCGACGCGTTCTCCAAGGAGGCGGTGGGCGATCTGCTGGAGGCCAAGGGCCGCGGCCGCACCATGCCCACCCCCGTCCTGATCGGCTCCCCGAACACGCTCCATGGTCTCGTCACCGACTTCTCCGAGCTGGCCTGGGAACTGGTCGACGCGTTCTGGCCGGGCGCGCTGACGCTGGTCGCCAAGCACCAGCCGTCCCTGCAGTGGGACCTCGGTGACACCCGGGGCACGGTCGCCGTGCGCATGCCCCTGCACCCGGTCGCCATCGAGCTGCTGACGGAGGTCGGCCCGATGGCCGTGTCGTCGGCGAACCTGACGGGCCACCCCGCCCCCGAGGACTGTGACGCGGCGCAGGAGATGCTCGGCGACTCGGTCTCCGTCTACCTCGACGGCGGTCCGACCCCCGGCAACGTCCCCTCCTCGATCGTCGACGTCACCCGCGAGGTCCCGCTCCTGCTGCGCGCGGGCGCGATCTCGGCGGACGAGCTGCGGAAGGTCGTACCCGACCTCGAGGTGGCGAATTGACAGCCCCTGAAGCGGGGCGTGGCATAGGCAACGGGGAACATGCCGCGGAGATCACGACGACCTTCGTCGGGCTTCCGCGCGACAGCTTCCGCATCCTCCACGTCAGCACCGGCAACGTGTGCCGCTCGCCGATCACCGAGCGGCTGACCCGTCATTTCGTGGCGCAGCGGCTCGGTGTGCTCGGCGGCGGGCTGATCGTGGAGAGCGCGGGCACCTGGGGTCACGAGGGCGCGCCCATGGAGGCCAACGCGGAGACCGTCCTCGCCGACTTCGGCGCGGACGCCTCCGGCTTCGTCGGCCGCGAGCTCCTCGACGAGCACGTCATCCGCGCCGACCTCGTCCTCACAGCCACCCGCGACCACCGCGCCCAGGTCATCTCCATGGGCCACTCGGCGGGCCTGCGCACCTTCACCCTGAAGGAGTTCACCCGCCTGGTGAAGGCGATAGACCCCGCGACCCTGCCTCCCTTGGAGGACGGGGTGGTGCTGCGCGCACGCGCCCTGGTCCGTGCGGCGGCGGCTCTACGCGGGTGGCTTCTGGCGCCGACGGTGGAGGCGGACGAGGTGTATGACCCGTACGGGGCGCCGCTGACGTTCTTCCGGTCGGTGGGGGACGAGATACATGAGGCGCTGGATCCGGTGGTGACCGCCCTCACCGGAGTCGCCGCGAGGGCGTAACAACACGGGCGTCCCAGCCATCCCGGGCCTACATTGGACGTACGTCACCGTCGACGCACGCCCGGAGCCCACCATGACGGTCGCCCATGGCATCGAGGCCGACGTCCTGCGCCGGCAGGACCCCCAGCTCGCCGACATCCTGCTCGGGGAGCGGGAGCGGCAGTCGACGACGCTCCAGCTCATCGCCGCCGAGAACTTCACCTCGCCGGCCGTGCTGGCGGCGCTCGGGTCGCCGCTGGCCAACAAGTACGCGGAGGGGTATCCGGGCAGCCGGTACCACGGCGGGTGCGAGATGGTCGACGTCGCCGAGCGGCTCGCCGTGGAGCGCGCCAGGCTGCTGTTCGGCGCCGAGCACGCCAACGTGCAGTCCCACTCGGGGTCTTCGGCCGTCCTCGCCGCGTACGCCGCCCTGCTGCGGCCCGGCGACACCGTCCTCGCCCTCGGACTGCCGTACGGCGGACACCTCACGCACGGCTCGCCGGCCAACTTCTCCGGCCGCTGGTTCGACTTCGTGGGATACGGGGTGGACGCCGAGACCGGGCTCATCGACTACGACCAGGTGCGCACGCTGGCGCGCAACCATCGGCCGAAGGCCGTCGTCTGCGGCTCCATCGCCTACCCGCGCCACATCGACTACGCCCTCTTCCGCGACATCGCCGACGAGGTGGGCGCGTATCTCATCGCCGACGCCGCCCACCCCATCGGGCTCGTCGCGGGGGGAGCGGCGCCGAACCCGGTGCCGTACGCCGATGTCGTGTGCGCCACCACCCACAAGGTGCTCAGGGGCCCGCGCGGCGGCATGATCCTGTGCGGCTCGGACCTCGCCGAGCGCGTCGACCGCGCCGTCTTCCCCTTCACCCAGGGCGGCGCGCAGATGCACACCATCGCCGCCAAGGCCGTCGCGTTCGGCGAGGCGGCAACCCCGGCGTTCACCGCGTACGCCCATCGGGTGGTCGCCAACGCGAGGGTCCTGGCGGCCGGGCTGGCCGCGGAGGGGCTGGTCGTCACCACCGGCGGGACCGACACCCACCTGATCACGGCCGACCCGGCACCGCTCGGCATCGACGGCCGCGACGCGCGCGGGCGGCTCGCGGCGGCCGGGATCGTGCTGGACTGCTGCGCCCTGCCGCACGGCGACGCCCGCGGCCTGCGCCTCGGGACGGCGGCCGTGACCACGCAGGGCATGGGGGATGAGGAGATGGCGTGGCTGGCCGGGGTGCTGGCGCGGGTGCTGCGCGGGGAGACCGAAAGCCAGAAGGCGCGTGAAGAGGTGCGGGAGCTGGCCGGTGTATTTCCGCCGTATCCCGGCTGAGGGGGTGGCCGAATTCGGTCAGGGTGGGGATACCCAGGTGGGTGCGGTCTGCTGCGGGGTGTGCGGCGGCTGCTGTTGTGACTGAGTTCACTCAGTCATCCTCAGGGTTTACGCACAGTGGCATCACCGAGGTGCTTGTGATCGGTTCTTGCCGTGATCGTCACATATATCCGCTGTTTAAGTCGGGCGGATCGTGGCGGGCAGTAGCAAAGGCGTAGCTTTCACAGGTTTTCGCAGGTGGCATCGGTGGACGCGCTGATCTACCCTCCCTGCGGTGCCGCACGATTCGACCACTCGTGCGATGAGAAGAACCGGGGGAGTCATGGCTGCGGCCTGCCGCGATCGTTTCTGTGGGCCAGACCACACCCTGAATCTGTTCAGATCTCACCGTTCGACCTGAGGTGCGGCCCGCCGCGCCGTGCGCCGGGCTGGGCTGCCTGCCCCGCCCGCGCGACGGCCTGCACAAGCACATGGATGGGGACTCCTGGCCGGGGGCCGACAAGCAATGGCCAGAGGTCCCCATGAACCAGAACACAGCATCTGGAGGGATGTATGCGCTCCATTCGCGGGGTACGCGCCAAGCACATAGCCACGACACTCGCCGCCGTACCCGCGGCCTTCCTTCTCACCGTGGCTCCCGCGCAGGCGGCCGGAAGCACGACCGTCGTCTACACAAGCGATGGCGGCAGCACCATGGCCGGTAAGGCGATCTTCTGGGGCGGCTACGACAAGGAGGCGTTCCAGGTATGTGACACGGAGTCGGACGGTATGCGCGTCTGGGCCCACTGGTCGTGGAACGGCGGCTCGGTCACGTTGTCGGACGCCGACGGCTCGTCTGCCTTCTGCGACGACAAGCCGGCACACATCGCGCGGAAGCAGGTTCCGGAAGGCGCCACGGTGGAGATCACGGTCTGCCGCCGCGATGGCGCCAACGGAGTGAAGAAGGACTGCGGTTTCAACTACGGCAAGGCGTGACCTTGACGATCCGCGCGGGCGGTGCGGACGTGTTCCTCCTGGAGTTGCTCGATCATCGAGGAGCGCGACATACGCGTGTACTGCGAGGCGAAG